>NZ_JBMDIX010000020.1:0-120815 GCF_057808915.1 Rhodococcus sp. FG69 | reverse complement strand
CGAGAATCGACGGAAAACTCGAGCCGACACGCCGACCTAACAAAGTACTACTAGGCCAGGGCTATGCCATTGCCGCCACCGACTACGTGGGTCTCGGTACACCCGGGTTGATGCCGTATCTCGACGGCAAGGTCTCTGCACACAATGTCGTCGACTCGGTCAAGGCCGCGGGCGCTGTCGAGGAGTCGTTGTCCAACAAGTGGGTGGTCATCGGCCAGTCCCAAGGCGGTGGCGCCGCGATCACCACCGCCCGCTACGCGACGGAATACGGCGGAGCGGAACTGGACTACCGAGGTGCGGTCGGTACCGGGGTGCCCGCCAACATCGAACTGGCACTTCTGCCATTGGGGCCAGGGGTACTGCCGGTTGCCGCAGGCAAAGCTCTGACGACGTACCTGCTGTACATCCTGGCCGCCCTGCGATATACGCACCCGGAGATCGATCTGAACTCGTACCTCACCGAGCAGGGAAGACAACTCGTCGACCGGGCGGAAGGGGTCTGCGTCGTCGAAGCCGAGGACGAGTTCGAAGGAACGATTTCCGGTGATCTGTTCAGTAGGCCGTTGAATCAGATCCCCAATTTCTACGGACTTCTCAACGACTACATGGGCGTGCCCACCTCGGGCTACGACCGACCGGTGTTCATCGGCCAGGGTCTGACCGACGTGGATGTACCTGCGCCCTCTGCGCTTTCGCTGGTTGCCCAGATGAAGGCGAACGGGCAGGACGTCACGTTGCACACCTATCCGACCGATCACAGCGGCGCACTACTTCAGTCGCAAGCGGATTCGATTCCGTTCGTGGAGCAACTCTTCCAGTAGCGCCTCCTTCAACCGAGGGGCACCGATTTACAGCCATTTCTGACGCTTGAACACGATGTAGAGGATGCTCGAGCAGATTGCCATCGCTACGATTGCCGCCGGATAGCCGAGGTGCCACCTCAGCTCCGGCATGTCCCTGAAGTTCATTCCGTATATCGCTGCGATCAGTGACGGGGCGAAAAGTATCGCACCCCAGGACGATATCTTCTTGACCTGCTCGTTCTGGTCGAGGCTCACCTGGGTCATCGCCCGCATCTCGTCGTTCTGTTGTTGCGCGATGAGCGTTGCGTTGACCGACAGCGCGTTCTGAAGGTTGACGCGGAAGGCTTCGACGCGCTCAGCGATGTGGACGCAGTGGTCGAGGACGTCGTGCAGGTCGCGCTGCAATTCGATGTCGACGTCGTACTTGTCCTCGCCAAGTTTGAGCGACTCGATCATCGACACCAGCGGACCGGTCGCGCGTTGGAACTCGGTGACCTCGCGGGAGAGAGTGTAGATGCGTCGGGACACTTCGGGGTCGCGTGAGAAGAGTTGGTCCTCGATCTCGTCGATGTCGTTCTGCAGTCCTTCGACCACTGGTTCGTACTCGTCGACCACCTGGTCGAGCAGCGCGTACAGGACCGCTTGCGTCCCGAGCTTGAGCAGATCGGGGGAGTTCTCGAGCCGGGTACGGACGATGGCCAATTCGGGAGCTTCGGCATGGCGGATCGTGATGACGAAGTCCGGTCCGAGGAATACGTGCAGCTCGCCGAACTCGACCTTCTCGGTTTCGTCGTTGTAGCGCGCGGGTCGTAGAACCACGAACAGTTGGTCACCGTATCGTTCGAGCTTGGGGCGCTGGTGTGCGTCGATGGCATCTTCGACCACCAATCGATGGAGTCCGAATTCGGCTGCGACCGAATTGATTTCCTCGATCCCTGGACGGTACAGCCCTAACCAGGCCATCCCGTGATGCTCGCGAATGGCCTCGCAGGTGCTGTCGAGGCTGTCCGGGGTGAGTGTTCGTTTGCCGTCGACGTAGACGGCATTGTCGACGATCGGCAACGTGCAGCCTTGTCTCTCGAAGTTTTTCTCCGGCCAGCACGAAGCCTGCCAGATCTCGGTGGGAAGCGTCAGAATAAGCGGGTGGACCAGCGCGCACACTTTCTCACACTCGCAACTACCGACCTCGACGCCTCGCGGACATTTTATGTCGACGGGCTCGGATGGACTCCGCTGCTCGATGTACCCGGCGAGATCGTGTTCTTCCAGATCGCGTCCGGCTTGGTCCTCGGACTGTTCGATGCACAGAAGTTCACCGACGACCTCGGGCAGGACGGCGGGCCCGCATCCGTGGTCGGATTGACGCTCTCGCACAATGTCGACTCACCCGATGAGGTCGATGCAGTGGTAGCGGCCGCGGTCAAAGCTGGGGCCACCGTGATCAAGCAGCCTCGGCAGGCGGCGTTCGGCGGGTACCACGGCCACTTCGCCGACCCCAGTGGCGTCATCTGGGAGGTCTGCCACAACCCTGGGTTCAGCGTCGACGCCGACGGGACGGTCCGGTTGTCCGAGCTGTAGCTGCCCGCGAACCGACCGATCGGGTGAGACCGGGCTCGAGGAGAGCATGCGACCCTTGTCCCGTGCTGGTGGATGTGTTGGGTTATGTCGGGATCGTCGCGTTCGCGGCATCCGGCGCGCTGATCGGTGTGCGGAAGCGCCTCGATCTGTTCGGTGTCTGCGTCGTCGGGATCACGACGGGAATAGGCGGCGGCATCATCCGCGACGTCCTGCTCGGGATTCATCCCCCGACGTCGCTCGACCAGTGGCCTAACCTCACGGTCGCGTTGGTGACGTCGTTGATCGTGTTTCTCGCGCATCCGGTGATGAACCGCATCTGGCGTGGAGTATTGCTGTTCGACGCCTTCGGGATGGGGCTGTTCGCGTCGACGGGTGCGGCGATCGCGCTGGCCAGCGGGGGAAGTTCGCTGTCGGCATGCCTGATCGGAGCGACGACTGCTGTTGCGGGTGGCGTGATTCGCGACATGCTCGTCAACGAGGTGCCGCTCCTGCTTCACCGTGATCTGTATGCGGTCCCTGCGCTGCTGGGATCGACTGTCGTCGCGATCGTCGAGGGTTCGGGGTTACCGGACGACATCGGCCTGGTCGTCGGCACGATCGCGGCAACAGGACTGCGGGTGCTCGCGCTGTGGCGACGCTGGAATCTGCCGATTGCCAGGCGGTTGCCCGCACCTGATGAAGTCTGATGGGGACCCTTCTCAGACATATCTCAGTCCATCAGGTCAAACTGTGACAATGCGCATTTTGGTTGTCGACGACGATCGAGCGGTTCGTGACTCGCTCCGGAGGTCACTTACCTTCAACGGCTACACGGTCGAACTGGCCGTCGACGGTCTCGACGCATTGGAGAAGGTAGCAGCGGCGAGGCCGGATGCCTTGGTACTCGACGTCATGATGCCCCGGCTCGACGGTCTCGAAGTGTGCCGTCGACTGCGCAGTACGGGTGACGATCTTCCTATCCTGGTCCTGACCGCCCGCGATTCGGTATCCGAGCGAGTCGCAGGGCTGGATGCAGGTGCTGACGACTACCTGCCGAAGCCTTTCGCGCTCGAGGAGTTGCTCGCGCGTCTGCGGGCTTTGCTACGCCGCACTGCGATGGATGCCGAAGGGGAGTCGGAAGCGATGACCTTCGCCGATCTCTCTCTCGATCCGGTCACGCGTGAGGTGACTCGCGGCGAGCGATCCATCAGCCTCACGCGGACCGAGTTCTCGCTGATGGAAATGTTGATGATGAATCCGCGGCGGGTATTGACTCGCAGCCGGATCCTCGAGGAGGTGTGGGGATACGACTTTCCCACATCGGGAAACGCGCTCGAGGTGTATGTCGGGTATCTGCGCCGCAAGACCGAAGCAGAAGGTGAGTCGCGGTTGATTCATACCGTCCGCGGAGTGGGTTACGTACTCCGTGAGACGCCCCCGTGATGGTTGCTCCCCTCGGGCGTCGATCGGCGAGCAGTGATTCGTCGGTGATGCGCCCACCGATGCCGCTGACCCGCACCGTGTCACTGCGCTGGCGGGTGACCTTGTTGGCTGCATCGGTGGTGGCGATTGCGGTGGCAGTCATGGCCATCGCCGCCTACGCGGTGGTGGCGCGTGCGCTCTACGGCGACGTGGACACCCAGTTGCGGTCACGCGCGGACGCCCTCGTCAACAGCAATCTGGTCACCTTCGATCCGCGATATGTTGCCGGCGCGACGCTGTACAGCACCGATGTGTCGGTGGCGTTGATCTACCCGGATCTGACGAAATACGTTCCGCCAGGGTCGAAGGTACCGATCGGTGACCCGGAGATCGCCGTCGCCGAGGGTCTGAGCGATCTCTCGCTCCGCACTGTCGACGACCAGCGGGTGCTCAGTCAGCGTGCCCAAGATGGCAGTGCAATCGTTATCTCGCAACGACTTTCACCCACCGGAGCCGTGCTGGACAGGTTAGCGTGGGTGCTCTTGATCGTCGGAGCCTGTGGCGTGGTGCTCGCGGCGGGCGCAGGTATGGCAGTGGGGCGAACCGGGCTCAGGCCGATCGCCCGATTGACCGCTGCCGCAGAACGAGTAGCGCGCACCGATGACCTGACGCCCATTCCCGTCACCGGCGACGACGAATTGGCCCGTCTGACCGAAAGTTTCAACACGATGCTGCGTGCGTTGGCGGAATCGCGAGGGCGGCAGAGCCGACTCGTGGCCGACGCCGGGCACGAACTCCGGACTCCGCTGACGTCGTTGCGCACCAACATGGAGCTACTGATCGCGTCGGGTCGTCCTGGGGCGCCGTCCATTCCGGAGGAGGACATGGCGGAACTGCGCACCGATGTCGTCGCCCAGATCCAGGAGCTCTCCACTCTGGTAGGCGATCTCGTCGACCTGGCGCGTGAGGATGCACCCGAGACGGTGTTCGAGCGAGTCGATCTCGCCGACGCCGTCGAGCGGAGTCTCGAGCGTGCTCGACGCCGTCGCAACGAGATCGACTTCGACGCGACGCTGGAGCCCTGGTTCGTGTACGGGGACCAAGCAGGACTCTCGCGTGCGGTGCTGAATGTGCTGGACAATGCCGCCAAGTGGAGTCCGACGGGCGCCGAGGTGCGCGTCGTCATGCACACGATCGGCGACGGGCTCATCGAATTGACCGTCGACGATGCGGGCCCCGGAATTCCCGAGGAGGACCGCGAATTGGTGTTCGAGCGGTTCTATCGTTCGACGGCGTCGCGCTCGATGCCGGGGTCCGGACTCGGTCTTGCAATCGTCCGGCAAGTCGTCGTCAAGCACGGCGGCACGATCGGTGTCGAGGTATCCGACCGGGGAGGCACCCTGATTCGCATCGTTCTGCCGGGAGAACCTGCAGTAGCACCGGCAGAGTGACCGATCGATGCAGTGATGAGTTCACAGTCACGGCAAACGTATAGGCACATCTCAGCACGCTCTCAGTCCCGCCGTGCAAGGTAGTCGTTAACAAAGCGGGCGATCTTGCTCGAAGCAAGGTTTCAAGTGAAAGCGACTGCAGATGACCGACGACCGTAGAGACTCCGAGCAGAACGATTCTGTCCCGACGCAGGAGAACTCGGCCCAGCACAACCCGACTCAGCAGTTTCCCACCCAGCAGGGGCCAGGCCAGGACTACCGGCAGCCCGGGCAGTACGGACCACCCACCTATGGGCAGAACCCGTACGCGCAGGGCTACGGCCAGCAACAGCCGCACGCAACCCCCACTCATCACGAGGCTCCGCAGCAGGCGCCCGCGGCACTCCGGAGTCGTCCCGGCAGAGCGACCCTCGCCGCAGGGGCGATCGCACTCGTCCTGGTCGGCGGCGGAATCGGTGGCGCTGTGGGTGTTCTCGCTGCCGGTGGTACCAACGGATCGGGCACCGCGACGAATTCGCTCAATTCCACCGTGACGGCAGCCCAGCCCGCAGCGAACATTCCTGACGGCTCCATCCAGGCAGTCGCCGACAAGGTTCTGCCGAGCGTCGTGCAGATCGAGGTCAAGGGCAGCCAGGCCGAGGGCGAGGGCTCAGGAGTGATTCTGTCGTCCGATGGCCTCGTTCTCACCAACAATCACGTCGCCACCGGCGCGGGGGCCAACGGCAAGCTGTCGGTCGCATTCTCCGACGGCTCGATCGCCGACGCGACTCTGGTCGGTGCCGATGCGGTGTCCGACTTGGCGGTCATCAAGGTCGAAGGCAAGACAGGTCTGACGCCGATCGAATTGGGAACCTCGTCGAACCTCCAAGTCGGCCAGCAGGTCGTGGCGATCGGATCGCCCCTCGGTCTGGCCGGAACGGTCACGACGGGCATCGTGTCCTCGCTGAACCGTCCGGTGTCGACGAGTGGCGAGTCGGGCAACCAGAACTCCGTCATCGACGCCATCCAGACCGACGCCGCGATCAACCCGGGCAACTCGGGTGGCGCGTTGGTCAACACCGATGGCCAGCTGATCGGGATCAACACTGCCATCGCCACACTCGGTGGTGGCCAGTCTTCGGGTTCACAGAGCGGTTCCATCGGCCTCGGATTCGCCATCCCTGTCGATCAGGCAAAACGCATTGCCGACGAGTTGATCGAGACCGGCAAAGCGACACAGGCGATGATCGGGGTGCAGGTCCCGTCGCAGGACGAGGCCAACGGTGCAACGGTCGTCGAGGTGACCGAGGGCGGACCGGCGGCGTCCGCAGGCATCCCCAAGGGCGCTGTCATCACGAAGGTCGATGACCGCGTGGTGTCGTCCGGTGACGCGCTGATCGCCGCGGTGCGTTCACACGCTCCCGGTGACTCGGTTCGAATCACCTACACAGACGGTGGAAGCGACAAGACCGTCGACGTCACGCTCGGCACCGCCGAACCGCAGACCGCCGCGGTACAGGCCCCGTCGCAGTCACAGTCGCCGCTGCAGATCCCCGGCTTCCCCGGTGGCCGCTGATGACCGTCGACACCGAGCGTCTTGCGACGGTTGCAACGATTTACGCACAGCGTGAATCCGAACTGGCCCGTACTACTACGGTGGGCAGTATGGAACTCGAGGCACCTCTGGCTGGGCGAGCGTTGGTAGTGATCGTCGACGATCGGACCGCGCACAGTAACGAAAAGGATTCGACCGGCCCGCTGGTGACGGAACTGCTGACCGAAGCGGGGTTCCTGGTCGACGGCGTGGTCGCGGTCACCTCGGACGAGGTCGACGTGCGCAACGCACTCAACACGGCCGTCATCGGGGGAGTCGACCTGGTCGTCTCCATCGGCGGCACCGGCGTTTCCCCGCGTGACGTGACTCCGGACGTGACCGCCGAGGTACTCGATCGCGAGATCCCGGGTATCAGTGAGGCACTGCGTTCGTCCGGGCTGGCTGCGGGCTCGCTGGACGCCGGGCTCTCGCGCGGGCTGGTCGGTGTCTCTGGCAGCACCTTGGTGGTCAATCTGGCCTCGTCACGCGCTGCGATTCGCGATGGGATGGCCACGCTGACGCCGCTGGCGAGCCAGGTCATTTCCGAGCTATCCGGTCTCGACGCCTAACCAGAGGTGATGTCCGACGACGAGACACCGCAGGACGCCGCATCCCAGCTGGACCAACGAGCGAGCCGAGCCCGAGCAGAACGGGCCCGGCTCGCTCGTATTTTCGGCGATGTTCTTCCCGAGGCGACGTCCGATGACCGCGTCGACGACAGCTCTCGTTCGACGGAATGGTTCGAACGCGAGCGCCCGCCGCATCACTTCTAGTGTGATCCACAACACATTTTTACCTGTGAATCACAGTATTGTTAGTAGTTTGTTTACTCGCCGTTAGCGAGCGCAGGTGCGCACTTCGAACCCCCGGGCATCGGATCACTGCGATTCGAAACTCGGTGGCGGGAATCGAGCCCCGGTCCGGGGCGGGCGTCGAAGCGGAGTCTGCGCATTTCAGGGCATGTTTACGTGACGGTGAGGTTTGTAACGGCTCGGACACGGCGGCTGAAAGTGTGATCGGGGTTACCGTTCAGTACTGTGTGAAAGTCGTTCACACGCACGAAACACATCACGATTCGGACATGTACGACGGCCGATCGTAGGGATTGTCACGATCCGGCAACTCCTCTAATGTTCCCCTCAGCTTCCGGCGGTGCGGGTGTGGGCAACACGCTCTAGCTCCTCCGTCGGGACTGACATTACGAACCTGATCCAACGATCTAGTTCTGCTCGGGGATTCTCGGCAAAGTTGCCAGGCGGAACCGAGGGTGTAAGCCACAAGCTTCCCGTGCACTTGCGCTGGGACTGAACATGATGAGGAATAAATGACGGAGATCCAGAAGTCACGGCGTAGCCGCGGACTCAAGTCCATGAGCGCCGCAGTTGTTGCCGGCGCTTCGGTTGTCGGCCTGGTGCTCGGTACGGGTACCGCATCCGCCGCAGTCGACAGCTCCAACTCGGTTGTGGATGCCAACGGCAACCTCATCACCGTGACGCTGTCCGACACGTTCGTCAACAGCGTTCCTCCGCTCGACGGCAACCCGCTCACCCGTGAGTGGTTCGCCAACGGCGTTGCAGGCTGGGAAGTTACCGGACCTGACGCTGACGACTTCGAAGGCACTGTCGCTGTCGGTTACCAGGTCGGCTACCCGGCCAGCCTCGGTGGCAAGATCACCTTCGCGTACCAGACCCCCCAGGCATACATCGAGATCGGCAGCGACGGAGCAGTCTCCGGCGGCGTCGACGACCTCCTGCCGCGCGCCGGCTTCGAGGCCGAAATCGCTCCCGGACCCGGCATCGTCGATGCCACCGCAGCTTCGGGTGAGATCCAGGGCACCAGCGGCGACGCTGAAGGCGCTTCGGGCACCATCCAGATCGCCAACGCTCACGGCACCGCGACCGGCATCCTCGGCAACGTCCGCGTTCGCCCGTACGTCTCGGTCACCAGCTCCACCGGTGATGTTGCAGTCACCTACGGTGTCCCGTGGGTCTTCAACTGATCTGAGATCAGCTGAAACCAGCTTCATCTCGGCGCTGACGCGCTGAACCCGATCGGGCCCGTCCGGATTACTCCGGGCGGGCCCGATCTGTGTTGTCTTAACTCCATCTTCGACAGCGCACAGCGGCCGGCTCATGCGGTCGACCGTGCGAGAAATGGTTGATACTCGATGCGCTTCACACTCATTTCGGCGGTCGCAGTCACCGCGCTGATCACGCTCGTCGGTTGTAGCAGCGACGACGGCGGCGATACTGCGTCCGGTGCCAATGCGGATGTCTGTACCCAGTTCGCGGCTGCTCACGACGAGTTGACCGCACTCACCGCCGCCGGACCCGTGGACGGTGATGTCGACGAGTGGACCGCGGCCAAGGATTCTGCGATTGCCAAGTTCGCGCCACTGGCCGATCAGGCAAGCGGCGACGTCCAGTCAGGCTTGCAGACACTGGTGACCGCGCTTCCTGTCGATTCGCTCGAGCTTGCCGAGCCGGGTAGCGAGAGTGGGCAGGCGTTCGTCGACAATTCGGCAGCGATCGCGTCTTCATGTGAGAGCGACGGCACAACGGTCACGCTCGCGGAGTTCCCGCTCCAGGACTTCTGAGTCGATTGGTCGAGGGACACCCAACCGTCATGTGATATGGGTTACACTTTGCTCGTTCTAGAGCTCTATCCATCTTGGGTCGGGTAGCAGGAGCGGCAATGTTGATCAGGGGTTTGGGCGTTGCATGTCTGACGTGCGGCGTGATTATCGGATTTTCTTCGGCAGCCACCGCGGCGGTGCCGAGGACCCCACCGGCGTCGGTGGTGGGGTTGGCCGAGGATGAGGCAATAGCCGAGTTGATCGACGGGGGATACACGCCCCGTGTGATTTCGCGTCACGGCGGCGGTCCGGAGTGCATCGTGTTCAACCAGGTGGCGGTTACGGATCCCAAGCAGATCATCAAGGATGCCGAAATCTACGAGGACGACGACGAGTACTCCGTATTGCTCGCAGTGAATTGCACATCCTGAATGGTTGTCGAAATCTCGCGCACAAACTCGCAGTATGTTTTAGCAACGAAAGAGCCCGCCATTTCCGGTTCTAGCGGAAGTGGCGGGCTTTTCCGTCGGGGAAGAACTCAGGGCTTGCTGTGCAGCCCGCCGCTGGGGGCGTCGGAATCCCCGATCGCTTCGCCGCTCCCGCCGGTGCTGTCGGACGGCGTCGAGAGTTTCTGGCCGACGTCGGTTCCGCCGGCCAGGATGTCTCGAATTTGTACCAGAACGTCCACGTCGCTCAGCTCTTTGTCGGGCTGACTGACGAAGCGCTTCTTGGCGGTGTTGACCGGCAGGATCAGCACGAAGTAGACCACCGCTGCGATGATGATGAAGTTGATGATTGCAGTGACGACGGCGCCGACATTGATGAAAGTCTCTGGGCTGGAGGTGACTTGGAAACCCCAGCCGTACTCGTTCGAGCCGCCGATTGCGGACACGAGCGGATTGACGACGTTGGTCGTGAAGGCGGTGACGATTGCGGTGAACGCTGCGCCGACCACCACGGCGACGGCGAGGTCGACGACGTTTCCGCGGAGAAGGAAGTCCTTGAATCCCTTGAGCATGTGCCCTCCCTGGTGAACTCGTAACTGATCGAACGGACTCTTCGTGTGGCGCTGAATGGTCAGGCTAGTCGAGATGCGTCCGCATCAGCGGGAGGTGCGAGACAGTTGAAAGTGAATGTATGTGACGGGTACACACAAAAATCATCTCGACTTGTTATAACGACGAAGCCTTTACCTGTGTATCCTTCCCGGAGAATGAGTCTCGGTGGCGATATCGAGGCAGCCTGAATTCAGTGCTTTACGAGGGGAATCATGAACAAGTCTCGCTATTCCGTGATGCGCAGAGTCGGCCGAGTCGCTGTGCTCGGTGCGGTGGCGTCGGTCGCCGTCGGGCTGATGTCCACCGGAGCGGCCAATGCCGAAACGTTCGTACCGCTCGCCAATGGAGAGAAGGTCGCCGGTCCGTACAAGATCGCGCACTTCGACGAGTCGGCCAAGGTCGCCCCTCAGATCGCATTCAATGGGCTCAATCGCAACGCCTGGGCCACCGGCACCGCGATGTCCGAAGTGCCCGAGGGTGCCACCGGAACGCTCAAGACCGGCTACCTCGTCGGATGCCAACTCGATATGGACGACCTGAGCTTCGGCCTCGACCTCGGCGCGGGAATCGAGGGCGGCAACACCAATATCATCACGTTGTTCCCCATCCCGTTCCTCATCGGCGGCGAGGGTGAGACCACCAACAAGATCGAGGGCGGCGTGTCGTTCGACGTCCCGCTGAAGGATCGTGAGGTCGCCGCCGTCGAGATCGATTCGAAGGACGTGAAGGGACCGGTCACGGCCATCCAGTACCAGGACGTCGCGATCTCGGTGACCAACTGCGGTGGATACGCGCAGGCTCGCTCGTACACGACGCTCGAGCTCACCGGTGACTACCGCTACAAGGGCACGTTGTACGGCCAGCCGTTCAGCCTCGGCTGAATCAGCGCCGACCTCACATGACTTCGCAGGACCTTACGAGGGGAACAAGTACGTTGACGAACAACACGACTGCTGCGGCTCGGATCGCCGCGCTCGGCGCGGTAGGTGCCATCGCAATCGGATTCTGGTCGGCAGGAGCGGCAAGCGCAGATACGTTCGTGCCGCTCGCGGACAACGAGATTTCCAAGACGCTCGTCGACGGAACGACCGTGACGGTCAAAGGGTTCGGTCAGAGTGGTCTGATCTCGCCGTCCATGGGCGCAACACCGACGCAGCGCAACGTCTGGGTCACCGGCAACTACACCGTCGAGACCTCCAATCCCGGTGGCGGTTCCATCGAACCTGGCTTCCTCGTCGGCTGCCAGGTCGATTTCTCGGCCGGCATCAGCGGTGGCGTCGAAGGGTCGTTCGGACAGGGCAACACCATCAGCCTTCCGCCCGGGACTCTGGACCTGGAAATCACCCGTACGCAGCCCAACGAATACAACATCGGCGCAGGGGTCAACCTCGATCTCGCGCCCGGGCAGCTGAACGACATCAAGCTCGTCGCCGACGAGACCGACGCAAAGATCGACGACGTCACGGTTGCCACCGAGATTTCGAACGACTTCGACTTCTCGGGCAATGGCGGCGGATTCACCTACGCCGACGAAACGATCGGTGTGTCGGGCTGCGCCGGATTCGCCGAAGCGCGCTCGTACGTGAACGTCACGATCGAGAACGATGCAGTCTCCTCGACCGTCACACTGTGGGGACAGCCCTTCAGTATCGGCTGATCTACCCGCGGGTACGAAAACTTGCTGTGATTCTTCACAGAGTTAGTACTGGGTGAGCTGGCGCGATACTATCGGCTCTATGGGCCGTCACAGAGCAGGGGATGCTGCACCGTCGCGCGACTGGATCGAGAACGCGCTGGGCAAGCGGCACCGCCTGTCGGTATTCCACGACCCGCTGGTCGAGCACGATCGGTCGGTACTCCTGATGCTGTTTCCCACCCAGGCCGACGTGGAGGATTACGCGCATCGCGACGAGGCCTACCGGAATCTCGGTACCTCGGCCGCGCTGCACGTAATCCGCGACGTGTTTGCGGATTACGACTCTTACGTACTCCGTCTGTCCGAACAACGAGTAGTCGAGCATCGTCCGATGCGATCCGACGACGTCTTGCACAGCGATGTGTTCATCGAGTCGCACGTCGACGACGATGACGCGGACATCTTCGGGCTGCGAGTGGTGTTCACCGATTCGATCGGCGCGCTGGTCTTCACCAACTTCGCGACGTTCGTCGGCCGACTGGAAACTCCGGTGATTCAGGTGGAAGACGAGACTCCCACCGAGCAGCACGACACAGGGCTTGCTGCCGGCATCTAGCGGAATGTCACGGTCAGCGCGCTGACCAGAGACGCGGCGGCAACGGCCGTCGCATCCTCGGCTGACATGGCCACCAGAACTACGCGATCGGCGTTCCGTTGCTGTGCACCTTCGGCAGAGACGAGAACCACCACAGCCTTCGTCGCCAGAACACGCGCAACCCGATCGTCGTCACCTTCTCCGACGGTCAGCACGTCGACGGTATCGCCCGACCGGAGGAGTTCCGTCACGCCTGCGTCGCTGAGTCGAACGGGAACGACACGAGCGTCGGGTTCGGAGATCATCGATTCCGCGAGCCGTGAGGACAGTAGCCGTACATCGGTGAGCGGTTCTCCGGCGCGCACCGGCCCAGCGACGGTGTGTGTCAGTACGTTCTCGAACTCGCTCAGCGTCCCGTCCGGAACCGTCGACGGGTCGTAGCTCCGGTACTCCACATCGGCGGTATCGAGTCGAACACCCGGCGTGAGGTCGCGGGCCGCGACGACAATTCGGATGTGGTCTTCGGCGACAGCGTCGCGGGCAAGGACGACGATCCCGACCGCAGCGAGGACACTCGCTCCGATGCGGCGGAGCAGCACTGTTCTGGCCCAACTCGGCCGAGACGTGAATCGATCCAGCAGGGTGGAGTCGAGTCGGGTGTGTCCCCGGCGATCGGATGTCTGCGGCATGGGAGACAAAGCTAGCGGTCCGCCGCCTCACCCAGAGACCGAAACAGGCCCAGGCTGTGGATAACGCCTGGGCCTGTGGACCAACGAAAAATCACTACGAGGATGCTGCGGCCTTCGCCGACGAAGTCGACGAGCTGGAAGAGGAAGACTCGCTGGTCGAGGACGTGGACGTCGTCGTCGACTCCTTCTTTGCCGGCGTCGACTCACTCTTGGAATCGCCCGAGCTCTCGCTGACCGTGCTCGATCCGCTGCGACTGTCGGTCCGGTAGAATCCGGTGCCCTTGAACACGATTCCGACGGAATTGAACAGCTTGCGAAGCTTGCCCGTGCATTGCGGGCACACGGTCAAGGAGTCGTCGCTGAACGACTGCACGATGTCGAACTTGTTGTCGCATTCAGTGCATGCGTACGAATATGTGGGCATCGATGTTCCTCCGCGCTGTTCCACTGTCTCTGACGAGAGAGAGCATTAGCACTCTACAGTCATGACTGCCAACGCAGCCATTCGGCAGGCTATTCCCTGTTCAGTGCGACCAGGCCCCGGTTCGGCGTCAGTGCATGCGAAGACCGTCGGTCGTGCGGTTCCTCGGGAAGTTTCTCGACGAGTTCCTCGTCGCGCACGATTGAAATGATCGGCACGCCCGAATCGACGAGGTCCAGCGTCATGTCGTAGAACCCGGCGCCCCGCCCCAGTCGAATTCCCCGTAAATCCACTGCGAGAGCGGGAACGAACACGAGGGAACACGACTTCACCGACGCGGGGTCCAGTACCGGCCCGGTGGGCTCCGACAATCCGTAGGGAGCGGCCCGCAGCGTCGTGCGGCCTGTGTACTCTGCCCAGTGCAAAGGTCCTGGTTCTCGAGCCACCGGCACCAGGACCACGGGGGATTCACGGCGGAGAGCGTCGAGCAGATCGAGTGAACCGGGCTCGCTCCCGACCGGCACGTATGCCGCCACCCCTGTCGCTCCGCGCGCCGATTCCGCTGCAGCATGACAGAGTTTCTTCGATTCCTCGGTCCGCTGCTCGGCGCCGATGGAACGCCGCCGAGTCAGCACGTGGCGACGCCACTCCTCCTTGGAGATCGGCGTCACGGAATCACTGGGCGTCACGCAAAAGAGCTTAAGCATCATAGGGAATCGTCACTACACGCGGAGTAGATCCGCAGCGAGCATGGATAGGGTGGGCAGCATGACACAAGCCGCGACAGAGCCGACAGACTCCCTGACTGGGCCGACAGAATCCCAGACCGGGCCGACTCGGCACTTTCGGACTGCCATCGTTCCTGCGGCAGGTATGGGAACTCGTTTCCTTCCGGCCACCAAGACTGTGCCGAAAGAACTGCTTCCGGTAGTCGACACGCCAGGGATCGAACTGGTTGCCGGAGAAGCGGCAGACTCCGGTGCGCAGCGTCTCGTTATCGTGACTTCGCCCGGCAAGGACGGCGTGGTCGCGCACTTCGTCGAGGACCTCGTCCTCGAGAGCAAGCTCGAAGCCAGTGGGAAGCTCAAGATGCTCGAGAAGGTCCGGGTCGCTCCCGCGCTTCTCGACGTCCAGTCCGTCGTCCAGCAGGAACCGCTCGGGTTGGGACACGCAGTCGCGTGCGCCGAAGAGGTTCTCGACGACGACGAGAGCTGTGTCGCCGTGCTGCTACCTGACGACCTCGTTCTGCCGCGCGGCGTACTCGATGTGATGTCGAGGGTCCGCGCCAAACGCGGGGGAACAGTGCTGTGCGCGTTCGAGGTTCCTGAGGAAAATGTCTCTGCGTACGGCGTCTTCGAGGTGGAGACGGTCCCCGACGCCGTCAACCCGAACGTCCTCAAGGTCACCGGCATGGTCGAGAAGCCGAAGCGTGAGGACGCGCCGTCATTGTTCGCCGCCGCTGGGCGATACCTCCTCGACCGGTCGATCTTCGATGCGCTGCGACGCACCAAGCCCGGCGCGGGCGGCGAGATTCAGCTCACCGACGCCATTGCCCTCCTCATCTCCGAGGGCCACCCTGTTCACGTCGTCGTACATCGCGGTCCCCGACACGACCTCGGAAATCCCGGGGGATACCTGCGCGCTGCGGTTGACTTTGCACTCGAACGTGATGATTACGGTCCGTCATTGCGTGAGTGGCTGACGGAGCGTCTGAGTGACGACTGGGCGCCGCAGCTCACCACGTACGAGTAGTGAAGATTTTCGAGGAAGGGCCAGATGCGCTCGGTTGAGGATCAGCAGAGCAGGGTGACTGCTGCTGCAGTCGCTCCACGGCCTGTTCGGGTTGCGATCTCGGAAGCGCAGGGTCTGTTGTGCGCCGAGGAGGTCGTCACCGAACGCCCCTTGCCCGGTTTCGACCAGGCGGCGATCGACGGCTACGCGGTACGCAGTGTCGATGTGGCCGATGCAGGCTCGGATCTGCGCAACGAGGACGACGAGCGCATCGAACTGACCTTGCCCGTCGTCGGCGAGGTCAGCGCGGGTTCGCGTCAACCCATTCGGTTGCAGCCGAGGCAGGCCGTGCGGGTGGACACCGGCGCGCCGCTGCCGACCCTCGCCGACGCTGTCCTACCGCTGGAGCGCACCGACGGCGGACGTGCCCGTGTCAAGGTCCACAGTCCGGTCCGGTCCGGCGACTACGTCCGCAAGATCGGTGACGACGTACAACCCGGCGATGTCGCCGTACGCGCAGGAACGATCATCGGAGCCGCTCAGGTGGGCCTACTGGCGGCGGTGGGACGCGACAAGGTGCTGGTGCATCCGCGACCACGGTTGTCGGTCATCTCCGTCGGCGGGGAACTGGTCGACACCGATCGCACACCCGGCCCAGGGCAGGTCTACGACGTCAACTCCTATTCGCTTGCCGCCGCGGCTCGCGACGCAGGTGCGGACGTCAACCGCGTGGGAATTGTCAGCACCGATCCCAAGCGTCTGCGCGAGGTCGTCGAAGGTCAGCTGATCCGTTCGGAGATCGTCGTCATCGCGGGCGCGGTCGGCGGCGGGGCGTCCGACAGTGTGCGCGAAGCACTCTCGGACCTCGGCGAACTCGAAGTCGAGCGCGTCGCCATGCACCCCGGTTCGGTTCAGGGGTTCGGTCAGCTCGGCCGAGACGAAGTGCCTACGTTTCTGCTGCCGGCCAATCCGGTCAGCGCGCTCGTCGTGTTCGAGGTCATGGTTCGTCCGTTGATCCGTATTGCGCTCGGGCGGCGCCAGCCCATGCGCCGAACCGTGACCGCACGAACCGTCGCGCCCATCACCTCGATCGAAGACCGCAAAGGGTTCCTTCGCGGTCAGCTGATGCGCGACGAGGAGACGGGGGAGTACCTCGTCCAAGCTCTCGGAGGAGCGCCTGGATCTTCCTCGCACCTGCTCGCCACGCTGGCCGAGGCCAACTGCCTGGTCGTGATCGATCCGGACGTCACCGAGATCCGTACCGGCGAAGAAGTGGGTGTCTCGTTCCTCGCACAGCGGGGCTGAGGCTGCTCGACTCCCAACGCCGCTGGGCCTCCGGCCCAGTGGCGCGGTCAAGTGCACCAGGGGACGCTTTTTCGTGCCACTGCGCCGGAGGCGCTAATGTCGACAGATGCCGAGTACGTGGTCGAGCCACCCTGGTTGGCCAGCGAAACTGGGACCTTTGACCGTCGCTGCGGGCCACGTGACCGTTCGTCCTGTCCGGCTGCGTGATGGAGCGGCGTGGAGCCGCATCAGGCTCGCTGATCGCGCGCACCTCGAACCGTGGGAACCCACCGGCGAGGGTTCCTGGGCGGCACGTCATCACATCTCCGCATGGCCGGGCCTTCTGTCGGGTCTGAAGTCGGAGGCGCGCAAAGGCCACATGCTGCCGATGGCAATCGAACTCGACGGGGACTTCTGCGGTCAGCTCACCGTCGGCAACATCGTCCGGGGTGCGTTGCGGTCCGCCTGGATCGGCTACTGGGTCGCCAAGGAGGTCAACGGCAGAGGTGTTGCGACGGCAGCGCTGGCGCTCGGGCTCGACCATTGCTTCGGAGGCGTTGGCCTTCACCGCGTCGAAGCGACGGTTCGGCCGGAGAACCTTCCCAGCAAGGCCGTGCTGCGCAATGTCGGATTCCGTGAAGAAGGCCTGCTGAAGAACTACCTCGACGTCGACGGTCGGTGGCGCGATCACGTTCTCGTCGCGATGACGTCGGGGGAAGTGCAGGGATCGGTCGCGGACCGGTTGGTGCGGACGGGCCGAGCCGCCTGGGCATGATGCCCACGTGTCTTGTCGTGCTCGAGACTCATGGGACTAAAGTGACGTGTGTGTAATTCAGGTCGGCGCGTCTACGCGGTTCGGCCGAAGCTTCCGCATAGCCTGATCACGTTACCGATGTAACCGGCCTGCTATTTGTCGAAAGAGAGCGCGAACGATGCCCAACTCGATCATCTGGATCGGTCTGGTCGTCATCTGGCTGTTCGTTCTGCTTCCGATGATGATGAGCAAGCGTCCGCGCATCATGCAGACCTCCGATGTAGCCCTGGCCACCCGCGTTCTACACCGCGGTGGGTCCAAGAGAACCGCTCGCGGTCCTGCCGCCGGACATGCGAGCGACCCAGATTGGCGTCCCGAGTACGACGAGCGTGTTTCGGCACCCGCCCGCGTTGTATTCGGGCGCACAGCACCGAGCACCGACGCGGAGGACCCGATGGACACTCACGCAAGCGCCGAGATCGACACCGATTCGAGGGACGCGGACGACGAACGCGATCGGGACTACGTTCCGAACCGTCGCGGCCGCGGAGGTTTCGACCCCGAGGCCGACGCCATCGCGCGTGCTGCACGGTATTCATTCCGTCAGCGGGCCGTACTCGGACTCGTGTTCGCTGCCATCACGTCGGCTGCGCTCGCGGTCATCGTCACAGGCGTGCTGTGGTGGGTCTGTGGCCTGTCCGTGGTGGCCATGGGTGCATATCTGTACTACCTCCGTCGACAGGTTCAGATCGAGGAGGAGATCCGTCGCCGGCGCATGACGCGGATGGGCCGATCGCGACTCGGCGTCGAATCGCGCACCGACGACGAACTGAAACTCGTCCCGCAACGCCTGCGCCGTCCGGGTGCTGTCGTGCTCGAAATCGACGACGAGGACCCGGAGTTCGATCACCTCGACCACTACGACGAGCCGTTCCAGCAACAGGCTCCCGTGAGCGAGAACATCCGACGAGCATCTGGGGCCTGACGTCCCAGGCGTCGTGCATCCTTTGATAAGGTTGCGCAGCGGTTGCAGCAAGGCCGCAAGAAGGGGCTGTGGCGCAGTTGGTAGCGCGTCTCGTTCGCATCGAGAAGGTCAGGGGTTCGATTCCCCTCAGCTCCACCACACGGGTTTGTTGAACCTGAATTGCGATAGTCAATTCCTCCCAATTGCGACATTCGATTAATTCATATCTATTGCCGATGCCTTGATGTCGAGTCCGTTCTTGCCAGACGCTGTGTCGGGTCGCTTTCCGGGCACGTTATGCCCATGCGGAATATGCGCGCTTTGTCTTGCATGGGAATTGTTTTTCGAGGTTATTGCAAACCGTTCGCCCGTTTAGCGGATTGGTGTTCTCGGCCCTTGCCGTCACGGCGCCGGGCAGTACGGCGTCCTCTGTGTTCGGCGTCACCGCGCCCTACTCGCTCGCAACTTCGGGCCCGCCCCCTGGGTGTGTACGCCGGGGCCGAAGTCGACCGGTAGTCTTGCCGAGCAGTTGCTGAGTCAGAGTTGATGGTCGACGTCTATTTGGGGAAGCGTCATCCCGGCCGCGGACTTCACGTCGCGCCCATGAGGTATGTGGAGTTCTGTATGGGTTTCGAGATTGTCGACCTCGACGAAACGTGGGTTGCTGGTTTGCCAGTCCGTAGCCCCAAGCGGGCGCTGGGACGGTTGAACGATCCGGCACTCGATCTGGCCTGGTCTTCCGTCCTCAAGCAGGACATCGGTGGTTCGTTGGCCTCGATCTACACTGACTTCGCGCCGGGTATCGGCTCGTACAACACGCAGATCGTCGGCTACCAGTGTTCGTCGTTGAGCCAGGTCACGCGGGGGCACCTGATCGCAAAGGTGCCGCGCGCTCGGTACGCGAAGTTTTCGGCGGTCGGCCACTTCCCGGACGTCATGGTGCGGTTGTGGCAGCAGATCGACCATGCAGAAGAGCAACGCGAGATCGCTCGGACGTTCACCGCGGACTACGAGTGCTATCCGCATGCCTACAAGATCGACCTGTACCTCTCGATCGAACAAACAGGGTCGGCGTCGTGACTCATCGTGTGACCGCGAGAAGCGCGGAACTGTTCGGTGGCCTGGTGGCGCCCCGGATCACGCCGGGCGTCGAGGCAAGCACCAGCGAGCTCTTCAGGTTCTTACGTGAACGAATGTGGGACCGTCACCCTGGCCAGGAGTTGGACGTCAGCACCGTGTTCGTGCCGGATGCGGCCGGTGACTACAACGCAGTGGTGGCGGTGCCGTACGTGTCGCCGAGCGAAGTCCCTGTCGGAGACGTCTTCGTGCAGGTACCGAGCGGGGTGTTCGCCGTGTTCGTGCCCGACGGGCTGCTCAAGGATCCTGTCGAGGATGTCTGGACGCAGGTCGACGACGCCACCTCGAATGGTGAGCTGTTTCGCGCATATAAAGAGGACATCGAAGTCGTTACAAATTCCGGCAAAGTGGAACTTTATATATCTATTGTTATCTGATCGAGCAATGTCTCACCCAGTTGTCACTCGAAAATCACAATCGAGACACGTTTGTGGTTAGTATTGTGCTGAACAGCGGACCGTCGACGGGGTTCGTGAATTCGAGACAACGGGTTCGAACAAGCCTTCTGCAGTCCCACGCAAGGCGGCGTCGGTGTCATCGTAGGCAACTGGTCAGGGGTGATCGTTCATGGTTAGGCAATTGAGAGCAGAAGCTACACGTGCAGCCGCGCTGCGCGCGGCAGCAGATCTTTTTCTCGAGGTGGGGCATGCGAATGCAACGCTGAGTCAGGTCTCCGCGCAGTCCGGCGTCACCAAGGGCGCACTGTATTTCCATTTCGCCTCCAAGGAGGAGCTGGCGCGGGCGATCGTCGACGAAGGTCACGAGCGTGTGTCCACCGCCTGCGCCGGTCTGGTCGACAGCAGGTCGCCGGCCCTCGAGTCGGTCATCGGTATCTCGTATTCGGTACTCGAACTGGCAGCATCCGACCCGCTCGTGCGGGTGATGTACCGCCTGCAGATGGAAATCGACGGGTCCGAGACTGCGCGCGGAAGCGTGTTCGGGACGTGGGGCAACATTTTCGAGCATCTGTTCGATCGAGCAATCGAGCACGGAGACGTCGCTGACCATTTGGACTCGGGCAACGCCGCTCTCCTCGTGTGCGAGATGCTTGCCGGAGTCCTGATGGTCTCCGAGGCGCAATCGACCCTCGACAGTGCACCTGCACGCATGGAGAAGGTGTGGAACACAGTCCTGCCGTCGCTGGTACCGCCGAGCAAACTCGGCTACTTCCGCGAATTTGCGGCTCGGAGCCTCTCGAGCTTCGTTCCGTCGGCCGATCTCGTCGCCGGGGCCGTACACGTCTGAGCGAAGGCTTGCGGAGTCTCGGCCCCGGGCGGACACTGTGTGATATGAACCACATCGTCACAGAACACAGGATGTCCGACGCCGAGCTCCGCAAGGCGATCAAGACGCTGCAGAGTCGTGCAGACGACGCGCGCCGTCGGGGTGCTGAGGGCGACGCCACACGGATCGAGCGCACGGTCGCGGACTACCGCGACGAAATGTCGCGGAGACACTAGATCACGCGGTATTGGTCGGTCCGAATCTCTCGGTCTTGATGCGCGGCGGCAGGTGCCCGTCGGCGACCAGCATGTCCGCGGCTGCCTCGACGAAACCGGTCGGCCCACACACGAAACACGCCGGTGCGAAGTCGGCCGGCCACCCGTCGGCGACGAGGTCCTGCGGAATGAGCCTGCCTATCCGTCCTCGGTAGTTGTCCGGTGCCCGACGAGTGAAGCGGTAGCTGACGTCGATCCCACCTGGGAGCTTTCTCAGCTCGGAGGCGTACATCAACTCCTCGGCTGAACGAACGGAGTAGATGAGCCGGAACGGAGTTCGGTGTTCGCTGCGCACGCGGGCGCGAACCATGGCCATCAACGGCACGATGCCCGATCCGCCCGCGAGCAGAAGTACGGGCGCGGGATTTGTGGCATCCCATACGAACCAGCCACCGATCGGTCCGCGGAGCTCGATCTGCTCACCCACCTCGAGAATTTCTGTGAGGTAGGGCGACACTTCACCGTCGTCCACGGTCTGAATCGTCAGGACGACTGTATTGCCGTCATCCGGAGTTGCCATCGAATAGCTACGCTGCGCGCTGTAGCCGTCCTCGGCCGTCAGACGCACGTCGACGTGTTGACCCGGCTTGTGACCGGGCCACCCGTCCACCTCGAAGGTCAGCGTCGACGCCGTCGATGTTTCGGCGCGCTTGTCGGTGAGGGTCGCAACACGCCACTTCAATCTCCCTGATACCTCTGTTCTTGCCATGGATCGCCGTAGTCGTGGTAGCCGTTGCGTTCCCAGAACCCCGGCTCGTCACGGACGAGGAGTGTCAGCCTCTCAACCCACTTGGCCGATTTCCAGAAGTACAGGTTCGGAACCAGCAACCTGGCAGGTCCACCGTGTTCGGGATGCAGTGGCTTTCCATCGAATTGGTATGCCAGCCAGGCTTTTCCGTGAAGCAGTTCGTCGAGTGGCAGATTGGTGGTGTACCCGTCGAAACCGTGTGCCATCACATGCGTGGCTGTCGTGTCGATGTCCCGCAACAACGTGTCGAGTGAGACGCCACGCCATCTCGTGTCCAGTTTGGACCACTTGGTGACGCAATGGATGTCGACCGTCGGATTCTCTGCTGGGAGCGCGAGCATCTCGCTCCAACTCCACCGATGCTTGTCGCCCATTTCAGTGACGATGCTGAATTGCCACCGCTCGGTATGCACCTGGGGAGTGGGACCTGCAGACAGTACCGGGAAGTCGTCGGTCAGATATTGGCCGGGCGGAGTGCGGGACTCGTTGCCGCGGCGCTTGCCGATGAACCCTTTCGACACGATCGCCATCGGTACAGTGTGCTCCGGCGAGACTGCCAGCGACAACTCGACCGACGCGTAAAGTGCGAGGAACGGAAGTTTCTTCGACTGTGGGGGACAACGACGCGAGATGGCTATCAAGGACCTGCGAGGGAAGAGGACGTTCATCACCGGCGCCGGGAGCGGTATCGGACGCGCAACTGCCCTCGCTGCGGCGCGTGCAGGCGCCGAGCTGTACCTGACGGACATCAACGAAGTGGGTCTGAAAGAGACAGTCGCCGCTGCGGGTTCGGCGGTGGTGAAGTCCGCTGCGTTCGATGTGTCCGACTACGACGCTGTCACTGCGTTCGCTGCCGAGGTACACGAATCGGTCGACAGCCTCGACGTCGTCATGAATGTAGCCGGTATCTCTGCGTGGGGCACCGTCGAGAATCTCGAGCATCGCCATTGGAAGTCGATGATCGACGTCAATCTCATGGGACCGATCCACGTGATCGAGAACTTCCTGCCCGCGATGGTGAAAGCCGGTCGCGGTGGCCATCTCGTCAATGTGTCCTCTGCAGCGGGTCTGATTCCACTGCCCTGGCATGCGGCGTACAGCGCGAGCAAGTACGGTCTTCGCGGCGCATCGGAAGTGCTGCGCTACGACCTGAAGCGGCACGGTATCGGCGTCAGCCTCGTCGTACCGGGGGGAGTGAAGACGGGATTGGTGAACACCCTCGAAATCGCGGGCGTCGATCGCGATGATCCGCGAGTGCAGAAGCTGCAGCACCGCTTCGAGCAACGCGCCGTCGAACCCGAGACCGTCGCCGACGCCATCCTCGTCGGGATACAGAAGAACCGCTACCTCGTGTATTCGTCCAACGACATTCGGTTCGCGTACTGGTGGGCACGAAAGTTCGCCCCGCCGTACGAGTTCGTCCTGCAGAAGGCCAACGACCAGTTCAGCAGGCTGTTGAAGAAGCCGTCATAGATCGACGTCCAGTCTGCGAGCGCCCGGGCCCGCGTCGGCGAGTTCGTCACCCGGATTGGCCAGTGCGCAACTGGACAGTGACAGGCACCCACAGCCGATGCACCCGGTCAGGTCGTCGCGGAGGCGGACAAGTTGGGCAATGCGATGGTCGAGGTCGGCGTGCCAGTGCTGAGACAGTTTGGCCCAGTCGCGTTTCGTCGGCGTTCGCTCTTCCGGCAAATCGGCCAAAGCGTCGCGGATTCGGGCAAGAGGTATGCCGACCTTCTGCGAGATGCGAATGAACGCGACTCGCCGCAGCGTGTCACGGTGATACCGACGTTGGTTCCCCGACGTGCGTCTACTCGTGATGAGGCCCTGCTTCTCGTAGAAGTGCAAAGCGGACACGGCAACTCCGCTGCGTTCGGAAAGCTGCGCGGGAGTGAGTTCGCGGACTTTCCAGTCGGGCATCGGCATAGCTCGACGTTACTCGAGCTTGTCCCGGTGAGTGAAGGGGTATGGCCCGCAGTAACCACGCGCACACCGGGCGCTGAGCGCCTACGGTTAGGCGATGACTGCAGAACTTGGTGCCGACTCGGAGGTCGGAACCCTGCGTACGGTGATGCTTCACCGGCCTGGCGACGAGCTGCGGCGCCTCACGCCGCGCAACAACGATCAGCTGCTGTTCGACGGCGTGCCGTGGGTCGACCGGGCGCAGCAGGAGCACGACGCGTTCGCCGAACTCCTGCGCAGCCGCGGCGTCGAGGTGCTTCTACTGGCCGACCTGCTCACCGAGGCGATGACGGTCAGCGGGGCGGCGCGTATGCAGGGTATCTCCGCGGCGGTGAACGAGCGACGCCTCGGCCGTGCGCTGGCCCGTGATCTGGCCGCGCACCTGCGCGGTGTGCCCGCGCCGGAGCTGGCATCGATACTGATGGCCGGAATGACCTTCGACGAGCTCCTCGCTGCGGAGTCCGGTGAGCCGGAACTACCTGGCGCGTCCCTGGTTCGGCGAATGCATCATGGTGGCGACTTCGTCATCGATCCCTTGCCGAATCTGCTGTTCACTCGCGACTCGTCGTTCTGGATCGGCAATCGCGTGGCGATCACGTCGCTGGCGTTGCCCGCGAGGCTGAGGGAGACGACGTTGACCGATCTGATCTATGCGTTTCATCCGCGTTTCCTCGGAGTTCGGCGTGCGTACGAATCGCGCACGGCGCCGGTCGAGGGCGGGGACGTGTTGTTGCTTGCTTCCGGTGTCGTGGCGGTCGGTGTCGGTGAACGTACGACGCCCGCAGGCGCGGAAGCTCTGGCTCGCAGCCTGTTCGAGGACGGACTCGCACACACCGTGCTGGTCGTTCCCATCGCGCAGGAGCGGGCGTCGATGCACCTGGACACCGTATGCACGATGGTCGACGTCGATGCGGTCGTGATGTATCCGGCAATTCAGGATACGTTGTCCGCGTTCACTATCCGCAAGGAAGAGGCCGGGGTGACCATCCGTGGCGCCGACCCGTTCCTCGAGGCGGCCGCGGACGCGATGGGCATCGGCAAGCTCCGCGTCATCGACACGGGTCTCGACACCGTCACCGCAGAACGCGAGCAATGGGACGACGGGAACAACACCCTCGCACTCGCCCCGGGTGTCGTCGTCGCCTATGAGCGCAACGTCGAGACGAACGCACGGCTCGAGGCGTCGGGAATCGAAGTGCTGCGGATCAGCGGATCGGAACTCGGCTCGGGGCGAGGTGGTCCCAGGTGCATGTCGTGTCCGGTGGCCCGGGACAGTGCGGGGGCGCCGCCTGTGCGTTCGTGATGGTGACCGCGCACCGGGTGTCAGAGGACCTCGCGCACCTTGTCAGCGGGCCGCGCGAGAACGGTTCCCTTGTCCGTCACCACGATCGGCCGCTCGATGAGGATTGGATTGTCGACCATTGCTGCGATCAGGTCGTCCTCGGAAGCGTCCTTCAGGCCCAGCTCCTTGTACACGGCCTCTCTCTTCCGAATGGCCTGCGACGCAGTCATACCCGCATCGTCGAGCAGTTTCCGAAGTCCGTCCTTGGTGGGCGGCGTCTCGAGATATTTGACGACCGTGGGCTCGATCCCGGCTTCCTGAATCAGTTTCAGCGCAGTTCGGGACGTGTTGCACCTCGGGTTGTGGTAGATCGTCGCAGTCGAAGTCATGGTCGTAGATAGTGCCATTGTTTGTGGACCGTGGGTGCCGGGTAGGCGAAAGCAATGACTGGTCGACGAGTAGTGATTGCCGGAGGGCACGGAAAGATTGCCCAGCACCTGATCCAGGTACTGACCGCGCAGGGAGATCGCGCCGTTGCGCTGATTCGAAACCCAGAGCACACCAACGCCGTTACCGCCCTCGGTGCGCTGCCGGAGGTCGTGGATCTGGAGAACGCGTCAGTGGACGAGGTCGCGGCGCTTCTGCACGACGCCGATGCCGCGGTCTTCGCGGCAGGCGCAGGTCCGTCCGGTGGAATCGAACGCAAGGACACCGTCGACCGCGCAGCTGCGGTGCTGCTGGCCGACGCGGCAGAGAAGGCGGGTGTGACCAGGTTCGTCCAGATCAGCTCGTTCGGTGCTGGTGAAGCTGTCGACGATGACGCCGAGGACACCTGGAAGGCGTATATCTCGGCGAAGACCGCAGCGGAGGAGGACCTGAAGAGCCGTCCCTCGCTCGCATGGACCATTCTGCGGCCCGGCGGTCTCACCGACGACGAACCGACCGGCCACGTCACGCTGTCCGCGCCGCCCCTCGACCGGGGTACGGTGCCTCGCGCCGACGTCGCTGCGGTGCTAGCTGCGTTGATCGAGACGCCGTCGACGGCTGGGAAGACGCTGATGCTGACGTCAGGCACGACACGTATCGAGGACGCTGTCACCGGCGTCTGATAGACACTGCGGATGCGTGTTCACATCGATGCAGCGTCGAAGGTTCCTTTGTTCGAGCAGGTACGTGTCGGGATCCTCGATCAGGTTCGCAGCGGTGAGCTGATTGCGGAAACGAAGATCCCGACCGTACGAGGGTTGGCGGCGGAGCTGGGTATCGCCCCGCACACGGTTGCAAAGGCGTACAAGGAACTCGAAACGCAGGGCGTCATCGAAGCTCGTGGACGGCTCGGCACGTTCATCGCCTCGGGTGGCGACCCTACGGAGGACAACGCCGCGCGTGCCGCGATGGCGTACGTCGCAGAGCTCCGGGCGCTCGGGCTCACGGACGACAAAGCTCGGGCCTTGCTGGAGACGGCGCTACGCAGCTAGGTTGACGCTTCAACCGAACTGTGTCAGGGTTGTGCCGTCCTGTTGCCGTGCCCGAAGGATCCCACATGAACTCGTCCATCTTCCGCGACATCGCAACCCTGGTGGCCCGTGTCGGCCTCGGGATCGTATTCATCGCCCATGGCTGGCAGAAGCTGAACACCAACGGACTCGACGCGACCAAGGCCGGCTTCGAAGGCATGGGCGTCCCGCTGCCGATGGTGTCCGCGTATTTCGCAACGTTCGTCGAACTGGTCGGTGGTGTGGCCCTCGTCGTGGGCATCTTCACCCCGATCGTCGGCATCCTACTGTTTCTGGACATGCTCGGCGCATTCTTGTTCGTGCACTACGACCTGGGCGTATTCGTCTCCGAAGGCGGCTACGAACTGGTTGTCGCACTGGGCGTCGGCGCACTTCTCCTCGCCGCGACCGGCGCGGGCCGATTCAGCCTGGACGGCGTGTTCGGCGGCAAGACCAGTTTCGTGAAGGCGCGCGCGTAAGAAGTTTGCGCAGGTAAACCCTGGGGTCCTCGCATTTCGCTGCCGTAAAGATCTACGCGTTACCAGGTGAACGCCCACCTGAAAGTGCTTAGGTGATTCAATGGCAACGAATACCGAGCGACCTCAGGGTTCAGCCGGGTCCGACCCGAACCTCCTCCCAGGCAGTCGACCTCGTACCGACTTCCTGGTCTTCGGTATCTCCGCAGTCATCACCGCCGCGATCCTGATCTGGGGGCTGGTGGCTGCCGATTCACTCGAATCGACCACGACGTCGATTCTCGGATGGCTCGTCACCAACATCGGCTGGCTCTTCATTCTCGCCGCGTCGGGATTCGTCGTGTTCTCGATCTACTTGGCGGTCAGCAAGTTCGGCAAGATCCCGCTCGGCAACGACGGTGAGAAACCGGAATTCAACACCGTCAGCTGGATTGCCATGATGTTCAGTGCAGGCATGGGCATCGGGTTGATGTTCTTCGGTGTCGCAGAACCGTTGGCGCACTTCGTCAGTCCACCTCCTGGATCCGACGGGACGATCGGAGCCGCGATGGCGACGACGATGTTCCACTGGAGTCTGCATCCGTGGTCGATCTACGCCGTCGTCGGTCTCGCTGTCGCGTACGGGACTTTTCGTCGCGGCAGGAAACAACTCATCAGCTCGGCGTTCATTCCGATTCTCGGGCGCCGCGCGGAAGGTCCTATCGGCAAGGTCATCGATATTCTGGCGATCTTCGCGACCATGTTCGGTACGGCGGCATCACTCGGTCTCGGCGCATTGCAGATCGGTTCGGGTTTCGAAGTTCTCGGATGGCTCGGTGAATCCGGAACGTTGCTTCTCGTCGCGATCGTCGCACTGCTGACGCTCGCGTTCGTTGCCTCGGCGGTCTCCGGCGTAGCCAAGGGAATTCAATGGCTGTCCAACATCAACATGGTCCTGGCGCTCGTGCTGGCCGTGTTCGTGTTCGTCCTCGGCCCGACGGTGTTGATTCTCAACCTGATTCCGACGACCATCGGCGACTACGCCAGCCAGCTCGTACACATGTCCGCGCGATCCGCCGCATCGGGCGACGGCGGCGAAACAGCGAGCTGGTTGTCGTCGTGGACCATCTTCTACTGGGCGTGGTGGGTGTCCTGGACCCCATTCGTCGGCATGTTCCTGGCACGGATCAGTCGCGGTCGAACTATTCGCGAGTTCGTCATCGGCGTCATTCTCGTCCCGAGCACGGTGAGCCTGGTGTGGTTCTCCGTCTTCGGCGGCGCAGGCATAGCCCAGCAACAGGACGGGATCGACCTGGCCGGTCGGGACAGCAGCGAGTCGCAGCTGTTCGGCATGCTCGAAAATCTGCCGATAGCAGGCATTTCCAGTGTCCTGGTCATGATCCTGGTAGCCATCTTCTTCGTCTCCGGTGCCGACGCGGCATCGATGGTGATGGGCACACTCAGCCAACACGGCAGCATGGAACCGAGCAAATGGGTGGTCGTCTTCTGGGGAGTTCTCACCGGCGGGATCGCCGCGCTGATGCTGTGGACCGGTGGCGCGGACGCGCTGAACGGTTTGCAGACCATGACGATCATCGCTGCTGCCCCGTTCGTGCTGGTCATGATCGGGTTGTGCATCTCGTTGTACAAGGATCTGTCGCAGGATCCGATGGTCAAGCGTGTCCCCAGTGGCACGGTTGAGCGCACGTGAGTGCACTCAACCGTGCCACTGCGGCGGAGCCGTTCGAGCTACTGCGGCGGAGCCGCTAGCGCCAGCTGGGTAGCCACAGCTGCTGCTGCCACAGCTCGGGCGTGATCGGCATGCCCGTCAGAATCGGCCACAGCCAGATGAAGTTTGCGATCACGAGGCCGAGGTAGAGGCACACGAGCATCAATCCGGTGCCCCTACGTTCGGCCGACGCTCGGGCTCGGCCGATGACTTGGCCGAGGACGAGCGCGATTCCCATGACCATGAACGGCGCGAGAGCGACGGCGTAGAAGTAGTACATCTGCCGGTCGAGCGTCGCGAACCAGGGGAGGTAGGCCGCGCCGTAGCCGGTCAGAACCACTGCGAATCGCCAGTCTCGGCGCACCAGCATCATCCACAGCGACCACAGCAGCATGGGGACCGCGAGCCACCACATCGCCGGCGTTCCGATGAGCATGATCGCCTTGACACACGAAGTCGCCGAGCAGCCCTGAACGGCGTCACCCTCGGCGAAGTAGTAGAGCATCGGCCGCAGGCCCATCGGCCAACTCCACGGCTTCGATTCCCACGGATGGATGTTGCCTGCCGAATTGGTCAGGCCCTCGTGGAAGGAGAGAACGTTGCCGCTGTAGTACCAGAGCGAACGCAACGCCCCCGGCACGAACGAGAACGGCCCGTCGGTGCCGATCTGATTGCCGACGGCGTGGCGGTCGACGCTGGTCTCGCTCGCGAACCACCCTGCGTACGTGCACAGGTAGACGATCACGGGGATGACGACCAGCGCGTAGAGCGCGGGCCCGATGTCCCGGACGGCGGTGCCGATCCACGGACGCTGCACGCCGTTCGCGCGGCGGGCTGCGACATCGAAGGCGACGGAAAGCAGGCCGAAGAACGCGATGAAGTAGAGGCCGGACCATTTGGTTCCGCACGCGAGGCCGAGCAAGATGCCAGCGCCGAACCGCCACCAGCGCACGCCCATTCGAGGTCCGAACCGGCTTGCGTGCATTCGGCCTTCGCTGCGGACCGTGGCCATTCGTCGGCGGACGTCGTCACGGTCGACCACGAGGCAACCGAGAGCGGCGGTGACGAAGAACGCGAGGAAGATGTCGAGCATCCCCATCCGCGACGAGACGAACGTGACTCCGTCGGCGATCAACAGGATTCCCGCGATGGCCCCGACGAGCGTCGATCTGGCCAAGCGCCTGACGATGCGAATCACGATCAGCACCAGCATGGTTCCGGCGAGCGCCGCGGAAAATCGCCAGCCCCACCCGTTGTAGCCGAAGATGGCTTCGCCGACTGCGATGAGTTGCTTGCCGACCGGCGGATGGACGACCAGACCGTAGCCCGGATTGTCCTCGATCCCGCCCCCGGTCCACACCTGCCATCCCTGCGGGGCGTAGTGCTTCTCGTCGAACACCGGGGTGCCCGCATCCGTCGGGTACCGCAGCATCGTGAACCGGGTGATCGCCGCGATCGTCGTGATGACGAGCGTCACGATCCAGCCCCGTCGACGATCGGTGTCGCGATAGAAGTCGGCCGCGGGTGCGCTCGGGCCGGGACTGACGACGAACCGCTCGGTCAACAAGGCCACGTACCGATCGTAGGGGGCGGCGGGATGTGCGAGAGACTGGGAGGATGCTGATCCTTGCCGCTACCCCGATGGGCGACGTGGGTGACGCGTCCCAGCGACTACGCGACGCGCTGGCCACAGCCGACGTCGTCGCAGCTGAAGACACCCGCCGGACCAAACACCTGGCGTCGGGACTCGGGGTGACGATCACCGGAAAGGTGGTCAGCTTCTACGACCAGGTCGAGACAGCGCGCCTTCCCGGTCTGGTCGACGCCGTTCGAGACGGCAAGTCGGTCCTGCTGGTCACGGATGCGGGCATGCCGTCGGTGAGTGATCCTGGATATCGCTTGGTCGCCGCCTGCGTCGACGCCGACCTCCCGGTGACGTGTCTGCCCGGTCCGTCGGCGGTGACGACGGCGCTGGCGTTGTCAGGCCTGCCTGTCGAGCGCTTCTGCTTCGACGGGTTCCCGCCGCGCAAACAGGGCCAGCGAAGCAAGTTCTTCGAGTCGCTGAAGTCCGAGAAGCGCGCATGCGTCTTCTTCGAAGCCCCCCATCGCCTCGCTGCGTGCCTCGCCGACGCCGTCGCGGTTCTCGGTCCGGATCGCCGGGCCGCTGTCTGCAGGGAGCTCACCAAGACCTACGAGGAGGTCAAGCGTGGAACCCTCGGCGAACTCGCCACGTGGGCCGAAGACGGCGTGCGCGGCGAGATCACCGTTGTTCTCGCCGGTGCCGTGGCGGTGGCGTCGGAACCGGAAGACCTCATCGACGACGTCGAACAGCTCGTGGCGTCGGGCATGCGGTTGAAGGATGCGTGCGCGCAGCTGGCTGTCGACGGCGTCAGCAAGAGGGAGTTGTACGAGGCGGTGCTCGCCTCCCGGGTGGCGGGAGTGTAGCGAGGTCTCAGCCGAGGACTTGCTGCCGAAGTCCTTCGGTTGCGGCCTCCAGAATCGTCTTGGTGCCCTTCTTCACGAGGAACCCTGGGAGGGGGATCTTCGGGTCGACGGTCAACGAAAACTTCACGTGCGTGCCTTTGGCAGACGGGGTGAGTGTGTACTCGCCGTGCTGAGCCTTCTGCTGGGTGCTCTCGACCAGATCCCAGATCACCTTGTTGTCCGACCACGTGTACTCGACGGTCTGCTCGTCGTTGATTCCGAGGATCGAGACCTCCATCTTCACATGATGGGGCTTACCGTCGTCGAACCGGTCGACGACCTCCACCTTCTTGTGGACGGGTGACCACGACGGAATCCCTTCCACATCTGCGAGTACTTCGAGCACTGCTGCCGCATCGGCTTCGATGTCGACCTCTTTGTCTGCTGTGACTGCCATGGGGACAACGTAACTCAGGCGGAGTCCTGCGCAAACCGAATCGCGCTACGCGAGCGAACGAACTGGCCGATCGTGCGTAGAGCGTGCTGCGCTTCGGGGAGAAAGTCGGCCGCCTGGAACACGTGAACCTGGTCTTGCCACACCTGCAGTTCGCAGTCGACGCCGGCGGCCACCAGACGGTCGGCCATGAGTTCGGCGTCGGCGAGCACGATTTCGGTCGACCCCGCCTGAATGAGAACCGGGGGAAGGCCCGTCAGATCGGCGTCGACCGGCGACACACGTGGGCCGCGGGTGCCCTCGACGACGATGCGGGCGTCGACGCGGTCGGCCAACACCGTGAGCGCGGGGACTGCACCTGCGGGGAACACCGCGCATCGAGATGCGTTGTCGTGCTCGAGCTTGCCCGTCGGATCCATGTCGGTCAGCGGGGACATCGTGACGATTCCCGCAGGCGTCGGAAGGTCGAGATCGCGCAGCATCAGAGCGACCATGAAGGCCAGGTAGCCGCCCGCTGAATCGCCTGCGATGAAGATCTGGTCCGGCCGGTACCCGGAATCGAGGAGGTAGCGGTAGCCGTCGACTCCGTCTTCCACCGCGTGCGAGATCGGGTTGCGCGGCATCATGCGGTAGTCGACCGACAGAACGGGCGCATCGACGCTCTGGGAGACGCGAGAGGTGAGCCGTCGGTGCGTGTTCAGGCCGCAGCAGACGAACGCGCCGCCGTGCAGGTACAACACGACCCGGTCGTTCCCGACGCCCTCGGCGCGGATCCATTCCGCCTCGCACTCGGCCAACATCACCGACCGATATTCCGTGCCCTTCAACGGCGGGACCAGCATTCCCGCGTAGTCGACCAGTCCCATCGGCCAGGGGAGGCCGGGCGCCTTCGACCAGACTGTCAGGAAGGGGCGGACCGTGAGCTGCAGGTAGACCGCGAGAGCACGTGAGCTCACGCTTCGGCCACGGACATCGACCCTGTTGGAGGTACCCTTCGGCGACGATTTAGGTTGTTTCAGTGCGGAGAGCACGGTGTTCATCGTCCTCGCCTCCTCTCGTACAACTTTCTTGGGACCCTCTGTAACAGACATTATCCTGTGATCTAGGTTGCATTAACGTGAGATCGTGTTCGATGTCACACCGTGATCGAAACTAGGCGCAAAGGTGATCGCACATGGCGCTCATGCCCGTAACCGAATCCGTGTTCCTGATCGCCGAGTCCAGAGAACACCCGATGCATGTCGGCGGGCTGCAGTTATTCGTACCTGCTGGGGAACCTCACGACCTTGCGGACTTGATCCACACACAGTTCACAAAGGGTGAGGTGCACGAGCTGTTTCGTAAGCGCCCCGGCAGGCCGGTCAACGTCATGGGCGCGCTCGCCTGGTCACGCGAGGACGATATAGATTTCGAATATCATGTTCGACGCGTGGTCCTGCCTGCGCCCGGACGCATCCGCGAGCTGTTTCAGTTCATCTCCCTCAATCACGGCACCCCGCTCGACCGCTATCGTCCGATGTGGGAACTGCACATCATCGAGGGACTCGCGGACGGGCGAATCGCTTTGTACACCAAAGTGCACCACTCGCTCGTCGACGGTGTCTCGGCATTGAAGCTCATGATGAACACGCTGACGACCGATCCCGACGACCGGAGCGGCGTCGCAACGTGGGATCCGTCGCTGTTCCACTCGAAGCCGGCACCCAAGCCGTCGACGGCACTCGAGACGGTAGCGGGCGGCCTGTCGTTGGGGCGCAAGATCGTCGGCGATTTGGCGGACTTCGTACCGGCCGCCGCGCGACTGGGTGTGCGCGCGTTGAAGAACGAGGGCGCCCAGCTGCCGCTTCGGGCGCCGCGAACGATGTTCAACGTGCCGATCGGCGGAGCCCGACGGTTCGCCGCCGAAAGTTGGTCGATCACGCGAATGACCAAGGTGGCCAGGGCATTGGACGTGACGTTGAACGACATCGTCCTCGCCATGTGCGCCGGTGCCCTGCGCGGCTATCTCATCGACGAGGAGGCGCTTCCCGATTCGCCTTTGATCGCAATGGTTCCCGTGTCTCTACGCAAGCCCGGAGAGGACCGCAGCCAGGGTAACTCGGTGTCGACCATCCTGTGCAATCTCGGTACGCACGAATCGGATCCGCTCGAACGGCTGGCGTGTATCACCGACTCCACCGTCAAGGGCAAGGACATGATGCGGGAGTTCAACACTCTCGAGTCCCTGGCGTTCGGGGCCGCGACGATGTTGCCGCTACTGTTCGGGGCGGTCCCGGGATTCGTCAACAACACTCCACCGCCGTTCAACGTCATCATCTCCAACGTGCCCGGTGCGAAGGACGAGTTGTATTGGAACGGAGCACGTCTCGACGGGGTCTACCCGGCCTCCATCGTGGCCGACGGCATGGCGCTCAACATCACCGTCGCCAGTAGCGCAGATTCGCTGAATTTCGGGCTCATCGGGTGTCGACGAAGCGTCCCGCACCTGCAGCGGATCCTGACGCACCTGGAGAATTCGCTCGTTGAGCTGGAAAAGGTGGTCACCACACCCGCTTGAATGGACCCTGCTAGCTATCTGATCGTATGGATGGTCCATTCAAGCGATGGTCCCGTTCGCTTGAATGGACCCTGCTAGCCATTTGATCGTATGGATGGACCATTCAAGCGGTCTTGACCTCGTACTTCGGAAACACCGGTGACGGCGCGGGCAGCGCCTCGCCCGGCACCATTCGTGTTGCGATGTCGACGAACTCGTGAGCTGGATCGCCGAGCAGCTCGAGGATCCGTGCCGCCGAACCGGGCATGACGGGCTGCACGAGAATGCCGACGATGCGCAGAACCTCGAGCGTCACGTAGAGCACCGTGGCCATCCGGTCCGGATCGGTCTTGCGCAGGACCCACGGCTCCTGCTGAGAGAAGTAGCGGTTCGTTTCGCCGAGCACCGACCAGATCGCTTCGAGCGCAGTGTGCAGAGCCTGCACGTCGAATTCCCTGCGGCAGATGTCGAGCAGCGCGTCGGCGCGCGCGAGCAGAGCCTCGTCGTCGGACGTGAACGGGCCTGGCGTCGGGACCTTCCCGTCGAGGTTCTTGGCAACCATCGTCAGTGAGCGTTGCGCGAGGTTGCCGAGCTCGTTGGACAGGTCGGCGTTCATGCGCGTCACGATTGCCTCGGCGCTGTAGCTGCCGTCCTGGCCGTAGGAGACCTCTCGCAGCAGGAAGAAGCGGAGCGGATCGAGACCGAACTCGTCGACGAGTGCGAAGGGGTCGACGACGTTGCCGAGCGACTTGGACATCTTCTCGCCCTTGTTGTTCAGGAATCCATGCACGAACACGCGCTTCGGCAGTTCGATGCCGGCCGACATCAGGAATGCCGGCCAGAAGACCGTGTGGAATCGGGTGATGTCCTTGCCGATGATGTGCAGGCTTGCAGGCCAGTACTTCTGGAACTTCTCCGAGTCGGTGTCCGGGTAGCCGACGCCGGTGAGGTAGTTGGTCAACGCGTCGACCCAGACGTACATGACGTGGTCGGCATCGTTCGGAACCTGGACACCCCAGTCGAATGTCGTCCGCGAGATCGACAGGTCCCGCAGACCGCTCTTGACGAAATTGACGATCTCGTTGCGACGGGTGTTCGGTGCGATGAAGTCTGGGTTGCTGTCGTACAGCTCCAGCAGCTTGTCCTGATAAGCGGACAACCTGAAGAAGTACGACGCCTCCTCGGTCCACTCGACGGGCGTACTGGTCTCGGTCGCGATGCGGGTGCCGTCCTCGGTCAGCGTCGTTTCTGCTTCGGTGTAGAACGCCTCGTCACGAACCGAGTACCAACCTGCGAACGCGTCGAGGTAGATGTCGCCGCGCTCGACCATCTTGGCCCAGATGGCCTTGCTGGCCTCGTGGTGATCGGCGTCGGTGGTGCGAATGAACCGGTCGTAGGAGATCCCGAGAGTCTCGTCGAGCTTCTTGAACACGTCCGAGTTGCGGGCGGCGAGGTCTCGGACGTCGATGTCTTCCTTGACGGCCGTCTGCTGCATCTTCAGTCCGTGCTCGTCGGTCCCGGTCAGGAACATGACGTCATAGCCGTCGAGTCGTTTGAATCGGGCGATCACATCCGTGGAGATGTACTCGTACGCGTGTCCGATGTGCGGCACGCCGTTCGGGTACGCGATCGCGGTCGTGACATAGAAAGGGGGCCGTGAGGCATCAGCTGGCGCAGTCATGGTGCGCCTACTCTAACGACGTGACCAAAGATCGTCCTGCACCACCGTTGCCCGAACCTCTCGACAGCCTCGTCGACGCCCACACCCATCTCGACGCTTGTGGTGCTTCCGACGCCGCGAGTGTCGCTGCAATCCTCGATCGAGCCGAGTCCGTCGGTGTCGGGAGAGTCGTCACCGTCGCCGACGACCTGGGGGCTGCACGTTTCGCCGTGGACGCCGCGCACTGGGACTCCCGCGTTTGGGCAGCCACCGCAATTCACCCGACGCGCGCCAACGTGCTCACCGACGAGGTCAAGGTCGAGATCGAGAAGCTGTCGTCGGATCCACGAGTGGTCGCAGTCGGGGAGACCGGGCTCGATTATTACTGGCCAGGGAAGCTCGACGGGTGCGCGAGCGTGCCCGAGCAGCACGACGGCTTTCGCTGGCACATCGACCTGGCCAAGCGGCTACAGAAGCCGCTGATGATCCACAACCGCGAGGCCGACGACGATCTGTTGACGGTGCTTCGTGCAGAAGGCGCGCCGGAGACCGTCATCTTCCATTGCTTTTCGTCCGGTCCGGAGATGGCGCGTGCGTGTATCGACGCCGGGTACGTGCTCAGCCTGTCGGGGACAGTCAGCTTCAAGAATGCTCATGCGCTCCGCGAAGCCGCCGCCTTGATTCCCGACGACCAGTTGCTGGTGGAGACCGATGCGCCGTTCCTGACGCCGCATCCTTTCCGTGGCGCGCCGAACGAGCCCTACTGCTTGCCGTACACCGCGCGTGCACTCGCGGCGATCCGTGATCAGGATCCGCACGAGTTGGCGGCGAAGGTAACGGCGAATGCGGAGAGGGTGTACGCGCTTACCGCTCGTGCGTGAATCGTTACTTTCGGCTGTTCACACAAGCACACGGCAGGTCACAGGCAGTCAGGGGAGGCCGTGATCGCTTGTATATCGGGCGCGGAGTTGCGGGATGTCCACCGATTCGTTACCGTATCGTGATCCAGCCGGCAGGCGTTCCTCGTAAAGGTAACGCCGACGATCTCAGGAATCACTTGTGTCTAGTATCGCCCGCCTCAACTCCACCAGGTCTCTCACGTTGTACCTGGTGGTGGCCGCGCTGCTGCTCACGCTGATTGTCGGGGGTGCCACCGCAGTCGCTCGTCACAAAACCGTGACGATCGACGTCGATGGCGAAATGATCACGCTCAGCACGATGACTTCGGACGTCGACGGCGCACTCGAAGCGGCCGGATACGAAGCAAGTGACAAGGATCTCGTAGCGCCCTCTGGCGAAGAGCCGCTGTCGGATGGTGAGACGGTCGTCTACCGTCGCGCTCGCGAGTTGAACGTGACGGTGGACGGCCAGCCTCAACAGATCTGGACGACGGCATTGACCGTCGACGAGGCACTGCAGCAGATGAACCTCGCCGAGGACGTACACGTGTCGGCCTCGCGTGGCGAGCGGCTTCCGCTCGAAGGCACCGAACTCGATGTCGCGCTCCCCAAGCAGGTCTCGCTGGTCGACGGTGCCGCTCCGGCAACCCCGGTGACGCTGGCTGCCCCAACCGTCCGGGAATTCCTCGAAGAAGCGGGCATGCCGCTCGAGCAGGCCGACACGGTCACGCCGGGCCCTGACGCGAAGGTTGCGGACGGCGTCGAAATCGTCGTCACCCGCGACCGCACCGAAACGAAGACCGAGACCACCGATGTCCTCCCGCCGGAGCAGCGCATCGAGGATCCGACGATGAACATGAGCCGAACCGTCGTCGAGAACCCCGGTGCCCCGGGCATCTCCGACATCACCTGGCAGATCAACACCGTCAACGGCGCCGAGGTCGGCCGCGAGAAGGTCGACGAGGACATCAAGGTTCCCGCGCAACCGAAGGTCGTCCGCGTCGGTGCGAAGCCGGGGACCGAGGTCCCGCCCGTCGAGAACAGTGCGACGTGGGATGCGCTCGCACAGTGCGAGGCAACTGGAAACTGGGCGATCAACACCGGAAACGGCTTCTACGGTGGCGTGCAGTTCGATCAGAACACCTGGGAGCGTCAAGGCGGTCTCAAGTACGCACCGCGTGCCGACCTTGCCACCCGCGAGGAGCAGATCGCCATCGCGTCGGTGACACAGAAGTCGCAGGGCTGGGGCGCATGGCCTGCATGCACCGCTCGCCTCGGCTACCGGTGACCAGTACCTCCGCAGGCCGCGCTCCTGCGGTAGGTGCGTAGAGTTTTCACAGTGCTTGAACATGTGAGGGAACCTGCGGCGCTGCTCGGACCTGCAGAAGTACGATCTCTCGCCGCCGAGTTGGATGTACGGCCCACCAAATCGCTCGGCCAGAACTTCGTACACGACGCCAACACCGTGCGCCGCATCGTCGCCTCGGCGGGCGTCGGGGGATCGGACACCGTACTCGAGGTCGGCCCGGGGCTCGGATCGCTGACGCTTGCGCTTCTCGACGTCGCCGACGCCGTCATCGCCGTCGAGATCGATCCCAAGCTCGCGGGGCGTCTCCCTCAGACCGTAGCCGAGCGTGCCCCGTCGCATACCGAGCAACTCACGGTCGTCGAGTTCGATGCGCTCCGAGTGACCGCGTCGGACATTCCGGGTGAGCCGACGGCGCTGGTGGCGAACCTGCCGTACAACGTTGCCGTCCCAGTTCTGCTTCACCTCTTCTCCGAACTGCCTTCCCTGCGCACAGCCATGGTGATGGTTCAGGCCGAGGTAGCCGACCGATTGGCCGCCGATCCGGGCAGCAAGATCTACGGCATCCCCAGCGTCAAGGCGAACTTCTTCGGAACCGTCAAACGCGCAGGTTCGGTCGGCCGTTCGGTGTTCTGGCCGGTGCCGAAGGTGGAGTCCGGGCTCGTACGGATCGATCGGTACGCCGAGCCACCGTGGTCGATGGACGACGCCCATCGCCGGAAGGTCTTCACCGTCATCGACGCTGCCTTCGCGCAGCGCCGCAAGACACTGCGTGCCGCGCTCGCAGGCTGGGCCGGATCGCCCGTCGAGGCGGAGCGGCGCCTGCGGGAGGCAGACATCGACCCCTCGGCACGCGGCGAGACAATCGACGCCGCAGCGTTCGTCAGGTTGGCGGGGACGAGGCCCTGATCGCTGGCGGCGCCCCTGATCGCTGGGCCGCCGCCGTGATCGCTTGGAAACTGCCCAAATAGCTTCTACGGTCCATTCAAGCGGGCAGCCGCGGGCAACTCGAGCGCGCGGCTGTACCGCTGGCTGAGCAGCGCGTGCCGTTCCGCCATCCGGGCGCATTCGTCACGCAACTCCGGCGGATCGATCACGGTGAAGTCGGTGTCGAATGCTGACAACCACCGCGCGATCGACGGCAGGGAATCCCCGGACAGGATGATGATGCATGCGTCGTCGCCGCTCGATTCGAGGGTTCCCCACTCCTCGTCGACCATCGGCGCGATGGTCTGGATCGAGGCGTGCAGCTTTATCCTCGCCTGCACCTGGCTGAATGCGCGGTCGATTCCGGCGGCGACGAATGCCGCGGCGCCGCCGGCCGGAAGCTCCCGCGGAGAAAAGCGTGGGCCCGTCGGGATCTTCGGTTGCAGTCGGTCGACGCGGAAGGATCGCCAGTCCTCTCGCATGAGATCCCACCCGAGCAGGTACCAGCGCGCACCCGCTCGGACGAGGCTGTACGGCTCCACCTCGCGGCGGGCCTCGGTCCCGTCGTGCGTTCGGTAGTCGAATCGCAGCCGTTCGCGGTTGTGGCACACACCGGCGACCACGGACAGGATCGACGCGTCGACCGCCGATCGTGGAGGGCGTTCGACGACATCGATACGTAGGGCGTCGAGCCGGTGCCGGATGCGCGACGGCATGACCTGACGAAGCTTCGTCAGCGCCCGCAAGGAGGCCTCGCCGATTCCTGCGACCGAGTCGGTTGCCGCGGACTGCAGCCCGAACGCCACCGCGAGGGCCTCGTCGTCGTCGAGCAGTAGCGGCGGCATCTCGGCGCCTGCACCGAGTTGATACCCGCCTCCGACGCCTGCGGTCGCGTTGACCGGATAGCCGATCTCGCGCAGCTTGTCCACGTCGCGTCGCACCGTCCGAGGCGTCACGGCCAGCCGCTCGGCCAGCTCAGCTCCTGCCCAGTCTCGACGTGTCTGGAGCAGAGACAGCAACTTGAGCAATCGTGCCGATGTTTCCCGCATGTGTAGATACTGGCATCTATTGCGGACCGTTACTGTCCTCGATGCTGGTTCTTGCCGACCCTGTTTCTCCGATACTGTTGACTACCGTGCTATCAGTCGTCCACAGCCCCGTCATCGTCCGGGCTCCATCGAAGGTGAACCTGCACCTGTCGGTAGGTGACCTGCGGGACGACGGCTACCACGAACTCACGACGGTGTTCCAGGCCCTGTCGCTGTCCGACGAGATCTCGGTGGTGCCGTCGCAGGGTCTGCGCGTGAACGTCAAGGGTGCCGACGCCAAGAAGGTCCCGACGGACGAGCGAAATCTCGTGTGGAAGGCCGCCGTGCTGTTGGCCGACGCGGTCGGCCGTGAACCGCTCGTCGAGATCACCATCGACAAGGGCATCCCGGTTGCGGGCGGTATGGCCGGCGGTAGCTCCGATGCGGCGGCGACGCTCGTCGCACTCGACGCGATGTGGAAGTTGGAGTTGTCCCGTGGCGAACTCACCGACCTTGCCGCGAAGCTGGGAAGCGACGTCCCATTCGTTCTGCACGGCGGCACCGCGGTCGGAACCGGACGCGGCGAGAAACTGCTCCCGGTGTTGTCCCGCAACACGTTCCACTGGGTTCTTGCGCTGGCCAAGGGTGGATTGCAGACTCCGGCGGTGTTCGCCGAGTTGGACGAACTCAGAGCCAAGGGGAGCCCGCCTCGCCTCGGCGCGCCCGACGCGCTGATGCAAGCACTCGCCAGCGGTGATGCGCATGCCCTTGCGCCATTGCTGGGCAACGATCTCCAGGCCGCGGCGACGTCGTTGCTTCCGCAACTACGCCGAACGCTGCGGGCGGGCGTGACCGCGGGGGCTCTGGCCGGAATCGTGTCCGGCTCCGGTCCCACCTGTGCATTCCTGTGCGCCGACGCCGACACCGCGGTGTCGGTCAGCGCTGAACTGTCCGGTGCGGGTGTCTGCCGCACGGTGCGTGTCGCGAGCGGTCCAGTTCCCGGTGCTCGCGTTGTTACTAGTGAATCGATTGGTTTCCCCTGATGGTCAATCTCGTCAATCTCGAAAACGTTTCCAAGTCCTTCGGTGTGAAGCCGCTGCTCGACGGCGTGTCCCTCGGCGTCCAGGAGGGCGAACGCATCGGCATGGTCGGCCTCAACGGCGGCGGCAAGACGACGACACTCGAGGTGCTCGCGGGCATCGAGCCACCCGATTCCGGTCGCGTCAGCCGCGTGGGCGGACTCCGCATGGCGGTCGTGACGCAGCGCGGGGTATTGCCGCCCGGATCGACCGTCGGGCAGGTAGTTCTCGACCCGCTCGGCATGGCCGAGCACGAGTGGGCCGGTGACTCACGGGTCCGAAACATCTTGACGGGCATCGGAATCGCTGACCTCGGACCGGCAGGCAGCTCGGGTCTCGACGCCCCGATCGACAACCTGTCCGGCGGCGAGCGTCGCCGTGTCGCGCTGGCGGCCGCGCTGGTTCAAGATCTCGATCTGCTCGTCCTCGACGAGCCGACCAACCACCTCGACGTGGAGGGTGTGCAATGGCTTGCCGCGCACCTGGTGTCGCGTCGCAGCGCGCTCGTCGTCGTCACTCACGATCGTTGGTTCCTCGATACCGTGGCCAACCAGACGTGGGAAGTCGTGGGCGGTGGCATCGAAACCTACGAGGGCGGATACAACGACTGGGTCTTCGCCCGCGCCGAGCGCTCACGTCAGGCCGATGCGTCCGAGGAGCGTCGCCGAAACCTCGCCCGCAAGGAACTCGCATGGTTGCGCCGAGGCGCACCGGCTCGGACGTCGAAGCCCAAGTACCGCATCGAGGCCGCAGAGGCATTGATCGCCGACGTGCCGGCCCCGCGTGACTCCGTGGCGCTCGCGTCGTTTGCGCAACGCAGGCTCGGACGCGTGGTCATCGAACTCGAGGACGCACGGCTCGAAACTCCCGACGGCCGTGAATTGGTCAAGGACTTCACATGGCGTCTGGCGCCCGGTGAGCGTGTCGGTCTGGTCGGTGTCAACGGATCCGGCAAGACGACGTTGCTCCGCACGCTCGCCGGGGAGCTGAAACCGGCTGCAGGCAAGCGCATCGAGGGGCAGACCGTCAAGATCGGTTGGCTGAAGCAGGAACTGGACGACCTGCCGAAGAAGCTCCGCGTTCTCGACGCCGTCAAAGAGGTCGCCGAGCGAATCACGCTGGGCGACAAGGAGGTGTCGGCAGGTCAGCTCGCTGAGCGGTTGGGCTTCACACCTGCTCGCCAGCGCACGCCTGTCGGAGATCTGTCCGGTGGCGAACGCCGCAGACTGCAGCTGACGCGGGTACTCATGGCCGAGCCGAACGTGCTGCTGCTCGACGAGCCCACCAACGACCTGGACATCGACACCCTGCAACAACTCGAAGACTTGCTGGACAGCTGGGCGGGAACACTCGTGGTCATCAGTCACGACCGGTACCTGATCGAGCGTATCTGCGACTCGACATGGGCCTTGTTCGGCGACGGCAAGCTGACCAACCTGCCCGGCGGCATCGAGGAGTATCTGCGTCGGCGTGCCGTCATCGCGGCCGATGCCACCCCCGATTCCCTCACCACGGGTGGGACCGCGAAAAAGGCCGTGCGAGACGCTGCGTCGGAGCGGGCGGCACGCAAGGAGCTGAGCAAGCTCGAGAAGCTCGTCGTCCGGCTGTCCGATCGCGAGATCGCGTTGCACGCCGAACTGGTGACGGCTGCGTCGGACTCGGGCAAGCTACTCGAACTCGATACCGAGCTCAAGAAGGTGCTCGCCGACAAGGACGTGGCGGAAGAACGCTGGATGGAATTGGCTGCTGAGCTGGACTAGCGCCGCCGACCGCGATCGATACGTACGGTGTGAGGATGGGAACTGGATCGCACACGAGCGCAAGCTCCGTCGTCAGGACAGCGCTCGGCTCCGATTTCGAGAAGTTGCACCCGAAGGTTCAGTGGCGCTTCGGTGTGTCCTCTGCGGACAACAGATGCCAGCTGGGCGTCGGGGTCATGGAAGAGATGCGGCATTCTGCGCTGGTCCCGCCCCCGGTTCTGTGGCTCGGTGGTCGGCGCGGCCTGTTCCCGGCAGGAAAAGCGAGCGACGTTCCATTCACGATCGCGAATTACGCCTACGTCGACGACATCGGCCGGGAGACGCTCGCGTTCGTACGCAGATTTGCCTTCGCCGGCAAGCCACAGGGAATGAACTCGATCATGGTGACGCCGGCGCGTACCGCGTCGCCTGACTTCGCGCTCGACTACCTCGGGTACTCCTCGGACATGATCGTCCACACCAGGTGCAGCGTCGACAGCGACGGCGGTCTGGTGCTCGACAGTGACGCGCCGCGAGTCCTCGGTGTTCGTATCCCGCAACTCGCTTCGGCGCTGACGTCGGCTCGCGAATGGTGGGACGAGGGCGAGCAGCGCCACCGCATCCAGATCGACGTGACGAGCCGAGTGCTCGGGACGTTGTTCCACTATCACGGGTGGTTCACTGCGGAAGAGCGCCCGTGCGCCGCGTCGGAGATCCCCGAAGATGCGGTGCCGTCCAGGCTCGTCGAACGAGAATGATTCGGGCACAGCAAGGAACCCTCTGGCACTGGAAATAGCCCAGCCAGAGGCGTTCCGACGCCAGGTCTTACAGGATCAGCGGTAGCCCTTGGCTGGGTTGAGCAGATCGAGGACGATGGTCTGACCGTTGGACCGGACGTGGATCTCCGGGTTCTGAAGTCCACCGGAGACGAGGTACTCACCCAGAAGCTGGAGCAGCTCGTCGGGTCCGACGGAGGTGTCGGGGGTGCGGATGTCGCCGGTGCGGCTACCCAGCTCGTTCTGCGTGAGGCGTCCGGCGATACGCACCGATGCAACGCCCATGGCGGTGCGGCGGTCCGGAGCGCCGCTACGGCCGACGCCCGTGGAGGTCGAGCCCGCGCCGGCGCTGGACGAATGAGTGGAGCGGCCGTTGGTGGGCAGGCCGTGCTCGGAGATCTGATCGCTAGTAGTCACTTCAACCTCGTTCGATTCCTTGGAGGGCTGCTTTGGCGTCGTACTGGGGTCGTGCTTCGTCACGGTCTTCGATGCGTTCTGCTCGTCGGTCTTGGCCTGAGCTTTGGGTGGGGTTGCGGTCGCCTCGTCGGTCGGTTCGGCGGCCTCCGCCTTCTCCTCAGGTGCGTCCGACGTGGACGGTGACACTCCGACGGCCAGCTTCGGCGTGGGCGTGCTCAGACGATGAGCCGGTGCCTGACCGATCTTGATTCCCGCCAGCGGATAGCTGGATCCCTGCGTCATAGCGAACCCTGTGTCATTGCCAACCCCACATCGGTAATTTGAAGCTCTTCGGATACGTGGAACTCCGCGACTGCCAAGAAACATACTCGAAGTCCGTTCGGACCACCGAAGAATAACACTTCACCGGTTTATGGGGCGATCTTGGGATTCATGTGTCCGTTCTGCACACGTAACCCAGGCCACGACCTGCGCGCTACTCGCCTGCGGCGACGAGCGGCTCCAACGTCAGCTCGGGCATCTCCTTCTCCAGGTATTGCAGTCGCCACTTGTCGCTGACGAGCGCGAGCAACGCCCCGTCGGTGCGCGTGAAGACTTCCACTCCGCGTTGACGGCCGAGCTCGACGGCCGAGTCTGCGTCGGTGCGCCTGGCCACCGAGTAGCCGAGGGGTTCGAGCCGGGCGTCGACGCCGAACTCGGTTTTCATTCTGGCTGTGACGACCTCGAACTGCATCGGTCCGACGGCGGCGAGCACAGGGGAGGCGTCGCCGCGAATGTCGTTGCGCAATACCTGGACTACGCCTTCGGAGTCCATCTGTTCCACTGCGCGTCGGAACTTCTTGTACTTGTCCGCGCTGTCGACGCGCAACGCGGCGAAGTGTTCGGGGGCGAAGGACGGAATCGGCGGGTACTCGACCTTCTTCTCGCTGAACAACGTATGTCCGGGAGCGAGTGCCGTCGCGTTGACGAGGCCGACGACATCTCCCGGGTATGCGTTCTCGACGGTGGTGCGCTCGCGGCCGAAGACCGTGAGTGCATATTTCGTCGTGAACGGCTTTCCGGTCTGGGCGTGGGTGACGACCATGCCGCGTTCGAACACGCCGGATACGACGCGCATGAAGGCCAGTCGGTCACGATGCGCGGTGTCCATACCGGCCTGGACCTTGAACACGACTGCACTGAACGGATCGGTGACCTCGCGGACGCCGCCCGTGACGTCCTCGCGAGGTCCCGGAGCGGGCGCCAATGCGACGAGGGTGTCGAGGATCTGTCTGACGCCGAAGTTCAGCATCGCGGACCCGAAGATAACCGGAGATGTCTGGCCTGCGAGGAACATTTCCTGGTCGTGTCCCTGACCGCTGGAGACGAGAAGCTCGCTCTCCTCGAGCGCCGTGTCCCAGTCCGAGCCCTCGCGCGCGGCAGCGGCGTCGGCGTCCATGAGTTCCTCGGGGGCGATGGTCGCGCCGCCTGCGGTACGGGTGAAGCGAATGTAGTTGCCTTCCCGAACGTCGAGCAGTCCACGGAAGTCACCCGCGATGCCGACCGGCCAGTACAGCGGCGTCGGCGTCAATCCGATGCGTGTCTCGATCTCGTCGAGAAGCTCCAGCGGCGACTGGCCCGGGCGATCCCACTTGTTGATGACAGTGATGACCGGAATGCCGAACTGGCGGCACACCTGGAACAGCTTGAGGGTTTGCGGTTCGAGGCCCTTGGCTGCGTCGATGAGCATCACCGCGGCGTCGACGGCCGTCAGTACTCGGTACGTGTCTTCCGAGAAGTCGGCGTGGCCAGGGGTGTCGACGAGGTTGATGACGTTGATGTCGTCGACCGTCGGGTCGACCTGGTAGTTGAACTGCAACGCCGTGGAGCTCACCGAGATGCCGCGAGCCTTTTCCATCTCCATCCAGTCCGAGACGGTGGAGCGTCGGCCGGCTTTGCCGTGGATGGCACCGGCCTCGGAAATGACGCGAGCGTGCAGCGCGAGCGCCTCGGTCAGCGTGGACTTACCGGCGTCGGGATGCGAGATGACGGCGAAGGTGCGGCGACGTTCGACCTCGCCCGCTAGCTCTTTGTGAACGCTTTTCGGGGCCGACTCGGTGGGGGTGGTGCCGGTGTCTACCGAATCGGGCGTGCTCAAGCGAACCTCTTCTACTTCAATGTGGGCGTGTTGCCGGTACCAGGGTACTCGGACGTATTCGTCGGTAACGGTTCCCGTCCGGGTGCGGATTCAATAGCGTGGAGGGGGTCGGGATTTTTCTCACAGGAGATGAGCATTGAGCAAGTTCACCGAAGAGATGTTCGCGACGGCTCGCACCAGCAAGCGTGGGCTGGTCACCGGCGAGCCCGATGAGGCGCTGCGCCAGTCCTGGGGAGAAATCCACCGGGTGGCCAGATCGATGGCCGGGGCGCTCGCAGACGCGGGAATCGATCGAGGCGATGCTATCGGCATCCTGGCGGGTCAGCCCGTCGACATCGCGCCGGCGTGCCAGGCGACCTGGATGCGCGGCGGTTCGGTGACGATGTTGCACCAGCCGACGCCGCGGACCGATCTGGCTGTGTGGGGCACCGACACCGAGACTGTCGTGCGGATGATCGAGGCCAAGGCCGTCATTCTGGGTGCACCGTTCGATATCGCCGCTCCGATTCTCGAAGAACGCGGCATCACTGTGCTGAAGATCGAGGACATGCGGGCCGGACGGGACCTCGATCCCGTCGACACCGACGAATCCGACATCGCGTTGCAGCAGTTGACGTCCGGTTCCACCGGGTCGCCGAAGGCCGTGCGGATCACGCACGAGAACTTCTACGTCAACGCCTACGCGATGATCGACCGAATCAAGTTCGACGTCGATTCGGACGTGATGGTGTCGTGGCTGCCGCTGTTCCACGACATGGGAATGGTGGGCTTCCTGACCGTTCCGATGCAGGTCGGCGCCGAGGTCGTCAGCATCACCCCGCTCGACTTCCTTCGGTCACCGTTGCTGTGGGCCAAGCTCATCCACAAGTATCGTGGAACCGTCACGGCAGCACCGAATTTCGCGTACTCACTGCTGGCGCGGCGGTTGTCGCAAGCCGAGGACGATCTCGATCTCGACTTGAGCTCGCTGCGGTACGCCTGGAACGGCGCCGAGCCGGTCGACCCCGACACGATGATGTCGCTTGCCGAGGCCGGGAAGCCGTACAAATTGGATCCGTTGGCGCTCGCCCCGGTGTACGGCATGGCGGAAACGACACTCGCCGTGTCCATTCCGGACCCGCTTCAAGGTCAGGTGCTCGATGTCGTCGACGCCGATCTGCTCGAAGCGATGGGACGCGCGGTGCCCGCGACGAAGGGCAATCTTCGCAGGCTCGCGACACTGGGCAAGATGGTGCCCAATCTCGAAGGGCGCGTCGTCGACAAGGAAGGCCAGGTCCTGACGGCCCGTGGCGTCGGGATCATCGAGGTGCGAGGTAGAGCGGTGACGCCGGGTTACATCACCGTCGAAGGACCGGTCGCCACACAGAACGCCGACGGCTGGCTCGACACCGGCGACGTCGGCTACTTCACCGAGGAAGGTCTCGTGGTCGTCTGCGGGCGCATCAAGGACGTCATCATCATGGGTGGCCGCAACATCTATCCAACGGATATCGAACGCGCCGCGGGATCGGTACGTGGAGTACGCCCGGGCAACGCCGTCGCCATCCGGCTCGATGCGGGCGACAAGCGCGAGAGCTTCGCAGTTGCCGTGGAGACCAACGACTTCCAGAATCCCGATGAGGTCAAACGCATCGAGCACGAGGTGGTGCATGCGGTGCACTCCGAGGTCGGCGTCCGACCGCGAACCGTCGCCGTCCTCGGGCCAGGCTCGATCCCCAAGACGTCGTCGGGGAAGCTGCGCCGGTCGAACTCGGCTTCGCTGCTGGGCTAGCGGGGGTGCACCTGATTCTGCGCGGCCTCCAGGCCGACACGCAGGACCAGCTCGGCGGCATCGGCAGCTTCCTCGCAGATCACTCCGAGGTCCTTGTGCTCAGCCGACGAAAACGGCTTGAGCACATACGAGGCCGGATCCATCCGCCCCGGCGGCCGTCCCACGCCGACCCGGACCCGCAGATAGTCCTTGGTTCCGAGATGCTGTGTGATGGAACGCAATCCGTTGTGTCCGCCCTCGCCGCCGCCGAGTTTCAGGCGGATCGCGCCGAAGTCGATGTCGAGTTCGTCGTGTACGACCACGATGTCCGCCGGTTCCACGGAGTAGAAGCGTGCCAGTGCTGCAACCGGTTGACCGGAGAGATTCATGAACGTGCGGGGCTTCGCGACGATCACCGATCGGTCGCCGAGCCGGGCGGTCACGATGTCGGAGTTCGACTTCTTGTGCGAGGAGAACTTCGCACCGATCCGATCTGCGAGCACGTCGGCGACCATGAATCCAGCGTTGTGGCGAGTGGTCTCGTACTGTGACCCCGGGTTACCGAGGCCGACGATCAGCGCTGTCTTCGCAGTCACAGTGTTCGTGCTCCCATTCGAGTGAGACGCCTTCGGCGCGCCGCTCCCTGGGAGGGGAACGGCGCGCCGAAGGGGAGTGATGAGGTGAGACTAGCTCTCGTCGGAGCTGCTCTCGTCCGACGCGGCCTCTTCCTGAGTTTCCGCTTCCCCGGTCTCGGAGACAGGCTCGGTGCCCTCGCCCTCGGCCTCGAGGTCTTCCTCGGACGGAGCCTCGACGACGTTGACGAGCAGCAGCTCGGGATCGGAGATCAGCGTGACGCCCTCCGGCAATGCCAGCGCGCCTGCCAGGATCTGGGTGCCGATCTCGGCGCCCTCGATCGAGACCTCGATCTGCTCCGGGATCGACAGTGCGTCGGCCTCGATCTCGACGGAGGTCGAGTCGGTGTAGACGAGCGATCCGGCGGCAGCGTCACCTTCGACGATGACGTTGACCTCGACGGTGACGCGCTCACCCTTCTTGAGGACGAGGAGGTCGGCATGCTCGATGCTGCGCTTGATCGGGTGAACGACGACGGACTTGGTCAGTGCGACCTGCTCCGAACCGTCGATGTCGAGCGTCAGAACGGCGTTGGTGCCGTGGTTACGCAGAACCGCCGCGAACGCGCGAGAATCGAGCGCGAGGTGCTGGGGATCGGTGCCGTGTCCGTAGAGAACGGCAGGAACCTGGCCGTCGCGACGTGTGCGGCGAGCAGCGCCCTTGCCGAATTCGGTGCGGACGATCGCCTTGAGATTGTTTACTTCGTTTGCCATGTGACTTTCAGCTCCTGGATCGATCGTGGACAAGACTCGTCGGGGCGGACACGTACGAGCAGGGCCAGGGGCCGAGCCGCGTCGATCACGGTAGATCCTGGTCGGATCTACCCTCGCCGAGACAACCTGCAGTATGCTACCGGACGGCTTCGATCGAGGGAAATCAGCGTCCAAAGAAGCGCAGGCAGGGCCGAAAGACCCTACGCGCTCGGTCCGGCACCGGAGCAGAGTTTTCGTCATGGGACGGCGAAGTTCGGGTAGTGCTGCGGCGGGAACGGCACGGGTGTTCCGGGACCGGAAAGAAGCCGGTCGAGTGTTGGCTGGGCTGCTCGAAGCGCATCGTGGCGACGCCGACGTGATCGTTCTCGGACTCGCCAGAGGCGGCATTCCGGTTGCCTGGGAGGTCGCGTCGGCGCTCGGTGCGCCTCTCGATGCGTTCGTGGTGCGCAAGATCGGTGCCCCACATCACGAGGAGTTCGCTGTCGGCGCGCTCGCGAGCGGCGGGCGCCTCGTGATCAACGACGACGTGGTCCGCGACCTGAGAATCTCGGCCGAGCAACTGCGTGCGGTGGTCGACCGCGAAGGTCGGGAGCTCATTCGGCGCGAGGCGGTGTACCGACAAGGAAGGCCGCCTGTGGATGTGAGCGGGCGAACGGTCATCGTCGTGGACGACGGTCTTGCGACGGGCTCGAGCATGTTCGCCGCGATCGACACGTTGCGGGCGCAGGATCCGGCGAAAATCATCGTCGCTGTTCCGGCAGCGCCGGAATCGACGTGTCGGGAGCTGGCCTCCATGGTGGACGAGATGGTGTGCGCGACCATGCCGTCCCCGTTTCTCTCTGTGGGAGAGTCGTTCTGGGACTTCACCCAAGTCACCGACCGTGAGGTTCGAGACCTCCTGTCGACGCCGACGACGACCCTGGGGGTAGTCGAGCGTGGTGCGGCGACGGGGAGCGGATCTGCCGTGGACGCGATTCGAGCAATCGCTGTCGAGGCTCCACGCGGTGTGCCGTCGACCGCGGCGATACTCGATCTGGTCGGTGACGCGAACGTGGTTCTCATCGGCGAGAGCTCGCACGGAACTCACGAGTTCTATTCTGCACGAGCTGAAATCACCAAGCGATTGATAGAGGAAGCCGGCTTCGATGCCGTGGCCGCCGAGGCGGACTGGCCCGACGCTTACCGCGTCGACCGGTATGTGCGCGGGGGCGGGACGGATACGTCGGCCGAGATGTCGCTGCGCGGATTCGAACGGTTTCCAGGGTGGATGTGGCGCAACACCGTCATGGAAGAATTCACGCAGTGGCTGCGCGATCGCAACGACGGGATCGCCGATCCGCGGTTGCATACCGGCTTCTACGGACTCGACCTGTACAGCTTGCATCGATCGATGAACCAGGTGATCGAGTACCTCGACGCCGTCGACCCAGATGCAGCCGCGCGAGCCCGGGAGCGGTACGGATGCTTCGACCTGGTCACGGGTGAAGATGGCCAATCGTACGGCTACGCCGCGGCATTCGGTGCAGGAGAGACGTGCGAAGCCCAAGTGGTCGACCAACTGGTCGAATTGAGGGCAAGCGCGGAGGCGTATGCGCACCGCGACGGGCAGATAGCCGCCGACGAGTTGTTCCACGCCGAACGCAATGCCGCGAGCGTGCGTGACGCGGAGGCGTACTACCGAACGATGTTCGGTGGACGGGTATCGTCGTGGAACCTGCGCGACCGGCACATGGCCGACACTCTCGATGCGTTGATCGTCCATCTCGGACACCGAACAGGTGATCCCGCAAAGGTTGTCGTCTGGGCGCACAATTCACACGTCGGAGATGCACGTGCTACCGAATTGGGTGTGCAGGGCGAACTGACCGTCGGACAGTTGGTGCGAGAACGCTACGGGGACAGCTGCAGGCTCATCGGTATGACGACGCACGAGGGAACGGTCACGGCGTCGAGTACTTGGGGCGGTGACGCGGAATGCAAGGTGGTGCGTCCTTCTCTGAGCACCAGTATCGAGGCGCTTCTGCACGAGTCCATCGGTGACACAGACGCATTCATGATTCCTACGACGGTTCACGGTCGAGCAGTCGAGGTTGCATCGTCGACGCGTCTCGAGCGGGCAATCGGAGTGATCTACCGGCCGGATACCGAAAGGCAGAGCCACTACTTCCACGCCCGAGCAGGAGATCAATTCGATGCGATCATCCATATCGATCGGACCACCGCGCTCGAACCCCTGGAGCGGACGAGTCTGTGGGTGACCGGACAGATTCCGGAGACCTACCCGTCCGCTCTGTAGGGCTTCGAACACAGTAGCGGACCCGGTCCTCGGCGTGATCGCGTGGCCTTCGTCGGGTCGACGTTCCGAATTACCGTGAAACGTCACCCATTCCGTCGAGAGATCGCGCGATCGACCTGGCCACGTCGATGGCGTCGTCGCGGGCTCCGGCCGTACTCATGACCACGGCGCCCTCGTGTACCAACGAGAGTTGAGTGCCGAGCGTTTCGGGGTTCGGAAAGCCGCCCTCGGTGGCGAGTCGAACGAACAGTGACCTGGTCCAGTCCTTCTCGGCTCGGATCACTTCGAGCGCCGGATGGTCGGTACCGCCGAACTCTGCGAACGCGTTGACGAATCCGCACCCGCGACGGTTCGCGCGCATCCAGGTCTCGAGGGCGTCGAAGACGCCGAGGATTCGTTCGGTCCCAGGCTCGAAGGCGCTGATGTGGTCGAGTACGAACTCGCACCACATCTGGTATCGACGTTGCAGATAGCGCAGTACGAGTCCGTCCTTGGATCCGAACCTGTCGTACAGCGTCTTCTTCGTCGTTCCGGCTTCATCGGCGATGAGGTCGACGCCGACGGCGCGGATTCCGCGGTCGTAGAACAGCGCGCTCGCCACGGTGAGTATGCGTTCGCCCGCGGGGGTCAGCGGTTTCGCGGTGATGCTCATATGTGTCTCCGATCACAGGTCCACTGCAAGTATACAGACCTGTATGGTTACCTCAATCGCATGACCCGAGTAGACAACCTTGCAGCTGTATCCCTGGTAATTCTGTGGAGCTCGGGATTCATCGGTGCGGACCTCGGCACCGCTCAGGCTCCCGCGCACACCCTGCTCGCCTGGCGATACGTCGTCGCGGTCGCGATTCTGGCCGCGTGGTGCTGGTATCGCGGACTGCGACCCACATGGCGCGGTGTCAGGCGTCAGACAGTGCTCGGGTTCTTCTGCCAGTTCCTCTACCTCGGCTGCCTCGTCACCGGCGTCGGTCTCGGAGTTCCGGCCGGAACAGCCGCACTGATCGCAGCCCTGCAGCCGCTCGTCGTCGCGGCCCTGTCGAGTCGATTCCTCGGCGAGGAGTTCCCGGCGAGTCGACGGATCGGGCTCGCGGTCGGCTTCACCGGAGTCGTGCTCGTCGTCGCAGGAGACCTCGGCGGTGGCGCGGCAGCGTGGCCGGTATATCTACTCCCGCTGGGCGGAACGCTGGCGCTGTCCGCAGGCACGGTCCTCGAACGCAGGCTCGGGACGACCGAACCCATTCCGCTGGCGCTGTGCATCCAAGCTGCCGTGTCCGCGGTGCTGTTCATGGCATGGAGCCTGATCGCGGGCGACGCGACACCTCCGCTCACGACGGGATTCTGGGCGGCGGTCGCATGGGTGGTGGTGTTCTCCACGTTCGGCGCATACGGGACCTACCTGTTCGTCCTGCGCCGCAGCGGCGCCACCCGGGTCAGCGCGCTGCTGTATCTGACCCCGGCGACCACGATGCTGTGGGCATGGATGATGTTCGACGACCGCATCACCTGGCTGGCGGTGGTGGGCCTCGCGGTCACCCTCGCCGGGGTGTGTGGCTCGGCCGCGGTCGGGTGGCTGGGCGGCTCCGCCGCAGTGGCATGGCTGGGCGGCTCCGCCGCAGTGGCATGGTCGAGTGCACTCTGGGACGCTTTTTCGTGCCACTGGCGCGGAGCGCCTACAGCGAACGAAGCGCCGCGACCATCTCGTCGAGCTGCCCGAACGTCACGAAGTAATGCGGAGACGCCCGGATCACCGCGTCCAGTCCCCGTTGGTTCATATCGACGAGAGTCGAGCGACGGTGACTCACGGTGACGGTGATGCCCCGCGCGGCCAAGGCGTCGCGCACGTCGGTGGGGATCTTGCCGTCCACGGTGAAGGACACGATGCCGCTCTTGCGCTCGCCCAGATCGTGCACGGTCACTCCGTCGACACCCCGCAGCTGCGCGCGCAGGTACGTCGCCCGTTCCCGGACCGCGTCCTCGGCGGTGTCGATTCCGATGTCCAGCAGGTAGTCGACAGCCGTGCCGAGCGCGAGACGAGCAGCGACGTCGCACTCCCAGAACTCGAACCGCGTGACGTCGGCAGCAAGTTGGAACTCCGTCTTGTTTACCCACTGCGCGCTGTGCAGATCGAGCGCGGGCGGTTCCAGCGACGCCGCCAATTCCGGACGCAGATAGAGGAAGCCGGTTCCACGTGGCCCGCGCAACCACTTGCGGCCCGTCGCGCTGAGAGCATCGACGCCGAGTTCGCCGACGTCCACGCGCACCTGTCCGATCGACTGGCAGGCGTCGAGCAGGACCAACGCGCCGTGGCGGTGCGCGAGTTCCGCGACCTCTCGTGCCGGATTGATCAGGCCACCGTTGGTGGGGGCGTGCACAAGTGAGACTATTCGGACACGATCGTCGAGCATTCGTTCCAACGCATTCAAGTCGATCTGCCCCGACGGATCACTCGGCACGAACTCCACGACGGCGCCGACCGTGGCAGCTCGCTGCAGCGCCGCGATCGCATTGGAGGCGTACTCGACCTCGCACAGCAGAATCCGATCGCCCTCGGCCAAGGGGATCGAGTAGAAGAAGTCGCTCCACGATCGAGTTGCGCTGTCGCTCAACGCGATGTCCGACGCCTGTGCACCGATCAACTTCGCGATCGAACTCTTGACGGCCGCGAGATCGGCCATTCGCTCGTTCGCGGCCCGGTAGCCACCGACAACCGCTTCCCGACGAAGATGCGCGATGGCGGTCTCGACGACGGGATCCGGTGGGAGCGAGGATCCGGCGCTGTCCAGAAATACCGCACTAGCGGCAGCGGGAGTATCACGACGGATCCGGTCGAGGTCGAACATGCGGGCGCCTTCCTGGACGAAGAATTGTCGGTGCGCTGTGGTGGACTCGTGGCTACTGTCGAAGCAAGGCTGTCACAAGCGCGGCGTTTCGGCGCGAATCGGTCAGGGTAGATGTGCTCGGAACATGAGGAGGCGGATGTGTCGTCCAACGAGAAGTCCCTGGGTCTGAGCTCGCGGCCAGCTGCCGAGGCATACGTGTCGAAGGTGTGTTTCAAGCTCGGACCACCGCAACTCATCGGCGCCGAACTCGAATGGTTGACCTACACCGAGAACGGCGACAGGCCTTCGCTCGACCAGATTGCCACTGCGCTGGGGGAGTACGCACCGCGCAGCATCGCACCGAATTCACCCGCCCTGACGTTGCCGGGCGGTAGTGCCGTCACCATCGAACCTGGTGGCCAGATCGAACTGTCAAGCTCACCGCACGCGTCCGTGCAGGAACTTCAGAGAGCACTGAACGCCGACGCCGACATTCTGGCGCAGCTGATGGACGCCGGCCACCTCTCTATGGTGTCGGCTCCCGCCGACCCCGACAGGGACCCCCATCGCCTGCTCGTTCTACCGCGATACTGCGCGATGGAGAACCGGTTCACCACCATCGGTCCGTTCGGCAAGCTCATGATGTGCAATACCGCGGCAGCGCAGGTCAGTGTCGACGCCGGGGCGGATCGCGCCGACATCGCACGGCGGTGGACCATGCTCGACACCATCGGACCGGCACTTATTGCTGCGTTCGCGTGCTCACCGACGCTTCGCGGTGCTCCCGCCGGACACTGGGCATCGCAACGCATGCGCACCTGGCTCGAATTGGACGACAGCAGAACCGAAGTCCCCGCCACCGATGATCCCGTGTCCGACTACGCGAGCTGGGCCTTGGACGTGCCGCTGCTGTGCATCCGCAGTGACGGCGAGAGCTGGGACGCTCCGGTGGGAACGACGTTCGCGCAGTGGCTCGAGGACGAGAAACTCGTCGGCCGTTCCCCGACCGTTGCCGATCTCGACTACCACTTGACGACCCTGTTTCCCCACGTGCGGGCCTGTGGTCATCTCGAGGTCAGATACCTCGACGCGCAACCCGACGGTCAGTGGGTCGTCCCCACCGCCGTTCTCGACGCGCTGCTGTCCGATCCGGCGATCACCACGCACGCCACCGACCTCGCGCGGAGATCCGCGGGCCGCTGGATCGACGCAGCCAGGGACGGACTGGCCGATCATGGCCTGCGGTCGACAGCCGAGGACCTGCTGCACCTGGCTGCAGCCAACTCCGCCGTGTACGGCGACGTCGTGGCACAGGCCGCCGAACGATGTCGCGCCGGTGAGCCGCCGACGCTCAGCAACGACACGGCGACGCGAAAGGAGTCGGTGTGACCAGCATCGAAGATCTCAGGAGCAAGGTCGAGACCGTTCTCACGCGCAGCCGGGCACGCAGCGCTGCGCTCACCGAGTGCGTCGACGACACCGACCTCACCGCGCAACATTCTCCGCTGATGAGCCCTCTCGTCTGGGATCTGGCGCACATCGGAAACCAAGAAGAACTCTGGCTCGTGCGTGACGTCGGCGGCCGAGAGCCAGTGCGCCAGGACATCGACGAGCTGTACGACGCGTTCAAACATTCCCGGTCCAGCAGGCGCGCGCTGCCCTTGCTGTCTCCCGACGAGGCACGCGCCTACGTGTCGACTGTTCGCGACAAGGTGTGGGACGTCCTCGGTGCGAGCCCGCTCGACGGCCGTAGGCTCGAACGGGACGGCTTCGCCTTCGGGATGGTCGCGCAGCACGAACAGCAGCACGACGAGACGATGCTCGCGACTCACCAACTCCGTACCGGCCCTGCTGTTCTCCATGCCCCGCAGCCGCCGAAGGCGCGTGTCAGCGCAGCCGGTGAAGCGATCATCGAGGGCGGTGTATTCACCATGGGCACCACCCTCGACCCGTGGGCGCTCGACAACGAGCGCCCCGCGCATGCAACGTACGTCCCGACGTTTGCGATCGACGTCGCACCCGTCACCAACGGTCAGTACGGGGAGTTCATCGCAGACGACGGGTACGGCCGGCCCGAACTGTGGAGCGAGCGAGGTTGGGCCCACCGCACCACCGAAGGTCTCCGCGCACCCCAGTTCTGGGAGCGCGATGCCGACGGCAGCTGGTGGCGTCGGGTATTCGGGGTGACGGAACCTGTGAAGCCGAACCAGCCCGTGGTGCACGTGTGTTTCTTCGAGGCCGAGGCATACGCCAACTGGGCAGGCAAACGTCTTCCGACGGAAGCGGAATGGGAGAAGGCGGCGCGGTTCGATCCGTCGACCGGGACTGTTCGCAGGTATCCGTGGGGCGACGCCGAGCCGACCGAGCTGCACGCCAACCTGGGCCAACGCCACCTCGAACCCGCCGAGGTCGGCGCGTACCCGGCAGGCGCGTCACCGCACGGCGTGCAGCACTTGATCGGCGACGTGTGGGAGTGGACGTCCTCGGAGTTCGGGCCGTACCCGGGTTTCGCTCCGTTCCCGTATGCGGAGTATTCCGAGGTTTTTCTGCGCGGTGACTACCGGGTGTTGCGCGGCGGATCCTTCGGCACCGATGAGGTTGCGTGCCGGGGGACCTTCCGTAACTGGGATCACCCGATTCGGAGGCAGATCTTCGCCGGCTTCAGGTGCGCACGAGATGTGTAGACATCTGGGTTATCTCGGTCCGGCACGCAGCGTGGGTGAGGTATTGACGCAGGGGGCCAACTCGCTTCGCGTGCAGTCCTGGGCGCCGAAGGACATGCGCGGCGGCGGGACCATCAATGCGGACGGCTTCGGTGCGGCGTGGTGGACCGGCGGAACGCACAAACTGTCGAGCTATCGCAATCCGATGCCGATATGGACGGACCCGGCCGTGGACGATGTACTCTCCGGACTCTCGTCGACTGCCGTCGTCGCCGCCGTCCGTTCGGCCACGGTCGGGATGCCGGTGGAGCGGAGTGCATGCGCGCCGTTCACCGACGACACCTGGGCCTTCAGTCACAACGGTGTCGTGTTCGGGTGGCCCGACGCCTTGGTGGATCTGATGTCGGAGGTGCCCACGAAAGACCTCCTGACCCTCCCGGCGCCGACGGATTCCGCGGCGCTATGGGTGGTGCTCCGGCACCTGTTGGTCGAACACGAGCCGGAGAAGGCGCTGCGGATGCTCGTCGCACGCGTCGAGCAGTCTTCTCCTGGGCCGCGTCTGAACCTACTTCTCGGTGACGGCTCCACGATGTACGCCACGACGCGGCACCATGCGTTGTCCGTTCTGCGGACCGAGGACTCGGTCACCGTCGCATCCGAACCTCTCGACGACAACCCCGGTTGGGAGGCGATCGGCGACCGCAAGTTCGTCGTCGCTCGCCCCGGACACGTCGACATCACCGACCTCGATTGAAGGAGACACCGTGTCGGACATCGCGCTCGATGTGCACATTTCACCGGAGAGGCTCCTGGAGGACCTCCGCACCGACGTGCGGCAAGGCTTGACGGCGTCACCGAAGTGGCTCTCGCCCAAATGGTTCTACGACGCAACCGGCAGCGCGCTGTTCGAACAGATCACCGAGCTGCCCGAGTACTACCCGACGCGGACCGAGCGGGCGCTGATCGAGGCTCATGCCTACGACATCGCCGAACGGACCGACGCCGCTATCCTCGTCGAACTCGGTTCGGGATCCTCGGAGAAGACACGGTTGTTGATCGCAGCCGGGACGAAGCACGGTGCGCTGCGCAAGTATGTGCCGCAGGATGTGTCACCGTCGGCATTGGAGGGGGCGATCAGCCAGCTCGCACAAGAGTTTCCGTCGCTCGAAGTGCAGGGAATCGTCAGCGATTTCACCGACACACTCCAGAACCTGCCCGCCGACGGGAGCCGTACCATCGCCTTTCTGGGTGGCACTCTCGGCAATCTCATTCCTGAAGAGCGAGCCACTTTTCTGGCCGACGTTGCCCAGGCTCTCGTTGCGGGGGAGTTCCTGCTGCTCGGTGTCGGACTCGTCATCGACGAGGATGTCGTGGTTCCCGCGTACGACGACGCCGCAGGGGTCACCGCGCAATTCAACGCGAACGTGCTGTCCGTGCTCAACGATCGACTCGGAGCCGACTTCGACACCGGGTGCTTCGAGCACGTCGTGTTGTGGAACGCCGAGGCGGAGTGGATCGAGATGCGGTTGCGCGCCACGCAGACTCAGCAGGTTCGTATCGAGGACCTCGATCTCGACGTCACCTTCGACGAGGGTGAAGAACTCCGCACCGAGATCTCGGCCAAGTTCCGGCGCGACGGGATCCAACGAGAACTCGTCGACGCGGGATTCCGCATCGACGAGTTCTGGACGGATCCGCAGGAACGGTTCGCCCTCATCCTGGCGCGGCGTGGCGACAGCCAGTGAGCGCCCTGAACGTCACCTCGCTCACGCGTCGGCGAGCGCAACCACCGGCGATATGGAATTCGCTCGACGCGACGGAATCAGCGACGCGCCGAGTGCCAGAAGCGCGGCGCACAGAACGGTTCCAGCGATGACGGCCCACGGTAGCGTCGGCAACTGGATGCCCGACTTGGCAATCGATCCCAGCAACGACTGGGCGGCAGCCCAGCCGTAGACGATGCCGAGGAACAGTCCGAATCCCATTGCCGCGATCACCATCTGAGCGCTCTCGGACACGATCATTCCTCGAATCTGTGTGCGGGTGAACCCGAGTGCGCGTAGCAATCCCAGCTCGCGGGTGCGCTGCATGATGCTCAGCGAGAGGTTGTTGACCATTCCGACCGCGGCGATGACGCCCGAGAAGCCGATGAGTCCGGTCATGATGCCGACGGTGACGGTCAATACCTGATCGACATGGTCCGCGTTGAACTCGTTTTGGATCATCGCACGGTAGGTGTACATCGCCACCGCGAAGGTCACGACGAGGGTGACGCCGATCAGCAGACCGAGCGCCGTCCTGGTGCTGCGTTCCGGGTACCTCGTTGCGTTGGCGGCGGCCAAGCGTGCGGCGGGTGCGTTGCCGAACAAGCGTCCGACATGGCGGAGGATCCACGGAACGATCCGGTGGGCGCCCACCATGATTCCGGTGAACGATGCTGCGCCGCCCACGAAAGCAACCAGCACACCTGCGGGCGTCATGGTTCCGACGATGACTCCGAGTCCGAGCAGCATCGCCCCGCCTGCGATCAGGATGATGGCGAACGTCGTTCGTGCTCTGCGCCGACGAGAACCGCCGTCGTGAGTTTCGACGATCGCGCCGGTGGCCTGAATGGGCGTCACGTCGAGTACTCGCTTGGCTCCCACGTACGACGCTGCCCACGTGGTCCCGACGACGATGACGACCGGCAACGTAACCAGCGGCTGAACCGTCGTGTAGGCCACGTCGGGGAGTTTGCCGGCGGAGACTGCGACAGCTCGCGCGAGGTGGCTCAGCGCGACGCCGACCACCAACCCGACCGTAGCGCCGAACAACCCCACCGACAGACCTTCGCGGGAGACCGAGCGTCGCAGTTCGCGACCGGAGGCACCGAGAAGTCGCAGCAGCGCAATCGTTTTCGTTCGGCCCGCGACGATGGTGGAGAACGTGTTGGCAGTGACGACCGACGCTACGTAGAGCGCCAGCAGAATGAATACCATCGCCACGCAGTACAGGGCGACGGCGACGGCGCCTTGACCGTCCTCGCCGAAGATGTCGAGCAGGAACGCAGTCGCCTGGATCAGCACCACACCGAAGAACGACGCCAATGCCGTCACCAGGATGCTCGAACCGTGGTCGTTGCGGGCGGTCGAACCGGTCGCGGCCCTCACGCGACCTTCTCCATCGCGAGCATGTAGCCGGAGATCTGCTCTGGAGTCGACCGGCGCCGCTCGTCGACGATACGTCCGTCGGCGAGGAAGACGATGCGATCGGCGTAGCTGGCGGCGATCGGGTCGTGGGTGACCATGACGATCGACTGCCCGTATTCCTCGGCTGCAGCGGCCAAGAGCGCGAGAACCTCACGGCCGGTGCGGGAATCGAGGTTGCCCGTCGGTTCGTCGGCGAAGATCAGGTGCGGTGTGGAACCGAGAGCTCGGGCGATGGCAACACGTTGCTGTTGCCCGCCGGACAGTTGGTGCGGTAGATGACCGGTCCGCTCACTCAGGCCGAGTGTCGTGATGAGCTGTGCCACCCATGCCGATTCCGATTCGGTAGGTGCATGTCCGTCGAGCTCGAACGGAAGCATGATGTTGGCGCGGACATCGAGCGTCGGAACCAGATTGAAGGCCTGGAAGATGAAGCCGATCTGGCGTCGTCGAAGTTCGGTGAGGGCGTCGTCGCCGAGGCGGGTGATGTCGGTGTCCGCGAGCACGACTTGGCCGGAGGTGACGGAATCCAGACCGGCCATGATGTGCATGAGCGTGGATTTGCCGGAGCCGGACGGGCCCATGATGGCGGTGAATTCGCCTCGATGCACGTCCAAGGACACGTCGTCGAGTGCGTGCACGATGTTCGTGGTGTCGCCGTAGCTCTTGCGTACCCGGTGCACGCGAGCGACGGGGGAAGTTGTGTTCGTCATGGTTACGAAGTTATGAGCGCTGGCTCGGCAAAGAATCAGGCTGGAGTATTCGGTTCGTACATCCCGAGGATGACCTGTCCGCGCGCGAAATGATGACATGAGGGCGTTGTCGTCACGCACGAGCAGGTCAGGGCCTCAGGCGACCGCAGTCCCCTCGAGTTCGACCATCTGACCGGCTAGTGCGAGCCGCGTCACTCCGAGCATCGTGGTCGCCGGTGCCGCGCCGGCAGCACCCAATCTCGCTGCGAGGACGCCGTAGTGCTGAAACAGCTGATCGACGTCTGTGGTGTAGACGTTCAGCCGGACCAGATGCGCGAGGGTCATTCCGGCTTCGGCGAGTACGGCTTCGACGTTGTCCAGAGTCAGCGCGAGCTGGGCCGCCATGTCCCCGTCGTGCTGGGGTGCGCCGTCGGTGTCGGTCGCGGTCTGACCGGAGCAGAACAGAGTTCTGGTGTGCCCGGATACCAACTCTGCTTGGTTGAATCCCATGTCCACCGACCACGTCACCGGGTTGATCGCTGTTCGTTCCATCGAAAGTGTGCTCCATTCTTCTCGCGTGCAATTCGAGTACGTACGACAGCCTCGCAACAATTCACGACATCCTTGGTCGTGTATTTCGGTATCGTTCGCGGTATGCGCGCCGACCGGTTGGTCTCGCTGGTACTGCTGTTGCGCCAGCGCGGGCGGATGACGGCGGATGCCCTTGCCCGCGAACTGGAAGTGTCGACCCGCACAGTTCTCCGGGACGTCGAGGCGCTCTCCGTGGCAGGTGTTCCGGTGTATGCCGAGCGCGGTCGCCACGGCGGGTTCGCGCTGTTGCCCGGTTTCCGCACCGAACTGACCGGCCTCAACCACGACGAGGCGCTTGCGCTGCTTGCGGCTGCAGGGTCGGGTAGCGGTCAGCAGGTCTTCGGCCTCGGATCGGCGCTCGCGTCGGCGTTGCGCAAGGTGATGGACGCGCTGCCCGACGGGAATCGAAACACCGCGAGCGATGCGGCTGATCGCTTCCTGATCGAGCCGGAGTTCGATCTACTGTCGCGTCGATCGGACATCGAGCTCGTACCTGCCGCCGTCATGGTGGAGGTTCGGCGAGCAGTGCTCGCCGGACACAAGTTGCGCATCCACTATGCGCCGGAGGGGAAAGACGCACAGTGGCGCACGGTGGATCCCATCGGGCTGGTCACTGTTCGCGACCGCGGCTACCTCCTGGCCACGAGAGATGGGGCGGACCGTACCTACCGGTTGTCGAGGCTGCTGGATGCCGAGGCGCTGTCCGAACCCGCACAGCGCCCGGATCGGATCCATCTCGAACGACTGTGGCGGGAACGCAGCACTCGGTTTCGGAGCGAGGGCACAGGAGTCAGCGCAGTCGTTCGAGTGAATCCGAGGCGACGGGACGAGTTGGTCAACACTGCGTTGGCTGTCCTCGCCGAGGAATTCGACGCAGACGGTTGGCTGCGGCTGGAAGTCACCTTCCAAGATGCACGCCATGCCGAATGGGCACTGTGGCAACTCGCCACCGATGCGCACGTACTCGAACCGCAGTCGCTTCGGGCTGCACTGTACGACCGTGCCGCCGCGATCACCGCATGCTACGAATCGAACCTCGTTCCCTGACCGACGTCAGCGAACCAGGCCGTGCTCGAAGGCGAACACCACCAACTGCACCCGGTCGCGGAGGTCGAGCTTGGTGAAGATCCGGCTCAGATGTGTCTTCACTGTTGCCTCGCTGAGGTATTCGCTCGCCGCGATCTCTGCGTTGCTCATACCGGTCGCGGCGAGCCGAAAGATCTCCTGCTCACGAACCGTCAGGCGAGTGAACCGCTCCGGGATCACCGGCTCGGCGGGAGCATCGGTGTAGTGACCGAGCAGCGCAGTCGTCGCCGACGCGGCGATGACCGAATTGCCCGCGTGGACGGTTCGGATCGCGGCCAACAGGAACTCGGGATCGGCGTCCTTGAGTACGAACCCGCTGGCGCCGGCCTTGATCGCGCGGGCCGCGCTCTCGTCGAGATCGAACGTCGTCAGCACGAGGATTCTGGGTGGGTTCGCCATGGTCGCCACGATTTCGGTCGTCGCCGAGATGCCGTCGAGCACCGGCATTCGAATGTCCATCAGCACGACGTCCGGCGACGTGGCCGCCGCCAACTCGACCCCGTCACGGCCGTTGCCTGCCTCGCCGACGAATTCGAGATCGGCCTGCGAGGACACCAACATTCTGATTCCGGCTCGGAACAGCTGCTGATCGTCGACGAGTGCCACCCGGATGGGGGAGTCGTTCACTCACGTTCCCTTCGTTGTGGGAATCCATGCCCGGACTGTCCATCGTCCATCGGCGCCGCCTGCGGTACACACTCCGCCGGACAGGGCTGCCCGCTCGCGCATCCCGACGACCCCATGGCCGTGGTGGCTCGCCGTCTGGCTCGACAAGGCAAGTGCGTTGGCTACGACGAGTTCCGCACCGGCCGCGTCACTGACGAGTGTGACGGTGACGGCCTGGGAGGTGTCGCCGTGGCGTAGTGCGTTGGTCAACGATTCCTGCGCGATGCGATACAGAGCAAGCCCGGCAGCGGCACCGACGGCCGCGGGTGGATCGGCGAGCGTGGCATCGATGCGCAGCCCTGCGGCCCGCATCCGTTCGATCAGGCGCCCGATGTCGGTGACTGCGGGGGTGGGTAGATCGTCCTCGCTGTGCCGCAGTTGAGCCAGGAGAACTCTGACGTCCCCGAGCGCGTCGCGGGCCGTCGCGGAAATTGTCGTCAACGCCGAGTCGACGGCGTCCGGGTCGACGGCGCGAACGTACCGCGCGCCATCGGCCTGCGCGATGACGACGGCCAACGAGTGCGCGACGATGTCGTGCATATCGCGGGCAATTCTGTTGCGCTCCTGCTCGATTGCGATGTCGTTCTGTGCGCGGGCCTGTTGGAGCTCGGCAAGTTCCTGAGCATGTGCGGCCTTGATCGCGCTGCGTCGGGCATAGGACAGTCGGCCGAGTGCCCACGACAATCCGAGTACTGCCCACATGGCCGCGAGAATGACGAAGAACTGCTGCGCACTGCGGACGGATTCGTTTCCGCTGGCAAACGGGTCTTCGCTGACGTAGGTGAGATACCACGCGGCGATGATGCCGCCCACGACTGCAGATCCGAGCCCGACCTGCCGAAGCAGCTTGCTCCCGTACGCCGCGGAGCAGTAGAGGATGCCGAAGATCGCGACGTTGCTGGCCAGAACGAGCACGGAACCGGCCATCTGCGCCAGCGCCAGAGCCCAGGCGAGCGCCAGCGACCATCGGGGTGATCGTCGACGGATGGCGAGGGCAACGCCGAATCCGAGGAGAACGAAGAGTCCCGCTGTGCCGGACACCCCTCGAACGGCGGCCTGGAACAGAACCAACACGAAGACGACCGCGTAGACGATGTCGACCGCCTGAGGTGAGGTCAGTCGCTTGCGCAGCACCCAATCAGAGTACGGACATACCGTGAATGTGGGCGTGAAGCCACAGTTGCGCGAAAATCAGGCGGGATCCCAGCTCCGTGGAGCGCAACTGTGGCTTCACGCCCACCGACCTTCGGTCAGGCCCGGCGACGCGCCTTCTCCAGAGCAGCCAGGGTGCTGAGCACGGTGGTGCGCTGCCTGTCCAGATCCTTCATGCGGGCGCGGGCGGGCAAGCCCTGCTGGCCGTCGAGAGCCGAAATCTGCTCGTCGACGCTCTGAAGCTGGTCGAGTAGTTTGCGGACCCGAGACTCCAGTTCGATCATGTCGATCCCGGTGACACCGGCTTGGGACTTCTTCGGCGCGGCCTTCGCTGGAGTCGCACCTGTTCCGGGACGGGCGGCCGGGGGAGCAGCTACAGCCGCAGCAGCCCTCGGGCGCAACGCTTTGCGGACGGCCGCCGGGTCGGGCAGCTTTTCGAGGCGGATGCGGTTGAGAACTTCACGTGCATCACGGGCGCTGACGCGGAACTCGCGCTCTTCCTCGTCCTCGGACGCGAGAGTGCCGCCAAGCGGACGTAGGCCGTACATTCCGATGAAGTGCTTCGCATCGTCGATGATGGATTCTTTTTCGCGGCAGAGGCCGCAGCGCGGTTCGTTGCGATAAGTCTCGATCGAGTCGGTGCTGCCGCACCAGACGCACCCACCCGGGGTCCAACGTGCGATACGGACGGTAGAAGTTGCTGCAGGACTGTCCAATGTTTGCGCGTCGATCACGACGAGTCATCTTAGGGTACAACGCAACCCGCTCCGCACACCCCCTCCCCGGCGAACTGCGGTTATCGGCCGTGGTAGTGACCAAGTTCATTGCAGCGGGGAGAAAGTGGCGGAGCGGGTGTAAAGAAACCGAACAGCCTGTTGGTGTTATGCAGAACCGTTGAACAGGCTTGTCACGGAGCCGTTTTCGAATACCTCGCGGATGGTGCGGGCGAGGAGCGGTGCGATGGACAGCTCTGTGAGCGTCTCGAAGCGCTTCTCGTCGGTGATGGGGAGGGTGTTGGTGACGACGACTTCCTTGGCTCCGCAGTTGGCGAGGCGATCGGCAGCGGGGTCGGACAGCACGCCGTGGGTGGCGGCGATGACGACGTCTCCTGCGCCTGCTTGCTTGAGGACCTTGACCGCTCCGGCGATGGTGCCGCCGGTGTCGATCATGTCGTCGATCAGGATGCAGGTGCGGCCTTCGACGTCACCGACGACGCGGTTCGACTTGACCTGGTTGGGCACCAGGGGATCACGTGTCTTGTGGATGAAGGCAAGCGGTGCGCCACCGAAGCTGTCGGCCCACTTCTCGGCGACGCGTACGCGGCCCGAGTCGGGGGAGACGACGGTGATGTGTTCGAGGCTGTACTTGCTGCGGATGTGATCGGCCAACTGGCTGTGCGCGTGCATGTGATCGACCGGTCCGTCGAAGAAGCCCTGGATCTGGTCGGTGTGCAGGTCGACGGTGATGATGCGGTCCGCGCCTGCAGTCTTGAGCAGGTCTGCGACGAGGCGAGCCGAGATCGGCTCACGGCCGCGGTGCTTCTTGTCCTGGCGGGCGTAGGGGTAGAACGGCAGGATCGCGGTGATCCGCTTGGCAGATCCGCGCTTGAGCGCGTCGATCATGATGAGCTGTTCCATCAGCCAGGTGTTCAGTGGGAACGGGTGGCTCTGCAGGACGAAGGCATCGGAGCCTCGAACCGATTCCTCGAAGCGAACGAAGATTTCTCCGTTGGCGAAGTCGCGCGCGGTCTGTGGGGTTACCTCGATTCCCAGTTCCTTCGCCACCTGCTTGGCGAGTTCGGGATGTGCTCGACCCGAGAAGAGCATGAGGTTCTTCTGGTTGTCGATCCAATTCGGGGTGCTCACTACTGTTCGCCGTCCTTTGATTCGTGCGCTTGTGCCGACTCGGCTGCCAGAGCACGCGCGGCAGCCTTCGCTGCTGCGGTGCCTGGACGCTTTTTCTCGACCCAGCCGTCGATGTTGCGCTGGGACCCAGCGGAGACTGCGAGCGTCCCCGGTGGTACGTCGTTGCGGAGCACGGTTCCGGCTCCGGTGTAGGCGCCGTCGCCCACTCGTACGGGGGCCACGAACATGTTGTCCGATCCCGTCCGTACGTGCGAGCCGACGACGGTCCGGCTCTTGTTCACGCCGTCGTAGTTGACGAAGACGCTGGAGGCTCCGATGTTCGAATGCTCGCCGATCGTCGCGTCGCCGACGTACGTCAGATGCGGGACCTTGGAGTGATCGCCGATCGTGGAGTTCTTCGTCTCCACGAACGTGCCGATCTTGGCGCTGACGCCGATCTGGGATCCGGGGCGCAGATATGCGAACGGTCCGACGGTAGCGCCGGGCCCGACGGTGGCTTTGTCTGCCTGGGTGCGCACGACGGACGCGCGATCACCGACGACGACGTCGCGCAGCGTCGTTTCCGGTCCGACGACGGCGTCCTCTCCGATGTGGGTGCTTCCGAGCAGCTGGACTCCGGGTTCGAGACGAACGTCGGATCCGAGGGTCACGTCGATGTCGATCCAGGTGGTCGCCGGGTCCACGACCGTCACGCCGGCCCGCATGTGCCTCTCGACGATGTGGCGGTTGAGCACCTTCGTCACGTGGGCGAGCTGCACACGGTCGTTGACGCCCATGACCAGGTCTGGGTCAGCGAGCTGTGTGCCATAGACGGGAAGACCGTCCACTCTGCTGATTTTGACCACATCGGTGAGGTAGAGCTCGTGCTGGGCGTTGGCAGTGCTCAGCTTGCCGAGCGCCGAGCGGAGTGCTGCGGCGTCGAAGGCGTAGACACCGGAGTTGACTTCGTCGATGAGAATCTGCGCCGGGGTGGCGTCAGCGTGCTCGACGATTTCGGCCACCTGATCGTCCGACGTCCGAACGATGCGGCCGTACCCGTTGGCGTCGCCGGGGACGAAGGTGAGGACCGTCGCGGCCGCAGGCAGTGGGGCGCTGAGGTGCTCGTCGAGCAGAGCTTTCAGGGTGTGTCCGTCGAGCAACGGGACGTCGGCCGCTGTGACGAGGATCGTGCCCTCGAAGTCGTCCGGCAACGCGCTGAGGCCGCACTGCACCGCGTGGCCGGTGCCGAGCTGTTGGTCCTGAACGGCGGTGGAGATCTCTCGACCGAGTTCGGCGCTCAGTTCGGCGACCGATTCGGTGACCCGCTCGCGATCATGGCCGACGACGGTGACGAGATGGTCGGGTCCCAGGTCGGCAGCGGCATGCAGGGCGTGAGCGAGCATCGTGCGTCCGGCCAGAGAATGCAGAACCTTCGGGGTCTTCGAGCGCATCCGGGTGCCTGCACCAGCTGCGAGAACGACCACGGCGGTGTGCAATGGCAACTGAGCTCCTCGGCGACATTTCGCTTGACTACTACGTGTAGGGCAGATGTTTCTCGCTCCGCCGCCAGGACTCGAACCTGAACTATCTGAACCAAAATCAGAGGTGCTGCCATTACACCACGGCGGATCATGGACCAGCGGTTTCGCCGATGGCCGGTGCCTGCAACGAACAGACTACGGCCACGGGTCTCCCGCCGAGCGCAACGAGTCTCGCATGAGATGTGGTCGCAGGTCGAACCGCTCCCTCCGATCGTGTCATTCGTCCCATTAGGCTCGGGTGGTGAGACCGTTCGTCTCCGGTCGGCTGAGGACCCGAGGAGAACGGCCCAGATAGTTGGAGGTAATCGATGTCCGAACCCGAGCGGGCGCCGCGCGTTCGCATGACGGGTACGCAGCGCCGTGAGCAATTGATCGAGATCGGCAGGTCTCTGTTCGCGGAACGGGGATACGAGGCGACGTCGGTGGAGGAGATCGCCGGCCGCGCGAATGTGTCGAAACCCGTCGTCTACGAGCACTTCGGCGGCAAGGAGGGCCTGTACGCGGTCATCGTCGACCGCGAGATGTCCACCCTGTTGCAGATGATCACGTCCTCGCTGTCGCAGAACAGATCCAGGATCCGGGTCGAACGCGTCGCCCTCGCGTTGCTGACCTATGTGGAAGACCGTACCGACGGGTTTCGAATCCTCGTGCGGGACTCGCCCGTCGCCGCGCCCGACGGCAAGTACTCGTCGCTGCTGAACGACGCGGTCGGTCAGGTCGGGCACATACTGGCGAGCGATTTCACTCGACGAGGTTTCGATGCCGGGTTCGCGCCGCTGTACGCGCAAGCGCTCGTCGGAATGGTGTCCATGACGGCGCAATGGTGGCTTGACGTGCGAGAGCCGTCGAAAGAGGTGGTAGCCGCTCATGTTGTCAACCTGTGCTGGAACGGATTGACCAATCTGGAGGCGGAGCCGCAATTAGGTCGCGAATGAGCCGACGATTTCCACACCTGTTGGGGAAAGAGCGGGTAGCGTTTGATTTGGACGTTGGGAGCAACTTCACAGGGTCCGCGTAGAACCAGTTCGGACCATAAGCACGTTGACCGAGGTAAGAATGCCACTGGGTGGTACCGTTCGCTCGTAATTTGCGCAGTGGCAGTCCAGTAGTGCGAAGGCGGATCCAATGGTCAGACAGGCACGCGCCGAAATCACGCGCGACACGGTGCTGTCGGGTGCCGCGAATGTTTTCCTGCGCCTTGGCTACGCGAACGCGAGCCTCAGTGAAATCATTTCCCAGTCACAGGTCACCAAGGGTGCTCTGTACTTCCACTTCGGCTCGAAGGAAGAGCTGGCGCGGGCGGTCATCGACGAGGGTAATGCCAGGCTCACGTCTGCGTGCCAGCAGTTCAACGACGGTCGTATTCCGGCCCTCGAAGCTGCTATAGGTATTTCGTACATCGTTGTCGACATGTCGGTCAGCGACCCCATGGTCTCGGCCATGCTGCGCTTGAGCCACCAGATCGGCGACTACCGCGGAACCCAGGGCAACGTCATGGCGGGGTGGAGCGATTCGTTCAACGCACTTGCGGCCAAGGCAATCAAGCAGGGTGACCTCGCCGCCGACGCAGATCCCAAGACCATCGGAGCGTTGGTCCTCGAAATCCTGACCGGCGTGCACATGGTGGCCGTCGCCACCGGCACCACCGAGGAGTTGCCGTCTCGGATGGAACGGCTCTGGTACTACCTGCTTCCTTCTCTCGTCACGGCGGGCAAGGTCGAGTACTTCCGTGAGTTCGCGGCCCGGCGCGTCATCCGGCACTAGCGTCGTCCGGCACCAGCCTGTAGGCGACGGCCCGATAGGATCGAGCCAACCGCCGGTTCTTGCCCAGCATGTCTTGGGTAGCCGGATATCAGTCGTGCCGATTTCTTTCAGGAGCCTCGCTGTTGACTTCCGATCCCACGCTTGCACTATCGGGCCTTGCGCGTGTTGCACTGTCGGACTCCGCGCTGACGGCCGTAAGCGAGGCTGTCGGTGCACCCGAGCGCATTCTGGTTGCACCGAACTCCTCGCGGCCGTTCGTTGCAGCCGCCATCGCGCAGCGCGCGCAGGTACTCGTCGTCACGGCCACCGGGCGTGAAGCCGACGACCTGACGACCGAGCTGCAACAGATCCTCGGAGACGCCGTCGTCCAGTTCCCATCATGGGAGACGCTGCCGCACGAGCGCCTCTCGCCCAGCGCGGACACGGTGGGCCGGCGGCTCGAGGTCTTACGCAGGCTGGCTCGCCCGGACGACAAGGACTACGGCCCGACGCTGCAGGTCATCGTCACCACCGTCCGTTCGTTGGTTCAGCCCATGGCGCCCGGCCTCGGGGAGATCGAACCGATCGGTTTGAAGGTGGGCGTCGAAATCGACTTCGACGGGTTGATCCACCGTCTGGTCGAACTCGCGTACACACGGGTCGACATGGTCGGCAAGCGCGGTGAGTTCGCGGTCCGGGGCGGCATCCTCGACATCTTCTCCCCGACGGCCGACCATCCGGTTCGCGTCGAATTCTGGGGCGACGAGGTCACCGAGCTGCGTGCGTTCTCGGTCTCCGATCAGCGTTCGATCCCCGACATCGAGATCGCGTCCGTCATCGCGCCGCCGTGCCGCGAGCTGATTCTCACGCAGACGGTCCGCGATCGTGCTGCTGTCCTCGCCGCCGACAATCAAGCCGACGCCGCTCTCGTCGAGATGCTGGACAAGCTGTCCGCGGGCATCCCGGTCGAGGGTATGGAGGCGTTGCTTCCCCTGCTGCAGCCGGGGGAGTTGCAGCTACTCGCCGATGTTCTCCCGGACGGATCACACGTCTTGCTGTGTGATCCGGAGCGAATCCGCACGCGCGCAACAGATTTGGTTCGAACTGGACAGGAGTTCCTGGAGGCGTCGTGGACGGCGGCGTCGGTCGGAGGCGCCGCACCGCTCGACACGTCGACGGTCAACACGGACAGTCTGGGCGGAGTGAGCCTCGACCTCGGTGCGTCGGCGTACCGGTCGTTGCGCCAGATCCGCGAATCGGCCCAATCGCTCGGGCGGCCGTGGTGGACCATCAGCCCGCTGTCGTCCGGCAGCGACGAGGAAGTGGAACTGGCCGTCGAGTCGGTTCCCGAAGTCCGCGGCTCCGAGGAACTTCTGACGGGCGTATTCGCGATGCTGCGGGCGCACGTCTCCACCGGCGGTCGCGCTGTGATCGCGGTGGCGGGTGCCGGCACGGCGACGAGGATCATCGAACGACTCGGCGAAGCCGAAGTGCCTGCAGTGCATATCGAATCGGGAGCAGAGCCGTCTCCCGACGTCGTCAGTGTTCTGTGCGGTTCGTTGCACGAAGGATTGATCCTTCCCGACGCCAAACTGGTGGTCGTCACCGAGAGCGACCTCACCGGCAACCGTGTCGCGGCGACCGAAGGCCGAAAGATGCCCGCCAAGAGGCGGAACCAGGTCGATCCGCTCGCTCTGGTCGCCGGCGACAGCGTCGTGCACGATCAACATGGCATCGGCAGGTTCGTCGAGATGATCGAACGGACGGTCGGAGGTGCTCGTCGTGAATACCTGGTCATCGAGTACGCGCCGAGCAAACGCGGACAACCGGGTGACCGATTGTTCGTACCGATGGACTCGCTCGACCAGCTGTCCCGTTACGTGGGAGGCGAGCTCCCCTCGCTCAGCAAGCTCGGGGGATCGGACTGGGCGAACACCAAACGTAAAGCACGCAAGGCAGTTCGAGAGATTGCCGGCGAGCTGGTGCAGCTGTATGCGGCCCGACAGGCAGCGCCTGGTCATGCTTTCGGCCCCGATACACCGTGGCAGCGCGAGATGGAAGACGCGTTCGGATTCACCGAGACGATGGACCAGATGACCGCGATCACCGAGGTCAAAGCTGACATGGAGAAGCCGGTCCCGATGGACCGCGTCATTCTCGGGGACGTCGGCTACGGCAAGACCGAGATCGCTGTTCGGGCAGCATTCAAAGCTGTCCAGGACGGAAAGCAGGTCGCCGTGTTGGTGCCGACAACCCTTCTGGCGCAGCAACATCTACAGACATTCACTGCACGGATGGCCGCGTTCCCGGTCACGGTGAGAGGGCTCTCGCGCTTCACGCACGGGGCCGACTCGAAGGCAGTCATGGCAGGCCTCGCCGACGGTACCGTCGACATCGTCATCGGTACTCACCGGTTGCTGCAGACGGGGGTCACCTGGAAGGACCTCGGGTTGGTCATCGTCGACGAGGAGCAGCGCTTCGGCGTCGAGCACAAGGAGCACATCAAGTCGCTTCGAACTCACGTCGATGTCCTGACGATGTCGGCGACGCCTATTCCTCGTACGTTGGAGATGAGCCTCGCCGGCATCCGTGAGTTGTCGACCATTCTCACTCCGCCGGAAGAGCGGCACCCGGTTCTGACCTATGTGGGTGCCTACAACGACAAGCAGGTCGCCGCTGCCATTCGTCGTGAGTTGCTTCGTGACGGTCAGGTCTTCTTCGTGCACAACCGAGTCAGCTCGATCGACAAGGCTGCCAAGAAGATTCGTGATCTGGTGCCCGAGGCGCGTGTCGCCACCGCGCACGGTCAGATGAACGAGGAAACGCTCGAGCGGACGGTGCAAGGATTCTGGCAGCGTGAGACCGACGTTCTGGTGTGTACGACCATCATCGAAACGGGCCTCGACATTTCGAATGCGAACACGTTGATCGTCGAGCGAAGTGATTCCCTCGGACTGTCGCAGCTGCATCAGTTGCGCGGCCGCGTCGGGCGTAGCCGCGAACGTGGGTACGCATACTTCCTGTATCCGACCGAGAAGCCGCTCACCGAAACGGCCTACGACAGGCTGGCGACCATCTCGCAGAACTCCGACCTCGGTGCGGGCATGGCCGTCGCGATGAAAGACCTCGAAATCCGCGGCGCTGGAAACGTTCTCGGTGCCGAGCAGTCCGGTCACGTCGCGGGCGTCGGATTCGATCTGTACGTCAGGCTCGTCGGCGAAGCAGTCGAGGCGTATCGGGCAGTAATGGATGGAAAGCCGATCACGACGGACGAGGCGCCGAAGGAAGTGCGCATCGATCTTCCGGTCGACGCCCACATCCCTCCCGACTACGTCACCAGTGATCGGCTTCGTCTCGAGGCATACCGGAAGCTAGCTGCTGCAGCCGATTCCGAGGGTATCGCTGCTGTCATCGACGAGATGGTGGATCGTTACGGCCCTCTGCCGGAAGAAGTGGGACGTCTCGTGTCGGTGGCGAAACTGCGGCTCATCGCCAAGGAGTACGGGCTCACCGACGTCAACGTCTCCGGTACTCAGATCAAGCTCGCGCCGATGGAGCTGCCGGATTCGAAGCAGATTCGTCTCAAGCGTCTGTACCCGAACGCCGCCTACCGTGCAACGACCGGCGTTGTGCAACTACCGCTTCCGCGTGTCGAAGGTGGGGGTGTCGGTGCGGCACGAGTTCGCGACGTCGAACTGATCCAGTACATCGCCGATCTCATGCTCTCGCTCGATGGTAAGCCGTCGCGTTCGGTGTTGCTGGAGCAGACTGTGGGGGTGTGATGACGGTCGTTCTGCTCGATCCCGTCCGGCCGACGATGGTCCCGGCCGAAGCGATCGAATTCCTCAGCGGTGTCGTGCAGTTCACCGAAGAAGTACCGGTGCGCACACGGTGGTTGTTCTCGGGGACCGCGCACGGGAACAGTTCGGCCGAGGTTCTGGTCAGTACCGATCCGTCCAATCCCGATGTGCAGGAACGTGTCCGGCGCGGAGAGCGCGTCATCGCGTCGCCGAAGTTGCCGGGCGACGATCTCATCGCGGCCGTTGTCCTGATGGATCGGCTGCGGACGATCGGCGGCTGGGAAGCGCAGCAGACGCACGCATCCTTGAGTGGCTATCTCTTGGAGGAGACGTACGAGCTCCTCGATGCCATTCACAGTGGCAACCTCGTCGACCTGAGGGAAGAGCTCGGCGACATCCTGTTGCAGGTGCTGTTCCACTCGCGGATCGCTCAGGATGCCGCGGAGAATTCGTTCGACGTCGACGACGTGGCAGCGGGCCTCGTCGCGAAGCTGACCCATCGTACCCCGCACCTGACGGACGGCTCCACCGGCCCGATCGACGTTGCAGCACAAGAGAAGGCATGGGAAGAGAAGAAGGCGTCGGAGAAGGCGCGAGGCTCCTGCCTCGACGGAATCGCGCTCGCCCAGCCCGCCCTCGCACTGACGCAGAAGGTCGTCTCCCGCGCGAAGAAGGCAGGTCTGCCCGACGAACTCGTCCCCGAAGAGTTGCGCGTCGTACACATCGGCGACGACCACAGTCACGGCGGCGAGAGTGCGGAAGACCTGCTGCGGCGCAACGTGTTGGACTTCGCCCAGCGCGTCCGTGGTGCCGAAACGTCCGCCCAGGTCCACGGCGCGCAGCCGGGCAAGCTCACGGCTATCGAGTGGATAGAGAACTGGGGTCGGCGGTAGTTTGCTGTTTGTCCGCCCCCCTTTCGCTTGAATGGACCTTCGGCGCTATCTGATCGTATGGATGGACCATCCGAGCGGTGTTGGGTCGCTCCCAGGGTGACTGAATGAGACATTCGGTGCCCGGTGGGTGACCGAATGAGACATTCGGTCACCCACACTTGGTACACGACTCCGAGGGGTTTGCTACTTCCGCCAGAAGAGGTGGTGCGAAATGCCGCTCGAGCTGGGGACGACCTCGTGTTCGAAACGGTCCTCGAGTTCGTCGGGAGATTCCCACAGCTTCAGACCGGATCCGACTTCGACGGGTGCGACCGCGATGTGCATGGTGTCGACGAGGTCGGCGTCGAGGAATTCCCGGATTGTGGTGACGCCGCCGCCGAGTCGGACGTCCTTCCCGAGTGCGGCTTGTTTCGCTTCGTTCAAGACCTCGGCGGGACTGCTGTCGATGAAGTGAAAGGTGGTGTCGCTGAGCGTGATCGATGGTCTCACGTGGTGGGTGAGCACGAAGACCGGCGTATGGAACGGTGGCTCGTCGCCCCACCAGCCTTGCCATTCGTGATCGGCCCAGGGTCCGCGCTGAAATCCGAATTTGTTTCGGCCCATGATCTCGGCGCCGATGTTGTGGGTGAAGTCGCGGGTGAAGTAGTCGTCCAGTCCACGGGTACCGCCGGGTTCGGTGCGGTTCGGCCAGCTTGCGGTGGCGCCAGCCCACGTGACCAGGTCACGATGGTCGAGCCCGAACGGATTCTCGAAGCTCTGGTCTACACCTGCCGCGACTCCGTCGCTGGCGATGCAGAAATTCTGAACTCGTAGTAGCTGTGCCATGTGTGCTCCCGCCGTCGTCGATATCGTACGGGGTGTAGACCTGGCCGAGCTCGGAAACTCATCGCGTGGTCAATACGGGCCCAGTTCACCGCTTGGATGTCGCACCCACGCTATCTGACCGTATGGATGGACCATTCAAGCGATGAGGGGCAGGGGAAACTCACGCTCAACCGAACAACGTCGAACCCCAATAGTCCGTCACACCCAACCCCGGGGGACAGGCGAAGACCGCCGACCCCACGTGCTGGATGTACTCGTTCAGCAGATCCTTGCGAGCGAGGGCGAGCTGCATGGGCACGAACTGTTTCAGCGGATCACGGCAGTACGCGATGAAGAACAGTCCGGCGTCGAGGTGGCCGAAGCCGTCGGAGCCGTCGGTGAAGTTGTACCCCCGCCGGAGGATTTGGATACCGCCGAGTTCTTCCTTGGACGCCAATCGCACGTGGGCTGCTTCGTCGATCAGCAATCCCTTGGGCCCCTTCGAGTCCAGGTCGAGTGGATCGAATTCGTCCTTCAGTCCCATCGGTGCGCCGGAGCCCTTGCTGCGCCCGATGACTCGTTCCTGTTCGTTGAGCACGGTGCGATCCCAGGACTCGATCAGCATACGGATTCGCCGGGCGACGAGGTAGGAGCCGCCGCCCATCCATTCCTGGTCGTCGGTCGATGAGACCCATACGTGCTCGTCGAGCATCGCCGGGTCCTCGGCCTTCAGGTTGGCCGTTCCGTCCTTGAATCCGAACAGGTTTCGCGGTGTCGCCTGGGTGGTCGACGTCGACGACGTACGTCCGAAGCCGAGCTGCGACCACTTGACGGACACTGTTCCGAAGCCGACGCGTGCCAGATTGCGGATCGCGTGGACAGCGACCTGAGGGTCGTTGGCGCACGCCTGGATGCACAGATCGCCGCCGGAGCGACGAGCGTCGAGGTTGTCTGCCGGGAAGTGCTGTAGATCGGCCAACGATGCCGGACGGAACTCCGACAGGCCGAAGCGGTCGAACAGGCCCGGCCCGAATCCGATCGTCAGCGTCAGCGACGATGCCGACAGGCCCAGTGCCTCACCGGTATCGGAGGGTGGCTTGTATTCACCAGCCCCGATGGCACCGTCGACGAACGTCTCTTCACCGCGGACCATGCGCTCCGCCATCTCGGTCCACTCCCGAAGCATCGCGACGAAGTCGTCCCGCGAATCCGTGGTGATGTCGAACGCGACGAAGTGCATGCGGTCCTGAGCAGGTGTGACGATGCCGGCTTGGTGGTCGCCGCGGAAGTCCACGACGTCCGATGCCGCATCGGAGGACGAAGAACCAGCGGCGTATCCACCGACGGCACCCGCGCCGACGAGGGCAGCTCCGGCCCCGACGGCACCGAAGAGGCGCCGTCGGGAAAAGCCCGACTTCTGTGGGAGATTACTGTCCTGCAACGACACCCTGCACCTGGCTCACTTCGGCAGACAGCGCGTCGATCTTGTTCGAAAGTTCCTGGCGCTGTTGTTCGGTCACGGTGTCGTAGAACACGAAGCCGTCGCCGCTACGGTACTTCGCCAGTTCGGCGTCGAGCTCGGCGAACCGGGCGTCGATCGCGGTGCCGAGTTCGGCGTCGTTCTGATCGATGATCGGACGGACTGCTGCGACGGCAGCTTGAGAGCCGTCGACGTTGGCCTGGAAGTCCCACAGGTCGGTGTGCGAGAAGAAGTCTTCCTCACCACTGATCTTGGTCTTCGCGACCTCGTCGAGCAGTCCCTGGGCGCCGCCGGCGACCTGGATCGGGTCGATGGTGAAGTCGTCGGCCTTGACCTTCTCGGCCAGTTCGGCGATGTCGGCCTGCAGCTGATCAGCCATTGCATTGGTGTCGGGCTGAAGTCCCTGTGTCCACAGGTCCTTCTCGATGCGGTGGAAACCGGTCCACTCGGCGCCGGGCTCGACGTCGGGCTCACGCAGGTCGATGCGCGGGTCGAGATCGTCGGGGAAGCTTTCGGCGACGGGCTCGATGCGCTCGTAGTAGCTACGGGTGATGGGGAATTGGGCCTTGGCGGATTCGATGTCGCCGCTCTTGACGGCGGCGACGAACGACGCGGTGGTCTCCTGCAGCGCGTCGACCTGGCTGACGACGTAGCGCTTGTAGCCCGTCGCGGCTTCAGCGAGCAGTCCGTCCTCGTCGGCCTGACGTACCGCGTCGCCGGTGACGACGAAGTCCGCGCGGATACCGTCGCCGACCATTCCTGCTTTGCAGGCGGTTTGGTAGGTGCCGGGGTCGGGGAGCGCGACGATGAGCTGACGCGTCAGGCCGGGGCCGATGTTCTCGACCTCGCCCATGACGCGGTCTCCTTCGCCATAGACGTAGAACTCGGTGACCTTGCTGCCGTTGTTGGTGATCTGGAACGTGGAGTTTCCGGTGGTTCCCTCGGCGCTCCCGACCTCACACGTGGTGTCGGTGGCCGTCACGGCGATGTCTTCGGAGCCGGCCTCGGACGAGGACTTCTCCGTGCAGCCGGCCAGAGCCAAGGGTAGAACCGCGACTGCGGCCAAAGCGAAAGTGGTACGACGCATCGAGACGACGCCTTTCATGAGGTGAGTGCAGGCTCGGGAACGCGAACCGGCCGGAGAAACAGGAACAGAACGATGACGAGGTAGAGCAGCCAACCGACGGCCTGAAGGACGGTCGGTTCGGGTCGGAAGTTGAAGATGCCGGCGAGTACGGTCCCGTACCAGCTCGAGGCGTCGTAATGGGCGGTGATGTCGAACGCGATGGAGCTGCCGCCTGGAAGTAGCCCGCCGATCTGGAGCGCCCGAATTCCGTACGCCAGAATTCCTGCGGCGACGACGATGAGAAAGATGCCCGTGTATCTGAAGAACACGGCGAAGTCGATCCGAATGGCGCCGAAGTACAGAAACACGGTGAGCACAGCGGCGACGACGATGCCGAAGAGCAATCCGAGCAGCGGCCAGAGACTTCCGTTCGTGTTCTCCGCGTAGCCGACCATCAGCAGCGCGGTTTCGACGCCTTCGCGACCCACGGCGAAGAAGGACAACGACAGAACAGCGATCGGCCCGACGGTGAGTGCCCGCTCCATCCCGGAGCGCAGCTCACCTGACATGTCCTTGGCGGCAGTGCGCATCCACAGCACCATCGCCGTGACGATGGCCACGGCCACGAGGGATGCGAGCCCGGCGATGATCTCGGCGGTGAGGCCGGTGACCGTCGAGGTGCCGTAGTGGATGACGAAGAAGATCAGGGCAACCATCGCGACGGCGATTCCGACGCCCAACCACACCCACTTCAGGGCGTCGCGGCGGTCGGATTTCACGAGAAACGCCACCAGGATCATCACGACGATGCCTGTCTCGAGGCCTTCGCGAAGCCCGATCAAACCACTGCCGAACATCTGCGTGGCGATCGAAGGTGCCGAACCGGCGGCGAGTACGGACACGAGAAATGCTCCTGTGCGATGGAAACAAGGGTAGGCGACCCTCATGTGGATGACAGAAACATACACCCTTCGCGAAGGGGCGCTACCGCGTTGACCTGCGCATATGTCGCGCTTTAGGTTTTTATTACTTTTGATGTGCAGGATGGGAGGAGTGAAGAGTCGTCTGGGCTGGGTGCTCACCGTGCTGTCCGCGGTTCTGGTTGTGGCGGCCTGCGGCTCGACGGAACCGCCGCGCGACATTCCCGAGGGCATTCCACCCGGGGTAGGCACACCCGTCCCGGAAATCGACTTCAACGCCCAAGGCCGAACTGCCGATCTGCTGCTCGCCTGGGCAGATCCGCAGGCAGACGCGTTGAACATCTCGGCACCGGCACTTGCCGCGTACGCCCACGCGGCGGCGATCATGTCCGATACCTCGCCAGGATGCGGCATCGCCTGGACAACTCTCGCCGGCATCGGCTACATCGAGAGCCGACACGGCACCTATCAGGGTTCGACCGTCGCGCCCGACGGCACCGTGTTCCCCGTGATCCGCGGAATCCCACTCGACGGCGGTCCGGGAATCGCCGAAATTCCGGACACGGACGGTGGGGTGCTCGACGGCGACACCGTCCACGACCGCGCGATGGGACCGATGCAGTTCATCCCCGAGACCTGGAAGAAGTGGGGCGTCGACGCCAACGGTGACGCAATTGCCGACCCGGACAACCTCGACGACGCCGCCCTCACCGCCGCTCGATACCTGTGCGCTCGCGGCGGCGATCTGCGCACCGCCGAGGGCTGGGAACGAGCGCTGATGGCCTACAACCAATCCGGCGTCTACCTCCGGGATGTTCGCGACGCTGCCTCCGCCTACTCCGTCGGAACCAGCGCCTAACGTCGGTGAAGTATGCGGAGACATCCTCGGAGCGGCTAGTCTGACACCCGGCACAATCCGCCCGTCCCCGTTACTAGGAGAAGCATTCGTGGCCATCATTGAGCAGGTCGGAGCTCGCGAGATCCTCGACTCCCGTGGCAACCCCACGGTCGAGGTCGAGGTCGCATTGGACGACGGAACCCTGACCCGTGCGGCAGTCCCCTCCGGCGCATCCACCGGAGAGCACGAGGCCGTCGAGCTTCGTGACGGCGGCGAGCGCTACGGCGGCAAGGGCGTCGAGAAGGCAGTCAACGCAGTTCTCGACGAGATCGCACCGGCCGTCATCGGCCTCGACGCCATCGAGCAGCGCGCTGTCGACCAGGTTCTGCTCGATCTCGACGGCACCCCGAGCAAGTCCCGCCTCGGCGCGAACTCCCTGTTGGGCGTGTCGCTCGCTGTCGCCAAGGCTGCAGCCGAGTCCGCAGGCCTCGAGCTCTTCCGCTACCTCGGTGGCCCGAACGCACACATCCTGCCGGTCCCGATGATGAACATCATCAACGGTGGCGCGCACGCAGACAGTGGCGTCGACGTGCAGGAATTCATGATCGCGCCCATCGGTGCGCCGACCTTCAAGGAGTCCCTGCGCTGGGGCGCCGAGGTGTACCACTCGCTGAAGGGCGTCCTCAAGGCGAAGGGCCTGTCGACGGGTCTCGGCGACGAGGGCGGCTTCGCACCCGACCTGGCAGGCACCAAGGCTGCGCTCGACCTCATCCTCGAAGCGATCGAGAAGACCGGTCTCAAGCCCGGTCAGGACATCGCGCTTGCGCTCGACGTCGCGGCCACCGAGTTCTACACCGCAGGTACCGGCTACGCCTTCGAGCGTGAGACCAAGTCGGCCGAGGAGATGTCGGCGTTCTACGGCGAACTCGTCGACGCCTACCCGCTTGTCTCCATCGAGGATCCGCTCGACGAGAACGACTGGGACGGCTGGGTCGCACTGACCGAGGCAATCGGTGACAAGGTGCAGCTCGTCGGCGACGACCTCTTCGTCACCAACCCGGAGCGCCTCGAAGACGGCATCGTCAAGGGTGCGGCCAACGCGCTGCTGGTGAAGGTCAACCAGATCGGCACGCTCACCGAGACCCTCGACGCGGTCGAGCTCGCGCATCGCAACGGCTACAAGACGATGATGAGCCACCGTTCCGGCGAGACCGAGGACACGACCATCGCTGACCTGGCAGTTGCCGTCGGCAGCGGCCAGATCAAGACCGGTGCCCCGGCTCGTAGCGAGCGCGTCGCCAAGTACAACCAGTTGCTGAGAATCGAAGAAGCTCTCGGCGACGCGGCGCGTTACTCGGGCGAGCTGGCTTTCCCCCGGTTCAATTACGAGGGATAGTTTCGAGCTCTTTCTGTGAAGGTGGGACATGGCGGCACGACGAGGACGACCTGGGACAAGTCCGAACGGACGTGATCCCGGGCCTCGTGGCCGCAAGTCATCTCGCAGTCGGTCGACGGGAGCTGCGTCGGGAGACCAACGCAGCTCCGGTCAGCCGGCGCCGGAACCGTCGGACCAGGCGCGCGACGCGGTCGTAGCAGGACGCGCCGCGCCCCGGCGGATCGGCGCTCGCGCCTCCTCGGGCGGCGGCGAGCGGACGTTCTTCGGATTGTCGACGGCACGAGCCGTCATCCTCGCTGTCGTGGTGTGCGCGCTGGCGTTGACGCTTGCGATGCCGCTGCGGACGTATTTCTCGCAGCGTGCCGAGCTCGAACAGGTGGCCGCGGAGCATGACGACCTCCAAGAAGAGGTCGCCGCTCTCGAACTCGAGAAGACCCAACTCAACGATCCGACGCGCATCGCAGCCGAGGCGCGTACTCGTCTGCGATGGGTTATGCCAGGTGAGACGCCGTACACGGTGCAACTCCCCGGAGACGTCGGGCCCACAGACGAGGAAATAGAAGCAGCCAAGAAGTCAGAGGGTCCCTGGTATCGGGATCTCTGGGAATCAGCAGTACAACCGCAGGAGAGTGCTACGGAGGAGGCGGTACCCCCGCCTGCCATCGTTCCGGCTCCTGCGCCAGCAATAGAAGGAGGACCGGTCGGGTGAGCTCGCCTGTCTCGCAAGAAGACCTCGATGCAGTGGCGGCCCAGCTCGGACGGGAACCCCGTGGCGTGCTCGAGATTGCATATCGATCCCCGGACGGTCGCCCCGGCGTCGTGAAAACCGCCCCCAAGCTGCCGGACGGCACTCCGTTCCCGACACTGTTCTATCTGACGGATCCCCGGCTGACGGCCGAGGCGAGCCGTCAGGAATCCGCCGGTGTCATGCGTGAGATGACCGAGCGTCTTGGTACCGATTCGGAGTTGGCTGCCGGCTATCGCCGCGCCCACGAGTCCTACCTCGCCGAACGCAACGAAATCGAGTCCCTCGACACCGATTTCACCGGTGGCGGGATGCCTGATCGCGTCAAGTGCCTGCATGTTCTCATCGCGCATTCACTCGCCAAGGGACCTGGTCTCAACCCGCTCGGTGACGAGTCGGTGGCGCTCGCCGCTGAAACATCGTTGCGCGGCACTGCAATTCCGGCCGACTGGCCCACCATTGCTGAACTACGCGGAGAGACTTCATGACTCGGGTAGCTGCCATCGATTGCGGTACCAACTCGATCAGGCTGTTGATCGCCGATATCAAGGACGGTGTGCTCACCGACGTCGTTCGCGAGATGCGGGTGGTACGTCTCGGACAGGGTGTGGATGCGACGGGTTCCTTTGCGCCCGAGGCGATCGAGCGCACGCGCGTGGCACTCGACGAATACGCCGGCATGATCCGCGAGAGTGGTGCATCGGCGCTGCGGATGGTCGCGACGTCCGCCACGCGGGATGCGTCGAACCGTGAGGATTTCTTCGCGATGACGCGCGCCATCCTCGATCCCATCGTGCCCGGTTCGGTGGCTGAGGTCATCACCGGCGACGAGGAAGCACGGTTGTCGTTCGCGGGTGCCGTCGGCGAACTCGATGCTGCTGGTGCGCCTTTCGTGGTCGTCGACCTCGGTGGCGGTTCTACCGAGCTGGTGCTCGGTGATGCGAAGGGTGTTCGTGCCGCATTCTCGGCGAACATCGGCTGCGTCCGGTTGACCGAACGATTCCTGCACAGTGATCCGCCCACCGCCGACGAGATCGCCGGAGCGAGAGCGTACGCGCGGGAAAAGCTGTACGAGGCGTTCGAGGATGTGCCGATCGGCGATGCGTCGAGCTGGGTCGGGGTTGCCGGAACCATGACGACGATTGCCGCGATCGCGTCGGGTCTGCAGGAGTACGACGCCGAGAAAGTGCACCTGACGCGTGTGCCGTTCAGTGAGCTGTTCGAGGTCTGCGACAGGCTCGTCCATATGACGCGCGAACAACGAGCGGCGTTGGGCCCCATGCATCCTGGACGGGTCGACGTCATCGGTGGCGGATCGATCGTGTGCAGTGTGCTCGCAGAGGAGTTCGAGCGTCGCGGTGCTGTGAGCACGCTGGTGGTCAGCGAGCACGACATTCTCGACGGGATTGCCCTGTCGGTGAAGTAGCCGTATCCGAATGGCCTGCAGATCTGCAGGCCGTGCCTGCGGTGATGCGCCTTGCATCACGGCGTCTATCGGTGAAGCCTTGACGATTGTGGCTGGCATCACAGCACTCTCGCCGAGGTAAGGATCTCCGATGACGACACGTGATACGCAGGCACCACCGGAAAAGGGACTCGCGCGTGCTGCGCAAGCCCTGGCCCGAGCGACCGAGAAGTGGTTTCCCGACGCCTATATCTTCGCGCTGGTAGGCGTCATCGTCGTGGCGGTCGCCGCGTTCGCGAACGGATCGTCGCCGCAGAACGTGGTGGACGCCTTCGGCAACGGCTTCTGGGATCTGACGGCGTTCACGCTGCAGATGGCGATGGTGGTGTTGACCGGGTACGTGGTCGCGACGTCGCCGCCCGTCGCTCGGCTGATCACCCGCTTGGCTCTGATACCCAAGAACCCCAGCAGTGCCGTGAGTTTCGTAGCGCTGCTGTCGTGTTCGGTGTCCTTTCTCAACTGGGGACTGAGCCTCGTCTTCAGCGGTCTGCTCGCTCGTGCGATTGCGCGTCGCGACGATCTTCGGGTCGACTACCGCGCGCTGGGTGCGGCCGCGTTCATGGGTCTCGGTGCGGTGTGGGCGCTCGGAATGTCCTCGTCCGCAGCGCAGTTGCAGGCGACTGCCGCGTCGTTGCCTCCGACCTTGCTGTCGGTCACCGGGGTACTCGATTTCGGCAAGACCATCTTTACGTGGCAGTCGTTGGTGACGTGCCTGATCATCACCGTGATCACCGTCGTCATCGCGCACCTGTCGGCGCCCAAGGGTGCAGCGATCAAGACCGCGGAAAGTATGGAGGTCGATCTCGACGACACCATCAAGGCGCCGGCTCCTCGTACGAGGCCAGGCGAGTGGTTGGAGTACAGCCGAATCCTGCCGCTGATCGTCGGTGCGATGACGCTGGGTTGGCTTGTCTCGCAACTGTTGACGCTGCCGGTACTGTCCGTGGTCAGTTCCTTGAACGGCTACCTGTTGGTGTTCCTCATGCTCGGTCTGGTGCTGCACGGTACGCCGAGGCGATTCCTGGATGCGGTTGCCAGGGCTGTTCCGGCGACCGCGGGCATTCTGGTGCAGTTTCCGTTGTATGCGTCGATGGCCGCCATCCTGACCAAGGCGGAAGGTAGGGGAGGCGTCACGATCTCCGAGCATCTGGCGAACTTCTTCACCGACATCGGCAGCGGCGGGGGATTCGCCGTGGTCATCGCCGTCTACACCGTGATTCTGGGGCTGTTCGTGCCCTCCGGTGGCGGCAAATGGCTGGTCGAGGCGCCGTACGTCATGCAGTCGGCGACGGATGTGCAGATGAACCTCGGCTGGACCGTCCAGATCTACAACGTCGCCGAGGCCCTGCCGAACCTGATCAACCCGTTCTTCATGCTTCCCCTGCTGGCGGTGCTGGGTCTGCGAGCCCGTGATCTCATCGGATTCACGTTCCTGCAGTTCATCTTCCACTTCCCGGTGGTTCTGCTGCTCGTCTGGCTGCTCGGCATGACCTTCGAGTTCGTGCCGCCGGTGATCCCGGGGCAGTAGGAGACCGATATGATCGTCACCGCCGGAGCCCAGCTCCAGCGGTGGCCCCTATAGCCCAATTGGCAGAGGCAGCGGACTTAAAATCCGCACAGTGTCGGTTCGAGTCCGACTGGGGGCACTGCAGTTCTACGGAGTCGATGAACCAGTGCGGTGACAGTCGGTAGGTGTCGTGGACTTACGCGAACCGTGGGGGTCTCGAATGGACCTGTGGCTCAGCGGATTCGATATGGCCTGTGCCGCCCGCGTCATCGGATCAGTGCAACCTGCGCAATTCGGGACCATAACTGTCCGCAATAGGCCGCAGGATCACCCTATGACAATCACCGCGCCTCCCATCCCGTTCGTAGTCGACGTCCCGCAGTCCGAGCTCGACGACCTGACCCGTCGTGTTCGCGATGCGCGTCTGCCCGAACCCATCGGTGTCGACGACTGGACTACCGGAGTCCCGATCTCCGTCCTGCGGTCGATGGCGACCACCTGGGTCGACGACTTCAGCTGGCGGGAGGTGGAGAAGCGGCTCGCGTCGTTCCCTCAATACACGGTGGAAATCGACGGGCAGCGCATCCACTACCTGCACGTGCGGTCGTCGCGCGCTGACTCGACTCCCGTGCTCCTGTGCCACGGGTGGCCGGGGTCGTTCCTCGAGTTCCTCGACCTCATTCCACTGCTCACCGAGCCGAACGACGCCGACGTCCAGGCCTTCGACGTGATCGTGCCATCCGTCCCCGGATTCGCATTCTCCACACCGTTGTCCGGCGACGGGTGGAGTACCGATCGCGTCGCGCAGGCGTTCGTCGAGTTGATGAGTGTTCTCGGGTATGGCTCCTATGTGGTGCAGGGCGGTGATTACGGTGCCGGACTTGCACCGGCGATGGGTCGTCTCGATCCGGAGCACTGCATGGCCATTCATGTCAACGGGTCCATCGGTGCGCCGTTCCGGGAACCCGACGAGGCGGAGCAAAAGCGTTGCACCGAAACCGAATTGGACCGCTACCGGCGGGTGGGCGAGTTCCTGGAGTCGGAGTTCGGGTACATCTCCATCCAGTCGACGCGTCCGCAGTTGATCGGTGCTGCCCTGACCGACAGTCCGATCGGTCAGTTGTCATGGATGCTGGACAAATTTCGCGCGTGGACCTACCCGTTCGACGAGGAACCGGATGGCACCCTCGGCCGTAATCGGATACTCGCCCACGTCACCCTGTACTGGTTGACGCGGAGCGCCGGGAGTGCCGCCTACACCGTGTACGCGGCGGAGGGTGGGGCGTGGGCCGGTCCGCAGGCAAAGCCGTCGCAACCGGTCGGTGCCATCATGTTCGCGCACGACATCGGCATCAGGCACCTTGCGGAACAGCAGTTCGACATCGTGCACTGGACCGAGGTTCCGGATCACGGTGGTCACTTTGCGGCGATGGAGGAGCCGGTGCATCTTGCCGCGGATCTGCGCTCGTTTCTGTCCGCGTTACCGTCGGCTGGTTGACCGACCTCTCGGGCCGCTGGAGGTGGGGCTCACTCGCTGTGGCTTCTGCCGTCGGGTATCAATCGATCCGGCCTGCGAACGCGCGTCCGGTGGAAGCAGCGAGTCCGAGCAATCCGCGCAACCCCGGCAATGATCCCGCCAGTGACCACACGGTGTTCGTCGAAGATTCGTCGGTCGGCTTGCCCGCGAAGCGATCGGAGAGCCAATCCAGAGTGACGGGGGCTGCGATCGGGTGCAGCGACAGGTGTTCGCTGAGACGATCACGGATGTACGTGACGTTCGCTCCCGCAGCGCGATACCGGCGTACTTGCCCGTCCACGTCGTCCACGTCGATCATCGGATCATGCACCGCCTGCACCACGAGAAGCGGAAACTTGGGTGCCGACTTGCCGGGCTGAATATCCTGAAAAATCTGCGCTATCTCGGGTGTCGCCAGGAGGTCTGCCATCGGGATGTCGAGGTGCCGCTCCAGATCGTGCATCATCATGGACACGACTGCGTGCACTGTCGTCTTGCGGTGCAGGGATGAGAGGTTCTCGAGCCCCGCAGCAGCAACGTGTTCGCGAACGAGGCGGTCGAGCACGGGGTAGGTGCGACGTAAGCCCTCCACCACCATCGCGGGCAGCGCCGCGAAGATCGTGCCGTTGAGGCGGGAAAATGCGGACCCGGGATCGCCGACGGGCGATCCGAGTGCAGCACCGACGATGTCGAGTTCAGGAGCGTAGTCGGCCGCAGCCTCGGCGGCCCATGACGTCGCCAACCCGCCGCCCGAGTACCCCCACAACGCGACAGGGGTGGTAGCGGCGAGGTCGAGCGGCTCGAAAGACAGTGCCGCACGGGCGCCGTCGAGTATGCAGTAGCCAGGTTCGATGGGTGCTCCCCACTGCCCGTTCATGCCCTCGTGATCGGGAAGGGACAGAACCCATCCGCGGCGCAGTGCGTACAGGATGATCATGAACTCGAACTGCGGCACGGAGCCGACGGCTCGAGCGCCCGCACGCAGGACATAAGACGGGAAGCACCGATCCGACACGGCGTCGATCGCGCACTGATAGGACAGCAGAGCGCGATGCGGTCGCTGTCGGCCCCCGGCCGGAAGAATCACCGTCGTGACCGCGACACGCGCTGCCCCGTCGAGGCCGGTGGTCCGGTACAGAAGTTGCCACGCAGACACCTTCTGTCGAATGACGCCGAACAACGCGAGGGTCACCTCGCGGGACCGCAACACGGTCCCCGGCTCCGCGCTCTCGAAATCGGCCGGGGCCCGATAGAACGGGTCCATGCTCGGAATCGTGATGCTCGACTCCGAGTCGGCGTGGTCGGCCGTGACTCGCGGACGACCGGTCGACGCGGCAACGGGTTCGATACTCATGGTGAATCTCTTCCTGGTGCGGGTGCGATGGCTTCGACGAGTTGCTCGATTACTGCTCGGGAGACTGCATGTGACGCCGCGTGAGTCAGCAATCCCTCGACGACGAACGTACCGATGCGGAGCATGGCATCGGCCGCCTCCCCGGACAGGCCTGCAGCTTCGATATCGGCGGCGAACAGCGATTCCGCGAAGGCATGAAACCCGTTGTGCCATTGATCGATGGCCTCGGACTCGGTCACCCGATCGTGAACGGTGGAGACCAATGGACCGACTCTTCGTAGCCGCTCTACCAGCCAGAACAGCCGGTCGGCCAGTGGTAGATCGACGACGTCGAGGTAGTCCGTTGCGTCCTCGGCGGCGATGGCCGTCAGAACAGCGACCAGGATGTCGTCTTTGTCGCCGAAGTACCAGTACAGCGTGTTCGCGGTGACGCCTGCTGCTTTCGCAAGACGGCTGATCGAGGTGCGATCGAAGCCGTCGGACACGAACATCTCGCGCGCGGCGACCACGATGTCCTCTCGCTTGCTCTCCCGGTCGTGGAGTCCGCGATTCCTGGGCATACGACGAACTATATCTTGAATGGTCTTCAAGAGCCTGATACCGTCCTTGGATACCGTTCAAGAGGGGGGCCCGTCGATGTCGAAGACTGAAAGAACTGCGCTGATCACCGGAGCATCAGCGGGCATAGGGGCGGCATTTGCTCGACACCTCGCGGCCGAGGGGCACAACCTCGTTCTCGTCGCGCGGCGCGAGGACCGACTCACCGCACTGGCGGACGAGTTGTCGTCCCAGCACGATGTGCGATGCGACGTCTTGCCTGCGGATCTCTCCGATCGCTCAGCGCCCCGGGCCATCGTCGAAGAAACGAAATCCCGCGGCGTCGACGTCGATATCCTGGTCAACAACGCGGGCATGTCGGGGAACTCCACGTTCGCAGATGCGCCGTTCGACGCACTCGCCGCGGAGATACAGGTGATGGTCACTGCCGTCACCGAACTCACTCATCTCACGGTGCCCGGCATGAAAGAACGCGGATACGGCCGGGTCGTGAATCTGTCGTCGTTGGCGGCGTTGCTTCCACCTGGTGCAAGTCTGCTGTACACCGGAATCAAGTCCTATGTGCTCGACATGTCGCAAGCACTCGACATGGAGTTGCGGCCGCACGGCGTCCACGTGACTGCGCTTTGCCCTGGGTTCACCCACAGTGAGTTCCACGACGTCATGGGAACCCGAGATGCAGCGACCTCCAAACTGCCCTCTCTCCTGTGGCAGACCCCCGAGGACGTCGTCCGAGAAGGATGGCGGGCAGTGAACAACGGCACGCCGGTGTGCGTGCCCGGGATGGTCAACAAAGTAACTGCTGCTGCAGCGAAGCCGATTCCGACTCGCATCGGCTACTACCTCGGCAAGACCCTCAACCCTTTCAAACTGTGAGATCCGATCGCCACCTGCTGCAGAACAGAGAGACAAACGCATGACCACCGACGACCACACCGGCTTCACCCGAACCGAAACATCGTTCATGTCGGACGGAGTTCGTTGCGCGGCTACGGTCTTTCGTCCTGGTATGTCCGCAGCCAGTGCGCAACCGGCAATCGTGATGGCGCACGGATTCGGCTCTCCTCGGGCGATGCGCCTGTACGCGTACGCCGAGCGTTTCGTCGAGGCCGGTTACGTGGTCTGCGTCTTCGACTATCGGTTCTTCGGGGACAGTGACGGCGAACCGCGCCAGCTGTTGGACGTGAGTTCGCAGCTTGCCGATTGGCGCAACGCAGTCGACTTCGCTCGCTCGCTCGACGGCGTCAACGAGAACCGAATCGTCGGGTGGGGCACGTCCTTCGCCGGCGGGCACGTACTCACGTTGGCGGGCAACGGCGTTCGATTTGCAGCGGTCATAGCCCAGGTGCCCCACATCGACGGCATTGCCGCCGTTCGCGCGACCGGGTTCAGACAGGCGTTGCGGCTGGCACCGGCCGCCATCACCGACAGCGTCCGCGCCGTCCTCGGGCGATCGCCGCACTACGTCGACAGTGTCGGGCTGCCTGGCGCACGCGCTGTGATGGTCTCACCCGACGCGATGAAAGGGCGTGACCGCTTGGTCCTCGAGTCGGGCCTGACCGACGGCGACTACCCCGAGACTGTGGCGGCGCGGATACTGCTGAAGATCTGGCGGTACTCTCCGGGCCGTACGATGTCCGCGATCGACTGCCCCACGCTGGTGCAGATCGCGTCCGACGATTCCGTCACCCCGGCGTCCGTCGCGCAACGCGCCGCGGCAAAAGTTCGCAAAGCCACGGTACGTACCTACTCAGGCGGTCATTTCGACCCGTACATCGAGCCACTGTTCTCCTCGGTGATACGAGATCAACTGATGTTTCTGGCCGACAACGTGCCCTTGAAACTACGGACGGTTCCCTCCGCCTGATCGTGCGGTTCGCTGCACCCTATCGTTCTCGGATTGGATCATCATGCCCAACGGCTCGAGCAGTTCCGAACTCTGGTTGCTGCGAACGTACTTCGGCGGTGGCGACGCCGTGTGGAATGCCCTGACGGAGCAAGCCCGCAGCGCACGATCCGCAGTATCGGGCGCGGCACTGGTTCTGTCTTCGGACCAGACGCAGTGTCATCAGCGCATCCAGCGGGTCCTCACCCGACTGGCCACACGCGCGGAGGCGAACGACGGACTGTACGTGGCGATCGCAGACAAGCAGACGTTCGTACGCCACGATCGAATGCTGCTCACCATCGACTGTTCAGCAGTTCCACGTGACGCCGAGCGGATACCGATGACCCGCATGGCCCCATCCCGAGCTTTCCGTTTGGGCCTCGATCGACAGACGGACACCGGGCACGTGGGCGAACCGAATCGGTTGTCGATGCTGCACACTGCACCCGCACTTCGCAATTTCGAGCGGACCGACCTCGACGAGGCCGGCGATCTCGCAACAAACGTAAGCGACGCGATTCGAGCTAGCCTGGGTTGGAGGACGGCGATGACGCGAGACGGAACCTATGGGTAGACACCGGGAGTCCTCGGCGACCTCCGGGTCCGCCCACAGACCCGGCGACCCTCGCTCGCCCACCGACACACCCGACCACCAGCTGCGCATCGGAGTCGTCGTACTGACTCTGTTGTTCGGCCTCGTCGGTATCGGTACCACATTCACACAGGACGGCCCCACCGATGGTCTCGGCGCAGCGTTGACCTACACCGTCTGCATCAGCACGATCCCCGTTGCACTAGCAATGAGCAAGGCCGAGTTCAGTATCGACTGGTGGTCCCGCCGAGCAGCCGTCAACAACTGGTTCGTTGTCTACTGTGAACTCGGAGTCACCTCCGTCACAGCGACTTTCGCAGATCCCACAACGTCGATGCAGGGTGCGATGCTGCTCGCGTTGGTCGGTGCATATGCCGCCCACTTCGCTCGAGCGAAGGTCATCTGGTTCCACGTCGTGTGGAGCACCGCTTACGTGCTTGCGCTCGGAGCCATGGCGCTGGCAACGGACACTGCCGACACCGTATCGATCGTGCTGCGAGTGGTGGTGGCCGTCATCGTGATCAACGGCTCTGTCACGCTTCTGTCGGCGTTTTCGAGTGCGGTGTTGACGTCTTCTCGGGTACACCTGTCCGATGCGATGACGGACCCGTTGACCGGAGTGCTGAACCGGCGGGGCCTCGAGGCCAGAGCAATCGGCACCAGAGACGGCGCTGTCTACCCCGCAATCCTGCTGATCGACATCGACCACTTCAAAGCAATCAACGACCACCACGGCCATTCAGCGGGTGATGTGGCACTGAGACTGACAGCGATGCGCCTGACCATGTCTGCCGGCCGGCACGCCGTCGTCGCGAGACTGGGTGGCGACGAATTCGTCGTACTTGTTCCGGATCCGACGCCGACCCTCGGCGAGTTCGCAGACAGGTTGCGTCGTGCTGTACACAACGTCGACGACGACATCGCGATCACGGTCAGCATCGGCGCTTCGTTGCCTCAAATGGAACGCAGCACCTCCCGGGAAGTATTCGACGGGACACTGGCCGCCGCCGACGATGCTCTCTTCACTGCAAAACGTAACGGTCGCAACCGTATTGCTCTGGCTCGCCCACGCATCGCGGAGAGTCCGAATTGAGAGTATTGCTGCCAGGAATGTGCGATGAGGCATCCGCGGCACACTGTCGACATATGGACGTCGGTGGTCTCCCACGGATCTGAGTGGACCACCGAGACAGCGGATTCGAGATCCGCGTCGGACGGTATGTTCTCCGACGGCGTATGTTCACATTTGTGCAGCTCAGGTCGGTTTTCGTGTTGAATGGTCGACTCCGAGCGTGGCTCGGTGCCACGAGGCTGTCACAACTCGGTCTGGGTGAGCTGTCTGACCTCGTCGATAGCCGTGACCTTTCGTGTCCACTCATGGAAGAGTTTTTGTATAACAGGTTTCCTGCGTAGGCTTTCGATACGGACTTTCGACCAGGCCGAGCACAGCAGATTGGCGGCGCGAGCGACGCGGCGGCGGCCGCGGTCGTCCCCGACATCCCTCCGGCGGTTTCCGCTAGCATCGCCGGGCACGGTCGAATCATCCCGCTCGGAGGGGGCCGGCGCACCTACGCGACCGCGGTCGCTTCACTGCCTGGCGCGACCGCAACGGGCATGCCGCGTTGATGCGTCGCCGCAACCATTAGCACGCGAATCGCCGCGATCAACCACAAGCACCGCACCACCGGCATGTCTCCGTCCGCCCACGATCTCGTCGCTGCAACTCTGCCCGCGAACCTGCGAGTACGCCGTGGCGGAGAACCGACCCGGAACCGCCGACGTCTGACGGGCCAAGAAATCAGTTGAACGCGGGCATCTCCGCGTTCTAGGACTTCGCTCCGGACGGCCGACTCGTGCCGAGATCAAGGTTGCGCACCGAATTCCTGCACGCGACCGCCGGTGCGTGACTTCGCAAGTCCGCGTGCGACGGCGTCGTCGAGTACGAGTTGAACCGTATCGGTTGAGTACCCGATACCTTCGGCAACCCCTTCGGCTTGTGCGATCCCTTGGATCCGAACGGCGTGCAGCGTCTCGAAATCTTGAGACTTGACGGACAACGAGATGAACAGAGCCGACGCGATCAAGATATCGCCGAACACCGTGAAGACGGCCTTGTCGGGCACTGTGCGTGTGGACCAAGTCGACCATGCCACCGACACTCCGCCGAACGCGAGGCCCCAGAGAATGACCAGAGATATGTACAAGCCGTGGATTCGGGTAGTAGGGCAAGACCGAGGGCCGCTATCCGCGTGATCCGCGATTGGAGGGGGCTATCTCAGCGATCCACCGGCGTACACCTCCGGAGCTGCATTCAGACGGGCTTACAAGCGAATTACCGGACAATCGCCGGGTCGACGCAGAACCATCGCGCAAGCGCAGTCCGTTGTGGGCAGACTTGCTTGACGTTTCGATGCGATCGTCACGACCAGCCCACGACAAGCCGCGCCGATTGCTCGGGAATCGTTGGATCCACACCGGTGATCTTGGCGAACCGATGGAGGCGATTCGACACAGTGTTGCGATGGCAGAACAGTTCGTCCGCGGTCCGCCCGATGCTTCCTGTCTTCAGATAACTGCGAACACATTCCTCGAGTCGGATGCGCTCCGAATCGCCGCAGGACGCCAGAGCATCCTCGACATCGATGAGTAGTCCTTTTCTGCGCTCCTCCAAACCGGCCCTCGCAAGCCGCGCCCACCCGCGACTCCAGGTGACGGCGGCAGTGTCCGCGCGTGTGATCGTTCTGGCGAGGTCGCGCGCGATGTTGGCGGCCGCTCGAAGACCGCGCAGGCCATCGTCGGACGCGACCAGCCCGACGCGAAGTGCAAGGATGCCGGGGTCGAGCTCGGTGGCATGAGACCCCTCGAGATCCGCTCTGCGCATGAAGGCAATCAATGCATCGCCGAGGTAGTGCGTGTACACGGGTGTTCCGGAGCGTTCTGTTTCGGATATGTACACCCGCAACGGCGGAATATCGTCGCCGGCTGCTCCGATGACCAGAAGGGGCGCACGCGGAGGGATTCCGAGCTCGGCCGCAATCGCATCCACCCGATCCGTGTCCGTGGATCGGGGATCCTGAAACAAATTTGCGATACGGCCTTGCAGCGCGGAGGATTCCTCTCTCAGCATCCGGTCTCGCTCGGCCATATATGCCCGTTGGGTCTGGGCGGCGTATTCGTCGACGGTTCGAAGCACAATCCACGTGTGCCGGACCAATAGTTCGGCGTCGCTCGGGAAAGACGCCGAGGTGAGTGCCTCCCACAACACGTTGTAATCCAACCGAATTGCACTCATCAACGAGGTGATCGGTATTCCCGCTCGAGCCCGCGAGGTGCCGACGTCGTTTGCAACGGGGACGAAATTGGGTAGACCGCCTGCGCGGAGCCCCTGGAGCATGGCGGTGAAGGCCATCCGGCCAGTGCGTTCGATCTCGGAAGTCGGCAGAGGTGACGAGTCGTACCCGGCGATGGAGGCGACACGCTCGATGAAGGTATCAGTCAGCTCGATGACGTCGAGACCGTCGAGCAACTCCTGCCATCTACGCGAGTCGCGAGGGTTGGGTTCGTCACCGAGCCGTTGAGGTTCCACGCGATTCACCGGTCCAGGATAGTGCAAATGCACAAGAATAGGCACTCATTCGGCGGGGAATGCCTAGGGACAGTGAGGAAATTACCTGCAATGCTTGCACCAGGCCGAAATCCCCCGGGGATGAAAGCAGACCGAATCCCTCCTCCCTGATGGAGAGTTATGACGTACACACAATCGACGTCGATCGAGTTCGGCGCCGTACATGAACTCGACAGGAAGAGCGCGAACAAAGTCGCCTTCGGCGCTCTGGTCGGCTCTGTTCTGGAGTACTACGACTTCTTTCTGTTCAGCGCCGCAGCCGCTCTGGTCTTCAACGTCCAGTACTTCACCACCGGCAATGCGACGGTGGCTGCTCTGGCCTCGTTCGCGACCTTCGGCGTGGGCGTAGCCGCCAGGCCGATCGGCGGCATCGTTTTCGGCGCGATGGGCGATCGGATCGGTCGCCGAAAGACACTGATGATCACGATCGTCGGTATCGGATTCATCACGGCCCTGATCGGGATCCTGCCCACCTACGCGGCGATAGGAATCACCGCGCCCGTCCTGCTCGTGTTGCTGAGAATTGTGCAGGGATTGTTCGTCGGAGGTGAATGGTCCGGCGCCTTGACCTTGGTCGTGGAGAATGCTCCACTGCATCTTCGAGCGCGATACGCCGTCATTCCTCTCATCGGATCCCCAATCGGGACGATTCTGTCGTCTGGAGGGTTCTTCCTTGTCACCATTTCGATTTCGCAGCAGAACTTCGATTCCTGGGGTTGGCGCATTCCATTCCTCCTGTCGTTGCCGCTGCTTCTTCTCGCCGTCTACATTCGACGCAAGCTCGAAGAATCTCCAGTCTTCCGTCAGCTCGAGGAAGCTGGAGAGCTATCGAGCAATCCAGTGAGCACGGCGTTCAGACAGAGCTGGCGTCAAATTGTGATCGGTATGGCCGCGTCACTGCTCGGAATGGGCGGCTTTTACCTCGTCACCACTTTCTGTGTGTGGTACGGAGTGAACGTACTCGGATACAGCCGAACATTGATGCTTCTCGGGACCATTGTCGCGGCTGTAGTCGAAGTCTTCGTCATCCTTCTCAGTGGTCGGTTGGGCGCGCGATACGGTTCGAGCCGGGTTATTTTCTGGGGTGGGATCGCCTCTGCTGTAGTGGCTTTGCCCGCATTTCTACTGCTGAACTCCGGCGTTCCCGTCCTTGTCGTGTTGTCGATGACACTGGCTGTGGCGACGTTGTCGTTTCCCTACGCCGGTACCGGTGCCGTCCTGACTGGACTGTTCCCCGCGGCCACTCGCTTCACAGGTGTGGCCGTCGCGAACAACACGGCCGCCATGGTTGCGGGGTTCGTTCCACTTCTGGTAACCAGTCTCGTCGCTGCCGCACAGGATCACTGTGGCCGGCCGCCCTTGTCCTTGCATTGATATCGCTGATCACCGCATCGGCAGGTGCGATCGCGCCAAGGTTCAGTGTGGACCTTCCGGGCTTCAAGCACTGATCACGGACGGGACATACTCATGAAACTCGACCTCTGCGTGCGGGCGCGAGAAATCATCACCATGGATCGCGCCCGGCCAGCCGCCACGGCTGTCGGGGTGATCGGTGGCCGAATCGTCGGATTCGACGACGAAATTGCCGGTATCGAGGCGACCCGAACACTGGACTTCGGAGACGCGTGTATGACACCTGGTCTGATCGACGCCCACTGTCACACTGTCTGGTGGGGCCTTGGACTGTCGGCTGTCGATCTGAGCCGCGCCACCTGTTTGAACGATCTCTACGGACTGATCGAGTCGGAGGTCGAGCGCATCGGTGACGATACCGGTGCCTGGGTGCACGGCACCGGCTTCAACCAGGGCCACTACAATGGCCAGCTTCCTGAGATAGATCGACTCGACAACCTGACCGGCGATCGACCGTTGTACTTGCGGCACACCTCGGGCCACGCCGCAATCGCGAACACCGCCACCTTACGGCTCATCGGTGCTTTCGACGACGGCTTCGAAGTGCCCGCCGGCGGCATGATGGGTAGGGATGGCGACGGGCATTTCACCGGTCTGGTCGAAGAGTCGGCGCAGGGTTTGGTCCAATCGTTGCTCCTGCCCTACTCCACCGAGCAACTTGTGGAGGCGATCGACGAAGCAACCACAAGGTTTGCTGCACAAGGCATAACAAGCTTCACCGAAGCCGGTGTCGGTGGGGGATGGATAGGACACAGCTCCATCGAGATTGCGGCTTACCAACTGGCATCGGAGCGCAATCATCTCCACGCCCGCGCCCAGCTGATGCCCACGATCGACGCGCTTCGGCCACTTGCCGCACACTCTGCGGACTTTCACGGCGAGGCGACCGGTTTTGGGCTGGATCTCGGGATTCGGTATGGCTTCGGTGACGACCACCTTCGATTGGGCCACGTCAAAGTTTTCCTCGACGGCTCGTTGCTGGGGGCGACGGCGGCAGTGACCGAAGACTTTTGCGGACACGATCACAACCGAGGCTATCTCCTGGACACGCCCGAAGAGTATCGAAAGCGAGTACTCGCTGCGTATCGGTCCGGCTGGCCACTTGCACTGCACGCCATCGGGGACGCGGCGATAGACCTAGCACTCGATCTGATCGAAGAAGCCCAGAAGAGTTATGGCCGACATGCGGCGCCGTGCCGAATCGAGCATTTCGGTATTGCCAGACCGGATCAGGTTCTCCGTGCCGGCGAGCTCGCGATTGCAGTGACTCCACAAGCCGGCTTCATCGGGCCCCTAGGTGATCAGATCGCCGACCTGGTGGGGAGCAACCGGGAGTCCTGGCTTTACCGAGGAAGGACCGTCATCGACGCGGGTGTTGTCCTCGCAGGTTCCTCCGACCTTCCGGTCGCCGACAACAACCTACGCAGGGGCATGCAGGCTGCAATAGACCGTCGTACCGAGTCCGGATACGAGTTGGCGCCTAAAGAAGCGATCACGCCGGAGGAGGCGCTTCGCACGCACACTGAATGGGCGGCGCGTGCAACCGGTCAGATCGATGACAAGGGGACGCTCGAACGAGGCAAGCTTGCCGACTTCGCTGTGTTCACGGAGTCACCGCTCACTGCCTCCAAAGTGACCGACATCGACGTCGTCGCAACGATTGTCGGGGGAAAACTCACGTACGACAGCCGACCAGGTTCGGCGAAACCTCAGGTGATCGTGTGAAGGAGAATGTTATGAAGGCGGTACGAAAGCCGGCCGACAGCCTCGCGATAGATCTCGACTACGCCGAAGCCGGCCAAGTCCACTTCGACCGAACTGTCTGCGAGCTCGGAGATGACCGACTGCGGGGATCCTCGCTGCTTCCTGGCTGGACTCGCGCTCACGTGATCGCGCATGTCGGGTTCAACGCCCGAGCGCTCACCCGTCTTGTCGATTGGGCGAGAACGGATATCGAGCATGCGATGTACGAATCCGCCGATGCACGAAACCGGGAAATAGACTGTGGAGCGCCGATGTCGTCTGCCGAACTTCGGCGGCTGAACCACGTTGAGGCGCACGCGCTCACGGCGGCCTGGAGGGCGATGCCCGACGATCGCTGGGCATACGAGGTGAGCAACGCGCAGGGTGCACGCATACCAGTTCGCGACACAGTGTGGATGCGAGCTCGCGAACTGTGGTTACATGCTGTGGACCTCGATCATGTCTCGAGTGATTCGGACGTCCCGGCCGCAGTGCAGCGACGGATAGTCCAGAACGTCTTGGACACCTGGGCGACCCGGGATGGTCATCGCGTACATGCCTCGGTCTCAGGCACTGGTGAGCTGCTCGAGCCGCTGCCGAGCCCCACGGCCGAGCCCGCCACCGCCGATCCGCGAGCGACAGTGTCCGGATCGTTGCCGAACTTGATGCTGTGGGCGACCGGCCGCAGGCACGCAGGAGTGTCCGCGCTCGATTCGTCGGGCCGTGAGATCGGCGAAGCTCCGACAGCACTCCGCTGGCTTTGAACTCCACTATCGGACCCTGAACGACAAGGGAAAAATTGTCAGTCTCCTCCATTCTCGGTGGCCCATTGGTTCCACAGCGTCGAGAACTCGTAACCGAAATTCCCGGGCCGGAATCACAGAAACTCATGCAGCGGAGAGCATCTGCTGTTGCTGCGGGCGTCGGCTATGTCGTGCCCGTGTCGATCGTCGCGGCCGGCGGCGGAATCTTGATCGATGCCGACGGTAATTCGCTGATCGATCTTGGGTCCGGCATCGCTGTGACCGGCGTCGGCAACTCTGCTCCTGCTGTGGTCGAGGCTGTGATCCACCAGGTGCAGCTGTTCACCCATGCGTGCTTCACAGTGACCCCGTACGACGGCTATGTCGCTGTCGCCGAGAAGCTCAACTCGATCACCCCGGGCGACCACGAGAAACGCACAGCACTGTTCAACACGGGTTCGGAAGCCGTCGAGAACGCAATCAAGATCGCTCGGTCCTTCACAGGCAAACACGCGGTGGTGGTCTTCGATCACGCGTTCCACGGCAGGACCAACCTCACGATGAGCATGACGGCGAAGAGCATGCCGTACAAAGACGGTTTCGGACCGTTCGCGCCCGAGATCTACCGCGTCCCGACCTCGTATCCGTTCCGCGACGGTTTGACTGGCGAAGAGGCCGCACGATATTCGCTCTTGCAGATAGACAAACAAGTCGGCGCATCCAACCTTGCGGCGATAGTGATCGAGCCAATTCAGGGTGAGGGCGGATTCATCGAACCGGCTCCAGGTTTTCTTCCTGCGTTACAGGATTGGGCAACCGCGAACGGTGTGGTGTTCATTCTCGACGAAGTCCAGACGGGGTTTTCTCGCACAGGCGATCTGTTCGCGTCGAATCACGAAACCCTTGTACCGGATATCATCACGACCGGAAAAGGCATTGCGGGCGGGCTTCCTTTGGCCGCGGTGACGGGTCGAGCGGAGATCATGGATTCGCCCCAGCCCGGCGGTCTTGGGGGTACCTATGCCGGGAATCCGATTGCCTGTGCCGCAGCACTCGCCACTATCGAAACGTACGAGAAGCACAACCTTGCCGTCCGTGCGCGCCAGATCGGGGCAGTCATCGACGAGGTCTTCTTCGAACTGGCCAACTCGGACGACCGCATCGGAGACGTTCGAGGCCGCGGAGCGATGAAGGCCGTCGAGGTAGTGCTCCCCGGTAGCGGTGACCCGGACCCGTCACTTACGGCATCCGTCGCGCGCTTCGCCGCGGACCACGGCGTAGTCGTACTCACCTGCGGCACCTATGGAAACGTCATCAGATTTCTCCCACCACTCACTATTTCGGACGAGTTGCTGCGCGACGGTCTCCGCGTCGTCGTCGACGGATTCCGCGCGCATGCACCGACTACACACGTAAAGGAAAACAGGCCATGACCCTCGAAATGCATGAACAGGACCTACTCCACAAGGTCCAGGCCGGGATCGGCATCGGTGGAACATGGGGACCATCGAGTTCTGGCGCCACTTTTACCGTCGAAGACCCCGCAACCGGAGACGTCATCAAGTCCGTCGCCGACGCAACTGTCGAGGATGCTGTTCGCGCGCTCGACTCAGCCGTTGCAGCACAACAGGAGTGGGCGGAAACCCCGAGCCGCCTACGCTCGGACATCCTGCGTCGAGCCTTCGACCTCCTGATAGAGCGTAAGGAAGAGTTCGCACTCTTGATCGCCGTGGAAATGGGCAAACCCATTTCCGAGGCTCGCGGGGAGGTCGTCTACGGAGGCGAGTTTCTACGGTGGTTCTCCGAGGAAGCTGTGCGCGTTCAGGGGGACTATCGACGGAACCCGGAGGGAACCGGCAGCATCACCGTGTCACATCTGCCCGTCGGACCGTGCTATTTCATCACGCCATGGAACTTTCCACTCGCGATGGCGACCAGAAAGATAGCCCCGGCACTCGCCGCGGGATGTACGGCTGTCATCAAGCCGGCGGAACTGACGCCCCTCACCACGATTTACCTTGTGCAGCTGCTGGAAGAGGCAGGGCTTCCGCCGGGGGTGGTAAACGTCGTGCCCACCTCGAACCCGGGCGCGCAATCCAGTGTGCTGCTGGCAGATCCGCGACTCCGTAAACTGAGCTTCACGGGCTCGACGGCCGTCGGTGTCAAGCTTCTCGAGGCTGCCGCACCGAACGTCTTGCGGACGTCGATGGAACTCGGCGGCAACGCGCCCTTCCTGGTGTTCGACGACGCAGATCTCGACCGAGCGGTGGAGGGCGTTCTGCTCGCCAAGTTCCGTAACATCGGCCAGGCTTGCACAGCCGCGAACCGTATATTGGTACACGATTCTATCGCCGACGAGTTCGTCGGTCGTGTGAGTGAACAAGTTGCGGCGATGAAGATCGGTCGTGGTGCCGACGAAGGCAGCGATATCGGTGCACTGGTCGACAGAAGAGCGGTCGCAAAAACGGTGGCTCTGGTCGCCGACGCAGTGGAAACGGGCGCGGAGATAGTCACCGGCGGCGACACCGTCGCAGGACCGGGTAACTTCTTTCAGCCCACTGTGATCGACAAGGTCGGTCCCGACGCTCGGTTGGTCAACGAAGAGATCTTCGGTCCCGTGTTGGCCATCATCCGTTTCGCATCGGAAGTCGAAGCCGTGCAGATCGCCAACGACACGGAGTACGGCCTGGTCAGCTACGTGTACACCGAGAACCTCGGCCGAAGTCAGAGGATGATAGAAAAACTTCAGACCGGCATGATGGGACTCAACACCGGTCTCGTCTCGAATGCAGCAGCACCGTTCGGCGGAATCAAGCACTCGGGGATCGGGCGTGAAGGGGGCTTCGAGGGAATCCGAGAGTTTCTGTCCACCAAATACACGCTGACACCGCGATAGCAACAAAGACGAACACAAAAGAGGGTGGGTACGTGCCGCGAGACAGACAGGGCGATTCTGTCAACTTTCACGTCGTCGCCGAGTACTGGCTGCGCACTGAAACTTCAGACGAAGTTCTCGGGCATCTCGCTCGACTCGCCGCAGCAAGCCGGAATGAGCCAGCGAATCTCGGCTACGAGTACTTCCGCAACGTCCGAAATAGCCTGCATGTAACGATACTCGAGACGTACCTCGACGAAGCGGGCTTCGACGCGCACCGGGTGTCGTCCCATTTCGAGGAGATCGGGAAAGGCAAAATTCTCCCCCTTCTTACGGAACGTGTCGTACGCACGTACACCCACGAAGCCACGACCTAGTGGGTGAGCCACTTTCGCTGAAGGCCCATGGACCATGACGAACCAAGAGACGACTGGCAGCGCTTCTCCTGTCGCGATCGGCCACTCGATTCGTTGACAGACGACCATTCCCGGGGCGCCTGCCGGCGGCTGACCATTGTGGGGTGAATCTCATTGCGGACGCCATCATCGTCGGGGCCGGTGTCATCGGCTCGTCGACGGCACTAGAGCTCGCTCGCGCCGGCCTGCGGGTCGTCGTCGTCGACCGTTTACACGGACCCGGCCAGGGCTCGACCAGCGCTTCGAGCGCCGTGGTCCGGTTCAACTACTCGATCTTCCCCAGCGTCGCTGCGGCGTGGGAGTCCAAGCATTGCTGGGTGGACTGGGCTGACCACCTCGGCATGGTCGACCCCGCGGGAATGGCCGGCTTCCGCCGCACCGGAATGGTGTTCCTCGATGTCGATGTGGCCCCGACCGAAAAGGTGATGCCCCTGTTCGACCGGGCCGGCGTGCCATACGAGCTGTGGGACGCAGCCACGCTCGCCGCCAGCGTTCCCGGCATCGACCCGGGCCGTTTCTGGCCTCCCAAGCGGCTTGACGACGAGGCATTCTGGGGCGACCCAGTGGGCCGACTCGGTGCCCTGTGGACTCCCGACGGTGGCTACGTGGACGACCCGATGCTGGCCGCCGTCAACCTGGCCACCGCAGCGCGGAAGGCTGGCGCACAGTTTCTGTTCCGAAGCCAGGTCACGGCCGTGAGACGGTCCGACAGCCGCGTCGCCGGTGTCGACCTCACGGACGGGACACGTGTGAGCGCACCCGTCGTCGTCAACGTTGCCGGCCCCTGGTCGCCGATGTTGAACGACATGGCCGGTGTGGGGGAAGACTTCACGATCGAGACCCGTCCGATGCGACAGGAGGTGCACCACGTAACGGCGCCTCCGGGCTTCAACGACGGGGACCGCATCGGCCCGGTCATCGCGGACCTCGACCTTGGTACATACATGCGTGGCACACCCGGCGACGGGTTCTACATCGGCGGCACTGAGCCCGAGTGCGATCCGCTGCCGTGGATCAACGACCCGGATGCCGCTGACCTCGACCCGACCCCCACCGCGTTCGAGGCACAGGTGATCCGCGCAGCGCGTCGCTTCAGTGAGCTGGGCGTACCCTCGCGGCCGCGGGGCATCGCCGGGGTCTACGACGTGTCCTCGGACTGGACGCCCATCTATGACCGCACGGGCCTCGACGGCTTCTACGTCGCGATCGGCACGAGCGGCAACCAATTCAAGAACGCTCCGGTCGCTGGCCAATTCATGCGGGACATCATCCTCGCCGTCGAGGCCGGGCACGACCACGACGGCGACCCGGTCCAGTACCGCGGGGAACGGACCGGGCTCACAGTCGACCTCGGGTCCTACTCCCGCCGGCGCCCGGTCAACACCGAGTCCAGCGGAACGGTGATGGGGTAACGGACCGGCCGGACAGAAAGTGACAGCGCTTCCACGACATTCCCGGCCTGCTCATGCTCGATTCGTCACGGCGGCCGGGATCGTGGTTGCGCTGCGGTGGCTGCATCGTCTGGGACCACGGTCATATTCCGGATTTCGTGCTGCGGGTGTGGAGGGCTGACGCATCGTCAGTTGTGGGAGTGCAGCGGTCTGTTGGCCAGTGCGAGTGCGGCCTCGCCGAGGGACTCGTTCTGCGTGGGATGCGCGTGGATGAAGGCAGCGACGTCCTCGGGGTAGGCCTCCCAGTTGACGATCAGCGAAGCCTCGCCAACCTGCTCACCGAATCGGCTGCCAATCATATGGACCCCGACGATCGGGCCGTCCTTCTCACGAACGAGCTTGACGATGCCCGCGGTCTGGAGGATTTGTGACTTGCCATTGCCCCCGAGGTTGTACTCGACGATGTCGACGTTGTCCTCGCCGTACCTCTCCACGGCCTGGGGTTCGGTGATGCCTACGCTGGCAAGCTCGGGCTCGCAGTACGTAACGCGCGGGACGTTGACGTCGATGATCGGCTGCGGGTCGAGGCCGGCAATCTCCTCGGCCACGAAAATTCCGTGCGCGAAGCTGCGGTGGGCCAGCTGTAGGCCGGGCACCAGGTCGCCGACCGCGAAGACACCCTCGACGTTGGTACGCAAACGCTCGTCGGTGGGCACCCAACCACGGTCCACCGTGACCCCAGCTTCCTCGAACCCGAAGCCCTCGCTACGTGGGCCGCGGCCCACGGCGACGAGCACCACATCGGTGTCGATCGTGTCGCCGTTCTCCAGCGAGACAATGGCACCGCTGTCGGTCTGTTCGACGCTCGTGAACTTGACGCCGGTCCTGAAGGCGATCTTGCGCTTGCGAAACGCGCGCTCGAGCTGCTTGCTCAGCGATGGGTCCTCCAGTGGGACAAGCGTCTTCATTGCCTCGATGATTGTGACGTCGGCGCCGAACGACTTCCAGATGCTCGCGAACTCGACACCGATCACGGAGCCGCCGATGATAACGACGCGCTCGGGGACCTCGCTCATCTCCAGGGCCTCGTCGGAGGTGACGATGCGTCCGCCGATGTCGAGCCCCAGGGTTCGGGGGGCCGAGCCGGTCGCAAGGATCACGTTCCTGCCGGTGTACTTCTCACCGTTCACTTCGACGGTGCCGCCACCGTTCTCGTCGGTGGAGACGAGTTTGCCCTCCCCCTCGATGATCGTGAGGCTCTCGGAGGACGCGAGTAGTCCTTGCAGGCCCTTGTAGAGGCGCTCGACGACGCCGGCTTTGAAGGCGTTGACGCCCTTCATGTCGATGCCCTCGAACGAGGCCTTCACGCCGAAGGACTCGGACTCGCGAGCCGCGTCGGCGACCTCGGCGGAGTGGAGCAGCGCCTTGGTGGGGATACAACCGTTGTGCAGGCACGTGCCACCGAGCTTGCCCTTCTCGACAATGGCCACCGAAAGGCCCAGTTGGTCGGCGCGGAGTGCCGCGGCGTAACCGCCGCTCCCGCCGCCGAGGATCACGATGTCGTACACATTCGGCATGTCAGTGGTTCTCTCTGCTCGTTCGGGCTTCGGTGGCCTGCTGGTAGAGGCAGCCGGCGCGGTGCGGTGAGGAGCGGACGGAGGGGTAGGACATGACGCCGACCAAGCCGATGGCGGTGGTCTCGACCAGCTCGACGAAACTCCTCTAGCTCGGCTTGATGCTCCACGGGGTGATGAGACCTGCTCACCGCGGCGTACCGGGCCCGGCCATTCACGACAGCACGAAGGCCTCGCTGGGGTCCCCCAGCAGGCGCCCCAGCGTCGCCAGCACATTCGACCCAAGTTCGCCGTCGACCAGTCTGTGATCGAACGACAACGCAAGCTGCGTGACTTTGCGGATACGGATCTCCCCGTCGACGATCCACGGGGTGTCCCGCACGTTGCCGAAGGCCAAGATTGCCGCTTCACCGGGGTTCAAGATGGGCGTGCCGGCATCAACGCCGAGCGCACCGATGTTGGTGATGGTGATGGTCCCCTGCGTCATTTCCGCGGGCGAAGTCTTGCCAGCACGCGCAGTGGCCACCAGCTCGGCCATGGCATCCGCGAGGCCGCGCAGGTCGAGATCCTGCGCCTCCTTGATGTTCGGGACGATCAGACCCCGCGGGGTCGCCGCCGCCACCCCGAGATTGACGAAGTGCGGTTCCACGATCTCCTGTGCGGCCTCGTCCCAGCGTGCATTGATGCCGGGGTGGCGACGGATGGCCATGAGAAGGGCACGAGCCACGAGGACCAGCGGAGTGAGACGTACGCCCGACCAGTGCCGGTCGGCCTTGAGCCTGGCGAGCAGTTCCATCGTCCGCGTCACATCCACCGTGAGGAAGAGCGTCACGTGCGGCGCGGAGAAGGCCGAGCTCGTCATGGCCGCGGCGATCGCCTTGCGCACCCCCTTGATGGGCGTCCTCGTTTCGCGGTCTCCAGACTCCGCAGCCATCCGTGGTGGCGACTGGATGAATCGGGCCCCCGCGCCGGCCGCGGCCTCGACATCCCGACGGGAGATGACCTCACCATTCGACGCGACGACCGAAGTCAGGTCCACGCCGAGCTGCTTGGCCAGGAGACGGACCGGAGGCTTGGCGCGGGTCGCGCCCCGGCTCGGCTTGGCGACGGCCTCACCGCGTAGGGGCGCCACGGCATTCTGCTCTGGAACGGCGACGCTCCTGCGTGCCAGTCGGCGGGTCCGAGGAACAGCGGCGGTCGGGCCGGGTCCGACGAGCACCGATGGCTTCTCCTCGACCACCTCCTCCGTCGCGGGCCCACCGACGGAGGAGGCCGCGATTACACCGGTCCCAGCCGAGGACTCGATCCCGTCCTCGATCGAGACGATGACGGCTCCGACCGGGACGGTCTGCCCGGGCTCGACGTGCAGGACCGTGACGGTGCCGGCGACTGGAGACGGGAGCTCGACGGCGGATTTGGCCGTCTCGATCTCGAGGAGGATCTGGTTGACCTCCACGGTGTCGCCCGCGGCAACCTGCCACTCGAGGATGTCGGCCTCGGTGAGACCTTCGCCAACGTCGGGAAGCTTGAACTCGAACACAGGGTCTCCTAGAAGTTCAGGCTGGCGTCGACGGTCGCGAGGATCCGGTCGACGTCGGGAAGAAAGCGGTCCTCCATATGAGCGGGCGGGTAGGGAAGGTTGTAGGCACCGACTCGCAGGACGGGCGCCTCCAGGTCGTAGAAGCATTCCTGCGTGATGGTGGCGGCAACCTCCGCGCCGATGCCGAGGAAGGTCGAAGCTTCATGGACCACCACGACGCGATGGGACTCGGCCGTCACTTTGCGCAGTGTCGGAACGTCGAGCGGGGAGATCGTGCGCAGGTCGACCACGCCGACCGAGAAACCGTCCTCCTGCGCAGCGGCTGCCGCCGCCAGAGCTGTGGCCACAGTCGGCCCGTGAGCGACCAGGGTGCAATCGGCGCCTTCGCGCAGGATTGCCGCCTCGTGCAGGGATCGGGTGGGTTCTACCGACACCTCCGCCTTGTCCCAGTAGCGCCGCTTGGGTTCGTAGAATATGACCGGATCGTCGGATTCGATGGCCTGCTGGATCATGTGAAACGCGTCGTCGGGGGTGGAGCACGACACGACCCGCAGCCCGGCCGTGTGGGCGAAGTAAGCCTCGTTGGACTCCGAATGGTGTTCGACCGCACCGATGCCGCCGCCGACGGGGATGCGGATGACAATCGGCAGGGAGAGGTGTCCCCGCGAGCGGGCTCGCATCTTGGCGAGCTGGCTGACGATCTGGTCGAAGGCGGGGTAGACGAAGCCGTCGAACTGGATCTCACAGACGGGCCGGTACCCGCGCAACGCCAAACCGATTGCGCTGCCGACGATGCCGGACTCGGCAAGCGGGGTGTCGACGACGCGCTCGGCGCCGAACTCCGCTGCCAGTCCGTCGGTCACGCGGAAGACGCCACCGAGGGTGGCGATGTCCTCACCCATCATGAGGACCTTCTCGTCACGAGCCATCGCGGCGCGCAGGCCCGCGTTGATCGCGGCGCCGAGGGCGTATCGGGTGCTCACGTCAGGCCACCGTCCGGCCGTGGTGGGCGAGGTGCTGCGCGAGTTCGGACTGCATGACCGGGTGCGGTTCGGAGTAGGTGTGCTCGAAGACGACGGCGAGGTCGTCGCCGTGCACAGACTTGCACTGCTCGCGGACCTCGGCCGCGAAGACATCGGCGCGGACTTCCAGGTCACTGAAGTGGCGCTCGCTGACGCCGACGTTGCGTAGGAGTCGCTCAAGCCGGGCGACGGGGTCTTTCGCCTTCCAACCGGCGAGCTCATCGTCGGTGCGGTAGCGCGTGGGGTCGTCCGAGCTCGAGTGTCCGGCGAGGCGGTAGGTCTGGGCCTCGATCAGTGCCGGTCCCTCCCCGGCTCGGACCCGCGCGGCCGCGTGCTGGGTGACGGCGTGTACGGCGAGCGCGTCGTTGCCGTCCACGTGGTAGCCCGCGACCCCGAATCCGGCGGCGCGGACGTGGAGTGGAGTACGCATCTGCGTGACCGTGGGGGTCGAGATCGCCCACTGATTGTTCTGGCAGAAGAACACGACCGGGAGGGTGCCCGCGGCCGCCCAGTTCAGCGCCTCGTTGACGTCACCTTGGCTGGCCGCGCCATCCCCGAAGTAGGTCATGACGACCTCGTCGGAACGGTCGAGCCGGACACCTGCGGCGTAACCCGTGGCGTGGAGGGTCTGGGTACCGAGGACGAGCGAGTTGATGTGCACGTGCGACACCGCAGGGTTCCAGCCCGAGTGGGCTGCCCCACGCCATTGCCGCAGGAGGTCGGCAGGCGAGATGCCCCGGCACAGCAGCGCCGCGTGCTCGCGGTAGCTAGGGAAGACGTGGTCGGTGTCCCGGAGTGCGCGTATCGACCCGACCTGGGCTGCCTCCTGTCCCCAGGCCATGAGCCACAGGTGCAGCTCCCCCTGCCGCTGGAGGGCCAGCGCCTCGTGGTCCAGTCGACGGGCCAGCACCATGTCAGTGTGGAGGTTCTTCGCCAGCTCGAGGTCCACACCGAGGCATTGACCGGCGGGAGTGAGCTCACCCCTCTCGTCGACGAGCTGAAACGGAGCCGTCGATGCCGGATCGTCCTGACGGGCGGCGACGAGAAGCGCCCCGACCACGTCGGGCGTGGTCGCGATCGTGGTCGTGCTCACGGGCAGAGTCCTTTCGGAAGTGACAGCGAGGGTCGTCGGGTGCGTGGACACGTCAGCTCTCCCGTCCGGCGGTAAGCCGCTGTTGCACGATGCTGCGCGCGGCCTGCGACGTCGTGACGTCGGTGTCGAGCGCCGAACGGATCACCTCGCCTACCGTGTGCTCGATACGCCTCACGCGAGCAAGAACGTCGGCCCGGCGCTCGTTCGTGAGCTCGCCGCTGACCTGGATCAGCCCGCCGGCATTGGCTAGATAGTCCGGGACCCAGAGGATCGACCTGTCCGTGAGCGCCCGGGCCACACTCCCGTCGGCGAGTTGGTTGTTTGCCGCGCCACAAACGACTCTTGCGCTCAGCCGAGCCACACTGGCCGCCGTCAGGCTCGCGCCGAATGCACACGGTGCGTAGACGTCCAGCTCCTCGGTCAGCACCGAATCCGCGACCTGGACCTGCGAATCGTGCCCGTCGAGCTCGCTCAGCGCGGCGGGTAACGGGTCGGAGACCACGACGCGGGCTCCTACGGACTGGAGGAAGGTCACGAGGTGCCGCCCGACCTTTCCAATTCCCTCGACCCCGACGACCTTGTCCGCCAGACCGTTCCCGCCCCAGGTCGCCGTTGCCGCGGCGTGCATCGCCGAGAAGACACCGAGGGCCGTTGCGTAACCGCTGTCGCCGGAGCCGCCGGCGGCCGTGGTCCGTCCTACGACGTGGGTGCTGGTCCGCCCGATGACGTCGAGGTCCTCGGACGTGGTGCCCACGTCTGCGGCCGTGTAGTACCGGCCGCCAAGTGACTCGACGAATCTGCCGTAGGACTCGAGAAGCCTCTCGGTCCGCTGGGCTACCGGGTCGCCGATGATGACGGCCTTCGCGCCGCCGAGGGGCACGCCGGCGCCGGCCGCCTTGTACGTCATTCCCTCGGACAGCCGCAGCACATCGGTCAGCGCGAGCGACTCGTTCGCGTAGGGGTGGAACCGCGTACCGCCGAGGCCTGGACCGAGCGTGGTGTCGTGGATCGCAATGATCGCCCGGAGACCCGTCCGATCGTCTCGGCAGAACACGACCTGCTCGTGATTGGCGTCCCGCAGTTCGTCGGCTCGGTCGAAGACGGCGAGGGGGATGGAGGGTTGGTCGAGGACGCTCGTGCTCATGGCGGCGCAACTTTCGTCGACTGACCTTCCGGGCGCGTTGCTCGTCCGGTCAGGGGATGACTGTCCCGTGGATCACACCGGACATTTCGTTGACTCAATAATGAGAAACTCGGATCTCAGCGTCTACAGACGACTGTCGCGGTCGTCGGCGACTTTCCGCGACACGTTGCCCCGTCGCGGACTGCCCGCATGCATCGCGGCGGCGTGGGAGTCCAAGCACAGCTGGGGGGACTGGGACGGACACCTCGGGGGCCTACGTCCGCCGACGCGAGGTCAACGCCACGTCCAGCGGAACGGTGATGTGGTAGCGGATCGGCCGGACTCGTCCTGAGTGCCTGACGCGTACACACTCACACGGAGGCGGGCGGTGAATCAGCCTTCGGCGAGGACCGGTGCAGGGTGGCTGATCCACGATCGGTTCCGCTTTCGAACTGCCGACGCCCGGCAGCGGCAATGACCTTGCCGGGGTTGAGGATATCGTGCGGGTCCAGCGCGGTCTTGATCGCGCGGTGCAGGTTCATGACCGCCGGCGGCAGCTCCCGGACGAGGCCGTCCATCTTGAGCAGACCGACACCGTGCTCTCCAGTGACAGTGCCACCGAGGGCGAGCGCTTCCTCGATGATCTCGTGGAAGGCGTGCTGCGCCCGTTCCCTGGCCGCGTCGTTGCCACGAGGCGTCACCAGCAGGGGGTGCAGGTTTCCGTCTCCGGCGTGGGCGATGTTGGCGATCAGGGTGTCGTGCTTCTTGCCGATCGCCTCGATACGGGCGAGCATCTCCGGTACCGCTGCCTTCGGCACACAGACGTCTTCGGTGAGCACGGGGCCGAGACGCTCGAGGGCCGGGTAGGCCAGGCGTCGTGCCTCGAACAGGGCGTCCGCTTCGAGCTGGTCGGTCGAACGGGCCGCCCAGGTAGCGCCCGCGCGCTCGAAGCAGTCACGGATCGCGTCCGCTTCTGCATCGCCTGCTGCGCCAGGTACGTCGCAGCGCGCCAGCAGAACGGCGTCGGCCGCTACGGCGAGGTCCATCTTCTTCCACCGGTCGACGGCCTCGAGACAGTGCCGGTCGATGAGCTCGAGAGCGGAGGGGACGATGCCCGCCGCTCCAACGGCTGTGACTGCGCGCCCGGCATCGACGATCGACGAGAAGAACCCGGCGACGGTACGCTCCGGCTCTCGTTGCGGACGGAGCCTGACCGTGACTTCGGTGATGACACCCAGTGTTCCTTCGGAGCCGACGAGCAGGCGCGCGAGGTCGTACCCCGCAACGCCCTTCGCCGTGCGTCGACCGAGCCGGACCAACTCGCCCGTGCCGGTGACAACCTGCAGCTCGAGCACGTAGTCGGCGGTGACGCCATACTTCACGCAACAGAGGCCGCCCGCGTTCGTCGCGACGTTGCCGCCGATGGTCGACCACGGCGACGAGGCGGGGTCCGGGGGGTACCAGAGACCATGCTCGGCGACCGCGGCGCGCAGGTGATCATTGACGACGCCCGGTTGCACGACGGCCAACCGCTCGACGGTATTGATCTCGGTGACGGCTGTCATCGCCTCAGTCGATAGGAGGACGCACCCGTCGACAGCGTTCGCCCCGCCAGACAGGCCGGTGCCCGCCCCACGGGGCACCACGGGAACGCCGAACTCGATGCAGGCGCGCACGACCTCCTGGACCTCCTCGGCAGTGTGCGGCCTGACGAGGACGAGCGGCGCCCCGTGGGGTGCCCACTCGGCCTCGTCGTGCGCGTAACCCGCCATCACCTCGGGACCTAGCTGCAGACGGTCAGCGTGGAGGCGCTCTTGAAGGCGTTCGATCAGCATTGGCAAGCTCCGCGGTGAGTGGTGACCGAACTCATGCAGGACTCGACCAGCAGGTGCGCATGAAGCTCAGGAACGAGGGTTGCAGACCGGTGAGGTGAGTCTCACCCAGCACTCGTGTAGTCAGCGCGAGTCCTGAGTCGGTCGTGCGCAGGGACTCGACGAGCAGAGTGAATCCGCGTCCGAGCATGCGATAGATCGGTAGCTCTCCCGTCATCTCCGGCCCGTTGATCGTGAGGTGGAGCCGCTTGCCTGTGAGGTCGGGCAGCTTCTCGGCGAGCGTGAGAGGCTTGCTCTCCAACGAGGCGAGGCCTGGACTGCCCGAGCCGTAGGCGGCGAACAAGGGACAGCCCGTGAACAGGGCGTATAGCGTGAAGAGTCCGCCGTATGAGTAGCCGAACAACCCGTGACCCTCCGGGGCGACCCGATAGCGACGGGTGATCTCCGGGTGGAGCTCGTCGGTGATGAAGGAGAGGAATGCGTCGGCACGCGTGTTCGCGAGCTGGTGGAGATAGGCGTCGGCTTCCTCCTGCGTCATCAGCTGGTGCTCGATCGCCGTCTCCAGCGAGGACAGCATCGCCGGTGGGATCGGTTCGCCAGGTGGCACGAGATCCCGGTTGCGCACGCGGGTCCAGTCCTGAGCGTCGACTCCGGCGTAGCCCACGGTCACCTGAATGTAAGGCGCAATGGGAAGTGCCAGGTCGCTCTGCATTACGGCGAGCGGGGCCGTCTGACCCAGACTGTAGTTGCCGTCCGTGACATAGAGGACGGGGTAATCCTGCTCATCCTGGCCGTACGTGGGGGAGACGGTCACCCACACCGCGAACCGGGCGCCGACCGACGGCGACTCCATCTCGAAGTACTCTGTCGAGCCGAACACCTGGTCCACCGTCATTGCGGGCGCGGTCACGCCGTCGTTCTGACTGCGTTTCGTTGCTTCGTCACTCATGTGGGCTCCTTCAGTTGAGGCGGTTCTTGACGACCTCACCGCTACGCATGATGAGGTCCAGGTGGCGGCCCTCCGCGGCGAGGAGGCCGATGTCGGTGAGTGGGTCGCCGTCGACGACGATGAGGTCGGCGTGGGCGTCCGGCTGGATGCAGCCCAGCTTTTCCGTCTGCATCAGGATCTCCGCGCCCACCGAGGTGGCCTGGCGAAGGAGCTCGAGAGGGGTGAAGACCTCGCGACGGAGCTCGAACTCGCGCGTCTGCTGGGGGTAGAAACCGGCGAGCAGGTCGGTGCCGAAGGCGAGCTTGACGCCGGCGCTGCGCATCACGTCCAGCCCGGCCATCGAGTCCTCGTAGATGGTGCGAAGCTTGTCCATGCGGTCGCCTGGCAACCCCATCTCCAGGCCCTGTTCGACGAGCGAGTAGAGACAGACCATCGTGGGTACGACGTACGCGCCCTGCTCCGCGACGAATCCCGCCGTCTCGGCGTCGATCAGGGCCGCGTGTTCGATACAGCGGACGCCGAAGTCGACCGCTCTGCGCGTCGACTCGCTCGTCAGGCAGTGCGCGGCGACGTAGGTGCGGCGCTCGGCGCACTCCTGGACGATCGCGCGAATCTCGTCCTCGCGGAACTGGTTCATCCAAATCGGGTCGCTCGGGGACATCACGCCACCGGACGCGACGATCTTGATGCAGTGGGCGCCGCGGCGCAGCTCCTCGCGGGTGGCCTTGATGCACTCGTCGACACCGTCGGCGATCACGCCGGCCCAGTTCATCGCCTCGCACGAGCAGTACCCATGCGTGTGGTGTTTCTCGTTGGGTGTGCGGTAGTCGACGTGGCCGCCGGTCATCGACAAAATCTTGCCCGCGTAGTAGAAGCGCGGCGCCCGGATCAGTCCGTCGGTAATGGCGGCGGACAGGGGGTAGTCGCCCCCGCCGATGTCACGCACCGTTGTGAACCCACTGTCAAGCGCATGGCCGAGCTTTTTTATCGCATACGCAGTCCGGTAGGGCGCGTCGCGGTCGTTGAGAACGCGCGGATCGAGGTCCGAGAAGTACGAGTGCACGTGCATGTCGATCAGACCCGGCATGAGGGTCTTGCCCGCGACGTCGATCCGAAGCGCATCGTCCGAGCGGATCGGACGGTCCGAGACATCGCAGATGCGACCGTCCGCAACGAGCACCGCCATCCCGTCGGCGCACTCCTCGGACACACCGTCGAAGATCCGGGCGTTCTCCAAGATGATCTGTGTCATCGTCGAGCCTCCTCCACTCCTGGGGTTGAGACTCGATCATCCTTCGGCTCGCGGTACCAGACCAGCACCACGGTGATGGCCAGGACCGCCGTCGATGCGACGAAGAGCGGGAAGGCCAAGGTGGAGCCCGTAGCCTGGGTGAGCCACACCGCGATGAAGGGCATGAACCCGCCGACGATGACCGTCAGGTTGTAGGCGACAGCGCCGGCGGTGACACGGACCTTGGTTGGGAACAACTCAACGACGTTGATGACGGCCGGAGTGATGAACACAGACAGTGGGATGACAAAGATCAGGGCGCCCAGCAGTCCGAGCGCGAACGTTCCGGTGGAGCCGAGCAGGAAGGTCGGCACGACGGCCACGGCCATGGCACTGGCGCCACTGATCAGGATTGGCTTGCGTCCGATCCGGTCGGCCAGACCGCCCGAGAGCAGGATGCCCACGATGATCACGAGGCCGGAAAGGGTGTTGATCGTCAGCGCCGACCTCTCGGAGAAGCCGTTGGCGAGCATAAACGCCAGGTAGGCGGCAACGCTGACGTAGATGGCGATCGAGTAGAACGAACCGAATCCCAGGTACAGGAAGATGGCACGCCTGTTCTCCCTCATGGTCAGCCAGAAGCCCTCCGGGCTCGGGCTGGGCTCGGTCACATCGGCGGCGCGCTTCTCGTGCAGCTGCCTGAACTCGGGCGTCTCCTCCAGGGAACGCCGGATGTAGAGACCGACGAATCCGAGAGGAAGAGCCGTGGCGAAGACCACGCGCCAGCCCCACGACTGCATCGCGTCGGCCGGCAACGCCACGGTGAGTACCGTTCCCAGCGAAGAACCCAGGACCATGGCGCAGAACGTGCTCACGCCGAGGAAGCTGATCGTGCGCGCCCGACGGTCCGCCGGCGAATGCTCGTACAGGAAGGCCGCAGCACCGGCCAGCTCACCGCCGGCGGCGATGCCCTGGCAAATGCGGGCGCAGATCAGCAGGATCGGAGCGGCAATCCCGATGGTCGCGTACGTCGGAATCAGCGCTATGGAGAACGTCGCGACCGACATCATCGTGATCGTCACGTAGAGGATGTGTCGTCGCCCGTAGCGGTCACCGACGCGCGCCAGGATCACCCCGCCGACCGGGCGCACGAGGAACGCGATTCCATAGGCCGCCCACGTATTCAGCATGGCTGCCGTGGGGTCGTCGGCCGGGAACATGGCGACGGAGATGAACGCGGCAACCACGCCATAAACCGCGAACTCGTACCACTCGACGAAGTTGCCGATCGATGCCGCAACCACGGTGCGTCGCAAGCTGGGTTCTTTCGCCGTTCTCCGAGGCGCGTCCATGTTCTCATTACTCACGAGGCATCCCTTCGCTACGCCACCCGCTGTGGCCCGTCTGATGTCACCGGTTCTGCTTGTTGCAGTGGTCGAACTAGCATCACCTGAGGCGATAGTCGAGGCAGTAGTCATTTGTCGTGACTTCAGCCGGGACCGCTTGACCGATGTCGCGGGCCACCGCAGGAGGTGACAGTTCAGGAAGCTGCGGCAGTGCTGGTCTCGAACCTCGTGCCCACCACCACTGCGGCGACTACACAGGGTTTACTGCTCCGGTTGACCCACCGGTGCACGTTGCCGACCTGCACGATCACGTCGCCCGTGTGGAGGTCTTTGACCTGCGAGTCGCTGAGCTCCAGAGTGATGGGACCGTCCACGACCACGACCAGGTCGACTGTCTCCGAGGTATGCATGCCCTCCGTGCCGGGTTCGACAGTTGTCAGGAGGCCGGGGAAGGCCTCTTCCAGCTCCTCCAGCTGGCTCTCTGTCGGGGCGTCGATCGGGGCAGCGGCCTGCCCTGGTTGCAGAGTGAGGAGCACAAAACGCCAGCCGTCGGCCGGCGGGAAGTGGCTGTGCCACGACGGCTGCGAGCCATCTCGTGGCAGAACGCGTCCGTCGGCACCCCAGATGTGGTGCATGGCCACACCGGGCAGCGCCTCGGCCGATCGAGCCTCGATCATGGAATCCTCGGTGAAGACCGGATTGCCGTTTTCGTCGTTCGCTGAGATCACTCGTCGGAGCATGGTCGTTCCTTTCGTCTGTTCATGGATCGGCGGCCAGTCTCGGGCAACGAGAGCCACTATTTCTGATCGGTTCTCGTCCACCGCCTCCCTGCATCCTGATCAAGACAACGGCGCCCGGCCACGGAGGACTGTCACCACATTGGCCAAGATTCCTCGACAGGTGTCGGGATCAGTGGAGGAGACCTCGCACCGCCACGTAGCGCACCACCGCGAGGCGGTGGGGTTCACAAGCTGCCGCTGTCCTCCCGAAGCATCGCCCCGGCGTGGTGGACCAAGCGCCGTCCGTCGCGACTTCGGGCCCATCGACGCGACACCTGTCGGATGCCGGGACTGTCCGAGTTCGGTAGCGTAGGTCAACCCGCCCAGGTCGCCTGCCGAGGGGCGCACGACGGCGTGACGGGTACTCGAGTCAAGGAGCGGTACGGTGAGACCTCGCACCGAAGAGGACCTCTTCAGGCCCGATCGACGTCATGGGTCGGCGGCGGTGACGACCACGGACTTCGACACCGTGCAGGCCATCGTGGACGACCTTGCCGACCGTCTCCAAAGATCGGTCGCTGTGGACGACACATCCATTCGGCTCATGGCGTCGAGTCGGCACTTCGGCGAGGAGGACGAGCTGCGATCCAGCTCGATCCTCAATCGTGAGGTGCCTGGTTCGATCGTCGACCGCATCTTGGACATGGGCATCGCGGACTGGACGGAGCCCGGATGGGTCGAGGACGCCGAGCTGGGCCTGAGGCGCAGGTTATGTGTGCCGGTCCGCTATCACGGCTTGCCGCTGGGGTTCATGTGGCTCATCGAATGGCCGGCCCATCCCATCGGGCCCGCGGACGTCGAACGGGCCGTTGCCGCAGCTGCCCAGGCCGGCGTACTCCTCTTCCGCGGCCGGCTCACGCGCGAACGGTTGAGGAACCGTCACGAGGCCGTGTTGCGCGAGCTGGTCTCTTCGGACGAAGCAGCACGGGCGCAGGCGGTCGAGGACCTACGGGCCGAGCAGGTCTTTCCCGAACACGCCCAGCCATATCAGGTGCTCGCAGTGCGGACGACGACTCTGGCCAACACCACGACAGGCGACCCCGAGTTGCAGCAGGTGGTCCAAGAGGCTGCGGGACGACTGCTGTCCGGCACCGCCATGGCGGTCGCAGGTCCGGCGCGAGCCTGGCTGATGCTCGCTGGGGCGGAGCCGTGGTCTGACCGTCGCGTCGAGTCGTTGCGCAGCCAGATCACCGACCGACTGGCCACAGGAACATCGGGTGAGCCTGAGGTGACCTTCGGCCTGGGCGGAGTGGTCACGGAGTTGGACGACCTACATCTCTCCTACCGTCAGGCTCTGATGGCGGCGCGTGCCGCGGATCTCGTGGCGTCGTTCTCGCCATTCGCGAGGTGGGCCGACCTCGGCCCGTATCAGCTGCTGCTGCGGATGAACAGCAGCGACATCGCGTCAGTGTCCTCCCTCCAGGCCCTCCAGGCCCTCGCAACCGCCGACCATCACGGGATCCTGCTCGAGTCCCTCGAGTGCTTCCTCGACCACGCCGGCGACGTCCGTCGCTCCGCGAGCGTCGCCTGCGTGCACCGTGCCACGTTCTACCAACGACTCAGGCGCATCGAGGACATCACCGGGTGTGACCTCGGGTCCGGGACGGACCGGCTGATGCTGCACCTTGCACTCAAGATCCGCGCCCTGACACCCAAGGCCGGGACGCTCGGCCGATGACTCCAGGAACGGCTCGGGATCGACAGCCAGGGTCACGCCGCAGGCGTCCAAGGGTGGGGACCTCGACCTGGCCACCAGTGGGTACTTCTTCAAGTAAGTCCACCCCTCACTCGCGAATGAGGGCAGGCTAAGCTCGGATTGTAAAGATTGCTTGTGTCGAGAAAGTAGCTGCATTCGTGTCGATGACTGATTCCGTAGTGCCACGAACGTTCGACGCGGTGACGGTGTCCACGGTGTTCGTGACTCCCGCAATGATCAGGGTTCGGTTCGGGGGTGCCGGACTCGAGAAGTTCGAGAGCACGGGGGTGCCCGACGAGAGGTTGCGGCTGCTCTTCGGTGATGGTGCCGAACAGGTCGCACGCAGTTACACGGTGCGCGCATTCGATCCGCGGGGACCGTTCCTCGACGTCGACTTCGTAGTACATGACGGCGGAATCGCGGCCGACTGGGCACTGCGCGCAAAGCCTGGTGATCGGCTCGAGCTCTCCGAAGCTCGCGGATGGTACGGACCTCCCTCCGACAGTGGCTGGCAATTGCTCGTCGCCGATATGACCGGCCTTCCGGCTTTGACCCGCGTGATCGAGCAGCTCCCCGCGGATTCTCGCGCATTCGTGATCGCTACAGTGCCCGATGGCGGTGACGAACAGACCGTTGCGACACAAGGCGAGGTGTCCTACCAGTGGTTGCACACATGTCTTCCCGAGCGCGGGAAGACAAGCAGCACCGCCACACCGTCACTACCCCAAGCGGTGCGATCGTTCAGCCTTCCCGACGGCCCAGGATATGTGTGGGTGGCCACCGAGGCCTCCGAAGCCCGATCCATCCGCAAGTACTTCCATCGCGAACTGTCTTGGGACCCCACCAGATTTCAAATCAAAGGGTACTGGCGTCGGGACAAAGAACGATGGCAGCAGCGCTACGCGCAAGTGCACGACCGCATCGACGCGGTTCGCGAGCAGGCCATTGCCGACGGCAAATTCGGTGACGAACTCGCCCGAATCGTCGACAACGCACTCGAACAAGCCGGATTGTAAGTCCCCGAACTCACCCACTCCTCTGTAAGGAACCTCATGGCTTCCCCGAGCATCCTCGATCACCCAGTCACCGATAACAGTGTCGTCACTGATGATCTCTCACGCCGGCACTTCGGCGCCGCCGCAGGTCTATCCCTCGCCGCGCTGGTCGGTGCGGCATGTTCTTCCGCAAACGACGACACCGGCAACAGCACTGCGGGCGGCTCGACTCGCACGATCGAGACACCGATGGGCCCAGTCACAGTCCCGGTGAATCCACAACGAGTCGTGAGCCTGGACGCATACGTCGGATTGCAAACCCTCGACGAACTCGGTGCCCCGGTCGTCGCGACCGGAACCCTCGGCGGTGGACTGCGCACCCTCGTCAGCGCCGCCTCGAAAGAGTTGCCCTCGATCGGTGTCACTGCACTCGGGGACATGCAACTCGAAGCGATCGCTGCAGCGGCACCCGACCTGATCGTCGGACGCCAACCGATCGGCGAGGAGTACTACACCGAATTGTCCGGTATCGCTCCCACCGTGTTGATCCCTTTCACGTACTGGCGGGACCAGTACATCGATGTTGCCGATTCTGTCGGACTCGGCGCTCAGGCCACGCAGAACTTCACAGGTCTCGACGAGCGGATCGTCGCCCTCCGCTCCGAGATCGAGCTGGCGTGGCCCGATGGAGTTCGACTGTCGGTGGTCCGGGTGTCGGACACCTCCGGTGATGTGCGCTCGTACAACACTCTCGCCGCATCGACAACGTTCTTGTACGCCGATATTCTTTCGGGAGCAGGGATCGTCCCTACCGCCAATTCCTTGACCGGAGCTGATCCGAGCAAGGTCAACACCGCTGTCAGCGCAGAGAATCTTCCGCTCATCGACGGTGACGTGATCATCTACTACGTCGGAGCCGGCGGCCAAGCCGACGCAGGAATTGCGGTCGAGCAGTCTCTCGTCTCGAGCCCGTTATGGTCGAAACTGTCAGCAGTACAAGCTGACCGAGCTTTCAAAGTCGACTCGGCACCATGGTTCGACGGCTACAACCTGACCGGGGCAAACGCTGTCATCGACGATCTGCGAAGAATCCTTCTCTGACGCGAGGAACTGTGCGATCGCCGCATCGTTCGCGCGTCCAGTCGTGTACTTCAGAAAGCACCTCGCATTCATGGCCCGACGGCCTGACGACGAGGCGCTCGGCGTTAACGTCTTCGTCACCGCTTCGTCGGACGCCAAACTCGTGAGTGTTCGGAAAGCCGTTGCATCGACGGAGTATTGCAACGGGACGACTCGTGGCCGGAGGCCCATGTCGCCGCTGCCCGGTGGAAAAGGGTTGCGACGTCGCACTTGACCCAGCGGGCCTATGGCCGCTCTCCACAGAGCGCTGTGGCAGGGAGGGCGGGTCGCTGCAGACGACATCGTGCGGCCGGTCCAGGATCGGCCGGTCCAGGTCGGCCGGGAGACCTTGACCCTGGGATACGCGGGCGTGTACTCGAGCTTCCTGCGCCACGCCGAAGCTGCGGCGAGGCAGTACGGACTCGACACTCGTGCAATTCTTCTCGCGGCCGGCGAACTGGGACTCGTCGACGATCTTCGGACCCTCAGCTGAAATCATCGATACTGCTGCAGGTAAAGACTGCGTCCGTCCCTCTCTCTGTCTGGGCGAAACGGGTCATTGTTGAGAGTCCACCCCCTCCCGCCGACGCGTGTCGAGATCTGCCAAGCCCGCACGTAGAAGCAGCCCACGCAGCTTGCGAACGCTGCGACTGTGAGAGCGCACAGCGTGAGTGTCCATCCGCTTCTGATTGCCAGGGCGAAGACGAACGACCCTAGGCCCAAGAACCCGAGAAGCATGAACACGTAGCCCAAAAAGGGAAACGGAATCTTGCGCAAATTGTTTTTCAGCACTTCCGACACCACCTTGTTTTTCTGTACTCGAATGCAGCTTCCTCGGAGGCCTCGGCGAACGACTACCTACGGGACCCGGCGATGCAACTAACAATACGCTACGCGTAGCGTAGCGCGCAAATGCGAGGCCTTGGCAAGTAGATGCCAGCTGACTGGATAATGTTCAGGACAACCGGACGGAGAACATGGCACCGACATCGAGTGATGACAGAATCCACGCTGCCGCACTGCAGCTACTGCGCAGCGGCGGCCCCCGTTCGGCAACGATCGAAGGTGTGGCGGCGTTGTCCGGGGTGGCGAAGACCACGATCTACAGGCGCTACCGGAACCGCCGAGAGATGCTCAGTGCGGTTCTGGCGCCCATCTCAGATCCACCACGGGGCGACATACAGATGGAACCAGTCGAGCAACTACGGTCGTTCGTTCACTACGCTGCGGGCGCCGTTCATGCCGGGATCGGGTTCGGTGGCTTGGCGGCGTTGTTGGTAGGTGATGATCCAGAATTCTGCGAATTGTTTCGTGACGTTCTCGTCGAGCATCGTTCGCACCTGTCGGCGGCCGTCCGCGCCGCGGTCGAGGCCAAGTTGATCCGGCCCGACGTTCCGATCGACACTCTCGTCGATTCGATCGTGGGCACGTACGCGATGGAACAGGCGCGCACGGGCAAGATCGAAGAGGGGTGGGAGGATCGAATAATTGCTCTACTGTTCCCCGGATCGGACCGCGTCGGATCCTCACGGAGTTGAGATGCTTGATCGGTCTCGGACCCATCGTCCGGAGCTGATGCAGTGGATGTGAGGGGTGGCATTTGCCCAGCCCTCCGTTTTGGCGATTCTTATCGGGGTTCAGAACGACCGCGGATGGCGCACGTTGGTCGACGATGTCCTCGACATTCCGGAGATGGCCGACGATGACCGGAACGCGACCAATGTTCTGCGCGTACAGAACCGAGCAGAATGCGACGCGCTCGTCGTCGAACGCACATCGTTGTTCACGACGGCGGATCTCAGCGCGAACTTGGCTGCCGCGGGAATCCTTGCATCCCAGGTCAACCACGCGCCACCTGGTTGGGCCCCCGATAGCAGTCCAGCGTCTATGCGATAGCTAATTGGTTTTCTT
>NZ_JBMDIX010000002.1:0-269562 GCF_057808915.1 Rhodococcus sp. FG69 | reverse complement strand
CCGTCGTACTGCGGCCGTCAGGACCGCGCCGGTGAGCGATCAGCAAGCTGGACTCACGTCACCCGTCCAAGCCCGTCCGATCCAACACACCCGTTCGAACCCACTCGGATGCGACTCGCGCGATCACGGGTGAATCCTTGATCCACTCGAAGTGGTCACGGTGGATCACCGGGGAATCTGCGTCGATGTGCCACCGCGTCACCGGCGCCGCCGTCAACTTCGATTCCAGGAAGTCGACGTTCGACTTGGGACCGAGACGGTCGTCGGCCAGCGAGATGGCCAGAACCCGTGTCGTCATCTCCGCGAGCAGGCGGTCGTAGTTGCGGGACGTCCCAGCGGGCCGGTAGTGGCTGGTCAGGGAATGCCGTGACCAATCGACCATGACGCGGCCCGCCATTGCCCCCGGAATCAGCACGCCACCCGGCCAGTGCCCCTTGACCCGTGCGACCAAGCCGATCCACTGGATGTCGCGCAGCGCCTCGAACCACCGCCGGATGCCGAACGCGCGCCAATAGACCGTCCCGGTACCGATTACCGTGACACTGTCGACCGCGCCCGGTTCCCCCGCCGCGTAGAGCAGTGACAGCTGACCCCCGAGACTGTGCCCGAACAGGTGAAGCTCACTGTTCGGGAAACGATCTCGCACTGCTGCCGTCACCGCGGGAAGATCGATCTCGATCATCTCCCGGTAGCCGAAGTTCGGTTGATCCTGCAGCGCGGGTGTGCATTCGCCCTGTCCACGCAGATCGCACAGTGCGACCGACATTCCCTGTGCATTGAGGCTTTTCGCGAGATGCAGGTAGTGCTTGGCCTTCATGACCATTGCCGGGAGGACGAGAACCACCGGAGCCGATGGGTCCGCCGCCGGCACCAATCGAACCGTGAACGTGATTCCGCCCGGAACCTCGACGGGGAAAGATTCGAGCAGCGAGTATGCGGAGGGGCGCCGAGTCGATGCGGCGTTCTCGGCAGACTGGTCGGCGGGTGTTCCTGAGGTGGTGGACATCGGCTATTCCTTCCCGTCGGACACGACGACATCACACACATAGTCGAAGGTGAATTTCGCGACGGTGATGTCGTCGTCGTTCACCATCACTGCTTTGCCCGTGAGCTCGAAGCGTGCGTCGGACTCGGCGGCGAGGATGGCTCGCATCTCTCGCTCGTCGACGGTTGCGATCGCACGAATTCGTCCCGAGGCGGGTTTGCGGTACGTCGAGTTCGCCGAGCGCACCACGAGACTTTCGACGACGTACAGCCTCGTGGCGGCGGCACCGACGAACGCTGCCGCCCCGGCGATATCGGCAGCGGTGAACAACGCGCCCGCATGGACTGTGTTCATGTGATTCACCACGTGCGGTTCGCGAGGGATATCGACGACGGCCCGATCGGGTCCGATCTCGGTGACGGTGGTTCCAACATGTTTACCGAACGGCACGAGGGAGTTGGACACCGATCGAAGACGCTCGTAATCGGGTGCGTCGCCGTCGATGTTGCCGAACGCGGCAGCGAAGAGTCCGACCCGGCGGCCGGTGGTGGACAGGGACACGATGTGCTCCGTTCTGTTGCGTGAAAAGGATGGGTCAGCGGAAGGGGCGCAGTACTCGGCGCGCTATGGACCACCGAAGAACCTCCGACGGGCCCTCGTAGATGCGGAATGCGCGGGCCTCGACGAGGAATCGGGCGACGAGGTGGTCTTCGCACACGCCGAGTCCGCCGTGGAGCTGAACCGATCGATCGAGAATTCGCCACACTGCTTCCGAGACGAATGTTTTTGCGATGGAGGCGCTGTGGCGCGCGCCGGAGGAGTCGGCACCCTCGGTGTCGATGATCTCCGCAGCTCGGCGGATCAAACCGCGTGAGGCTTCGATATCGATCTCGCTGTCGGCGACATGGGCTTGCGCCATTCCGTGGTCAGCGATCGGAACACCGAAGGACGAGCGGCCGACGATGTGTCGGGCAGCCATTTCATGTGCTCGCACGGCTAGGCCGAGCCAATTCATGCAGAAGACCAAACGGGACGGTGCGAGCCGAACTCCGGCGTACTGCAAGCCTTTTCCTTCTTCGCCGAGCACGGCATCCGCGGAGACCTCGCACTCGGTGAACTGCACCTCGCAGTGCCCGCCGGGAATGCTGTGGTCGAGGGTAGGCATGCGCCGTCCGACGTGGAGACCCGGGTTGTCCTGATCGACCAGGAACATAGTCGGACCGCTCGGAGTCGCGGCCATGACGATGGTGAAGGCCGCGCCGGCGGCTCCCGTCGTGAAGTGTTTGGCACCGTCGATCACCCAGCCCGATCCGGAGCGGCGCGCCGTGGTCTGCAACATGGCCGGATCGGAGCCCGTCCCGGGAGCAGGTTCGGTCATCGCTATGGACGAGCGCACGTCTCCGGACGCCAGCGGAGCCAGGTAGCGTGCCCGCTGTTCCGGGGTTCCCGCGTGCTTCAACAAGTGAATGTTGCCGTCGTCGGGCGCTGATGCATTGACCGACAACGGACCCAGCAGGCTCGCGCCCGACGCCTCGAGGACGCGGGCCTGGGTGCGCATGGACAGTTGCAGGCCGCCGTACTCGGTGTCCGACAGGGGGCCGAACACGCCTGCGTCCTTTGCCTTACGTTGCAGTTCGAGTCGCATCTCGTCGTCGACTTCGCGGCCGTCGACCACGACCTCACGCTCGACAGGCAGAACATGTTCCTGGATGAAGGCGGCGGTCCTGGCGACCAGCAGATCGACTGTCTCGGGGGTATCGGATCTCTCGATGCGATCGATGTCTCGTTCGACGGTTGTCATGGCATCCAGTGTCGTGCGGCAGGTCGTGCGCGAGGGGCCGCGATAGGCGACGCCGATCGCACGACATCGATGGGACCCACGGTGTGCGGCGGTGACGGTGTTCCCCGAGCCTAGAGCGTGCGACAGTCCTCGATCGAAGGAGCACAGAGTGTTGGAAGCCGGTATGTTCACCGTGGTCGTCGTCGGGCGTTCGGATGTTGCCGCGAACGTCATCTCACTCGAACTCGCGTCACCCGACGACGGTGACCTGCCCGGTTGGAGTGCCGGCGCGCACGTGGACGTCCGCGTCGGTGGCGATGACGTGCGGCAATACTCGCTGTGTGGCTCACCGGCGGAGCCGTCACGGTGGCGCATCGGAGTTCTGCGTGAGCCGAACGGCCGAGGTGGGTCGGCCTACCTCCACGAACACGCACAACTCGGATCCACCCTCGAGGTCTCTGTGCCGCGCAACAACTTTCCTCTCGTCGACGCGTCGGCTTATGTGTTCGTAGCGGGTGGGATCGGGATCACTCCTATCCTTCCGATGATCGCCGCCGCCGAGTGTGGCGGTGCGGAATGGAAGTTGTACTACGGGGGGCGTACCCGCGCTTCCATGGCGTTCGTCGACGAACTCGCCGCGTATGGAGACAGAGTCGCGATACTCCCGCAGGACGAAGCCGGGATGCTGCCGCTTGCCGACATTGCTCGGGTCGCCGGTGGCGACGCCAGCGTGTACTGCTGCGGACCGGAGCCGTTGCTCGCGGCGGCAGAGCAACACGGTATCGGTTCACTGCATGTCGAACGGTTCGCACCGCGCCCTATTGTCGCCGAGGAACCGGACTCTGCTTTCGAGGTGCAACTTCTCAGTACAGGGGAAGTGATTCGAGTTGGCGCCGGACAGTTGCTCGTGGACGCTCTCGAACGAGCAGGTGTTTCGGTCGCGACCTCGTGCCGAGAAGGTACCTGCTCGAGTTGCGAGACGAAGGTGATCAGCGGGAGCCCCATTCACCGGGATTCCGTGCTGTCCGACGACGAGCGTGAACGGGGCGAATCGATGATGGTGTGCGTGTCGAGGGCTGCGGCGTCTTCGGTCCTCGTGCTGGATCTCTAGCTGAACTCGCCCCTCAGGTAGCGGGCTTTGGCAGCGGCTCGCATCAGCTTGCCGCTGCTGGTCTTCTGCAGTCGCATGTCTGTCAAGACCAGTTCACCGACCGTGAGTCCGTGCTCGCGAGTCACTGCCTCTCGCACCGCAGGCGGACTCACCTCGTGATCGGCAGACGTCTCTGCAATGATCACCAACTTGTCGATTCCTTGGGCGTCTGCGATCGCGAACGCCGCGCATGCCGAAGACTTCGCCCCTCCGACGTGGATCCGCACGGTATTCTCGATGTCATGCGGGTAGTAGTTCTTGCCCCGTACGATGATGACGTCCTTGATGCGCCCGACCACGTACAGCTCACCATCGACGACCGCACCGAGGTCGCCCGTGCACAGTTCCTTTCCGGTCTCGCTGTGGCCCCAGTAGCCGGGGCTCACGTGAGGACCAGAAACCCGTATCTCGCCGATCATGTTGTCCTCGAGCGACTCTGCTGAGTTCGGGTCCGCTATTCGGACGTTTCCGTCGGCAGCGGGTACGCCCGATCCGACGACCGTACGTGACGGGGCGTCAGCGGCGGGGGTCAATCGGCCGCGTGTGAGTTCGTCGGCGTCGACGATCAGGGTTCGTGGTCCGCGGCCCTTCACGCTCCCTGCCACGAACAACGTCGCTTCGGCCAGCCCGTAGCACGGGTACATCGCCGAGCGGAGAAATCCGTAGGGCGCGAACGTAGATACGAAGCGTTCGATCGTGTCTGCGCGGATGGGCTCTGCACCGTTGAAGGCCACCTGCCACGACGCGAGATCGAGGTCGGTAGGTATCGAGGTTCGCTCGGCGTGCGCTACACACGCGTCGAATGCGAAATTGGGTCCTCCGCTTGTGTGTGCCCGATACTTCGCCACCGTGAGGGGCCAGAGCAGCGGCCGGCGGATGAAGGTCCACGGCGACATCAAGATACTGGTGCTGCCGAGGTACAGCGGCTGGAGAACGTTGCCGATCAGGCCCTGATCGTGGAAGAGCGGCGCCCAGCCGACGAACGTGGAGTGACGATCATGGCTGAACGCGGACGCGATCATGCGTTGGTTGGCAATCAGATTGCGGTGGGTGACGCGAACACCTTTCGGACGTGACGTGGATCCGGACGTGTATTGCAGGAACGCAGTCGAATCGTGTTCCGGTGGAGCATATTCCTCGTCGCCACCCTCCGGCGTCTCGCTGACCGTTATCCATCTGAGCCTGCCTGTCACCGCACCCAGTTCGTCTTCACTGGCGGATCGCGTCGGCGCGTCGGACAAGACGACCGACGGCGCGCAGTCCACGACGATGCTGTTCGTGGCATCGTGCGGCCTGCCTGGCCGCGGCGGGTTCACCGGAACGGCGATCACACCCGCATACAGACATCCGAAGTACGCGACGATGAAGTCGAGTCCTGGTCCGAACAGCAACAGTGCGCGTTCTCCTGGCCTGCACTGGGTGCGCAGAGCACTCGCGACGCCCTGTGCGCGCGTGTGTAGTCGGTGGTAGGTGAGGACCTCGGCTTCGTCGCCGGCGGTGTCGAGGAACACGTACGCACGAGCGTTGGGTGTGTCGTGAGCCCTCGATCGAAGGATGTCGGTCAGCAGAGCGGTCACAGAGCGTCACCGATGATCGCGGCGATCGTGGTGCGATGATCTTGGTGGAAGAAGTGTCCTCCCGTGAAGGAGTGTGTAGCGAAGGCGTCGTTCGTGTGCTGACTCCACGCGGAGATTTCGTCAGGATCGACGACGGGATCGTTCTGAGCGTGGAATCCTGTTATCGGACATGGAAGCTCGGTACGGTCTCGATACGAATACGTCTCGCACACCTCGAGATCGGCCCGACTGACCTTGACTGTGTACCGCAGCAACGATGCGCTTCGCAGCGCGGCGCGCGATGTTCCCCCCATTTCTTCGAGGGCGGCCACGAATTGCGGTTCTGGCAGTCGGTGGACGGTCCGCCTGCTGGCCGCCAGGTGCGGCGCCCGCCTACCCGAGACGAACAGATGGCGCGGCGGCGTCCCTGCGTCGGTGAGGGCCCGTGCCAATTCGAACGCGACAAGGGCTCCCATGCTGTGGCCGTACAGCGCAACGGATCTGTCCACTGAACGTCCGACCTGCGCCGCGAGCGCGGCCACGATCGTGTGGATGTCGCGCAGTGGTGGTTCCGCTGCGGCGCCTTCCCGTCCCGGGAGCTGGACGGGATGTGCAGTGATCGACGCCGGAAACCTCCACCGTGCAAACGACGATGCGCCTGCCCCGGCATGGGGGATGAGTAGAAGGGGCACGGTGGCGCTCGTCGGCCGGATGTCGACGGTGACCGCGGGGGCGAACCATTGCCGTGAACTCACAGCGCCACCGGCAAGTGGGCAAGCCCGCGCACAATCGAGCTCCGGGTCTGCCATTGCAGTGGGGTCGTGTCGGTTCGTCGTGGGTCGTGTTGCGTGAAGAGCGTCTCGACGGCGATCTCTGCCTGCATCTGAGCCAGAAGGGCACCGAGGCATCGATGCATGCCGTGTCCGAAGCCGACGTGTGTGGCCCCGGTGCGGGCGGGATCGAAGTCGTCGGGCCGGTCGAACACGTCAGGGTCCCGATTCGCTGCGCCGATGCACAGCAGCAGGTGATCTCCTGCGTGTATGTGGTGGCCGCCGATCTCGGTGTCGACTTTCGCGACGCGCTTGGTCATCTGCAGAGGACTGTCGTAGCGCACAGATTCGTCGATGATGGCGCGCACGGGCAGCGACCCGGCGCGCAGTGCCGTCACCAAGTCGGGACGGGACAGCAGCACGAGGGTTGTATTGCCGATGAGCGCGGTCGTCGTCTCGTTGCCCGCGACGAAGCACATGATGCACAGCACGACGATCTCGTCGACAGACAGCTCGTCGGTATCGGTTGTCGCAGAGAGCATTCGACTGATCAAGTCTGTGCCGGGGTGGTCGCGGCGCTCGAAGACCACGTGCTGCAAGGCCAGGGTGAACGCGTCGACGACGGAGTGGACGCGGTCGAGATCCGTCGCTGTCATCAACGTCGGCTCGAGAAGGAAGCGTATGTCGTGCGTCCAACGGCCGATATCCGGTCGCATCGACGCAGGCAGGTTCATCCAGTCACAGATCACCGTGATGGGAAGGAGAGTTGCATAGTCCGCGATCACGTCGACAGGTGCGCAGGTGCGCAGTGCATTCTGCAGCAGAGTCTCCGAGGTCATACGTACGTGCTCGCGCAAGGAGGCGATCGCGCGGCCTCCGAAGATTCGATTCGCTAGCTCACGCAGTCTCCTGTGTTCTGGATCGTCGGTGAAAACCAGCGATTTCGTCCCCATTCGGCGGACGGCAACGGCGTCCTCCCGTCCGTACCGAGCTGTTTGCGCCGAGACCAGCTCAGGGATCAACGCAGCGCTGAACATGTCGTCGCGCAGGACGTGTCGAACGTCCGAGTGTCGGGTGAGCACCCACATCCCGAGCGTTCGGTGAACCGGGGACTGTGTGCGTAGCTGGTCGTAGCAGGGGTACGGGTTTCTTCGGAAGGCCGGGGAGAATGGATTGAATCGGACTGTGTCTGCTCGGGTAACGGATGTCATCGTCGGCTTCCGAAATGGCTGACATATGGACGCAATACGATGCGCAGGAGCCCGATCTTTCCCATTCTGAATCCCAGCGCCGACATCTTCAGATACCGCTCGTACCGTTGCACGACGTCGTCGCCGACCAGTTCGACGGCGCGCGGCCGCTGGGCGCGAAGTCGAGATACCCACTCCTCGCAGGTCCACGCGTAGTCGGTCCGGTCGTTGCGCAGGCTGACGATCTCGAAGATTCCTTCGGCGGCGGAGGTGATCTCGACGAGCGTCGGTAAGTCGGCGTCGGGAAATATGTCGTTGTTGATGAATGCGTTCGCGTTCGACGGTGACATGTTGGCGTAGGCGATGGTTTGCAGCGACAGCGCTCCTCCGTCGGCGAGCCACCCGGCGCATCGGGTGAAGAACTCTCGATAGACGGCAATCTTGTCGGCAGGCGAATCGGTCGGCCGGGCGAAGTGCTCGAATGCGCCGATCGACACGATGGCGTCTACCGGTTCCTCCGGCTGGTAGTCGATCCAGTTCTCGGTTCGTACCTCGACACCGGGAAGAGATCGGCCCCGAATGTAGTGCGCTTGCTCGTCACTCAGCGTGAGACCGGTGCAACGATCGACATGATGGCCGAGCGATGCACGCTCGAGTATCGCGCCCCATCCGCAGCCGATATCGAGGAGACTGCGGGCTTCGTCTGCGTCGACGGCGTCGAGATGCCACCTCAGTTTGCGATCCTGGGCCTGTTCCAGCGTGTCGCCAGGTTCTCGAAGAGCGCACGAGTAGGTCAACGACGGGTCGAGCCACAGCCGGTAGAAATCGTTGCCGACGTCGTAGTGGTATTTGATGGCGTCTGCGGTCTCCACGTCAGCTCGAATGCTCGTACAGGTACTGTGCGACTGCACCCAGGGTCGGATTCTCGAACAACGCCTCGGGTGGAAGGTCTATGCCGTAACGAGATTCGATCTCGATCAGCAGCGCGACGGCGTGGGCAGAGTCGATCCCCAGACGGTCGAACGTCGCGTCGAGCGCAATCGAGTCTGCGGGTACGTCCAACAGCCCTGCGACGTAGTCTTGGCACCACTGCGCGATGGACTGCTGGTCGAGTATGTCGGTCATGGCTGTGCTCCTGAGAGTGTCTGGTGGCGCCTGCGCTTGGAATGTCGACGCTCGCGGGTCGGGATCCCGACGTCGTGGGCCGCGCCGACAAGGGACAAGAACTTGATCAACCAGTACCCGGGGTCGAGGCGGTACCAATTGAGTCCGAACGACGCGGAGTCAGGGAAAGCATGGTGGTTGTTGTGCCAGGACTCTCCGAACGTCACCAGGGCCAAAACCCCTGCATTGCGGCTGTTCTCGCGCGATTCGTATGGACGCGTTCCGAACATGTGCAGGAAGGAGTTGATCGCCCAGACGATGTGTTCGAGGACGAACATCCGGACGAACCCGCCCCACAGGAGCCCGCTCACCGCGCCCTGCCAGCTCATATGAGCGATCCCGCCGATGGCCGCCGGAATCACCAGTCCGAGGACCACCCAGAAGTGGTAGCGGCGTGAGATACGCATGACGACAGGATTCTTCAGAAGGTCGGGCGCGTAGTGAACGATGTTCGGGTAGTCGTGCCGACGCATCCACAGAAAGTGTGAGTGGGCCAGTCCGCGAATCCGTCCGCGAATGCCCGATCCATCGAGGTTCGGCGAATGAGGATCTCCCTCACGGTCGCTGCACTCGTGGTGCCGACGATGCAGCGCAACCCAGGAGACGACTGGACCCTGGCCGGCCATCGAGCCTGCAACAGCGAGGACCGCATATACCCACGTGCTCGCTTTGTAGCTGCGGTGCGTGAACAACCGGTGGTATCCGGCGGTGATACCTAGCCCGGTGATCAGCCACATCGAGAAGAACAGCACGAGTTCGGTGATGCCGAACGGCTGGACGGCAAGGAATCCGACAGCGGCGACGGTACCGACGATCGGGAGGATATCGAAGAGGATGAAGTGGCGACGCTGAAGGCGGTGGAGATAGGAGTTACTGACCGTCTTGCGCCGAGGAGCGGGTGGCCGTTCGCCCTGTAGTTCAGTCATGTCCAGCCTTGGGTCATGTCGATGTGCCGTCCTGAATCAACGGGTGATGGTCGGTAGCGACCCCAACCGTAGGAGCAGAGGGCGTTGCCTTCACCTCCGCGGAACGAAGCCGATCGAGGGATCGGATGTCACGATTGCCATCGGCGACAAGTGTCTGTCCGCGCCAGGTGCGGGACCGTTTCATCAGGGCAGCTGATGGCCGGCACGGGGAGTACCTTCTGTAGCGTTGCTCCCGTGAACTCACCCCGCATATCTATGTCCGGTGTACTGGTAGCCAGTGCTGCGTCGCTCGTCCTTGCTCTCGCAGCGTGTGGATCCGATTCTGCGACACCGGCATCCGGATCGGCTGCTGAAACAACGCCCGCAACCACTACCTGTCCCACCGCTGTTCCGGGAAGCGACGGCGAGCCGGAGTGGACACTCTCTGGTACGACCGGCAGCGTCTCGGTCACCGGTCCCACGGAGTCGTCGGCACCGCTCGTCGATGTCGAGGCACCGTTTGCGGTGACGGAGACGCAGGTGGAGACACTGCAGACCGGTACGGGTGAGATCGTGGCGGACGACGCGGAGGTCTCGGTCTGCTACATGGGCGTCAACGGTCGTGACGGGTCTGTGTTCGACAGCAGCTACGAGCGCGGCGCTCCCGCCGAGTTCCCGCTCGACGGAGTCGTGTCAGGCTTCCAGAAGGCAATCGCAGGCCAGACGGTCGGGTCTACTGTCGCCGTCGCGATGAACTCGGCAGACGGGTACCCCGATGGTCAACCGCGCGCAGGCATCGAAGCGGGAGACAGCCTCGTCTTCGCGATCAAGATTCTCGGCGTCACTGGATAAGCTCCGTACGACGTAGGTGTGGGCATAGGGCGTCAGCTGCGGCGGGCTTGCGCGTAGCGCTGACCAAAGCCGCGATTCTCCAGTTAGGATAGCCACACCACATTTCCCAGGAGGCTTGATGAACCCAGCGATCACGCGTAGATCCATGTTGTCCTTGACTTTCGCGACTGTGGCCGGATTGGCCGTCACCGCCTGCACAGGAACGGATGAAAGCGCTGGCTCCGCAAACATTCTCTCTTCAGGGAGCAACGTCGAGCCGAACGCGTTTCCCGTGACGATCGACCATAAGTTCGGGGCAACGACGATTGACTCGGCGCCGACTCGGATCGCAGCGGTGGGTATCGGTGATGCCGACGTTCTACTGTCCTTGGGGCTGACGCCAGTGCTCGTGCCGGTCTGGAACGGATCCACCGATGACGGGATCGGTGTGTGGGCAGAGCCGGCCCTCACCGGGGGTGAACCAGTATCGCTCGCGAACGCGACCACCGATTTCGACATAGAAACCATCGCGGCGGCGTCTCCTGATCTGATCCTCGCCGTCAACAACGCGATCGACGAAGAAACATATCAGCAGCTCAGTGCCATCGCACCGACGGTGTTGCACGCAGCAGACCAAGTGGATTGGGTTCTGCCGTGGCAGGAGGTCACCACCCGAATCGGTACCGCGGTCGGGTTGCCTACCGCGGGGCAGAACGAAGTGCGCGATGTCGAAGCGTTGATTGCTCGAACGCGCGAAGAAAACCCGCAGTTCGTCGGTAAGTCGGCGGCTCTGGTTATTCGGTGGAGTGACGGCAACCTCAGGGCGTTCAGTCCGGAATCAGCACGCGCGCAACTACTGACCGCACTTGGATTCACGCCACCACCGGCCCTGGCCGCCCGGTTCGCGGGCAAGCTCAACACCGAACTGTCCGCCGAGAACTACAGCCTGCTCGAGGCCGACTACCTCTTGTTCGACAACTACGAACGTTCGCGCTCGGATATGGAGCAGCAACCCACCTTCGCCTCGATGGAGGTCGTGCGCACCGGTGGCCTGATTCCGCTCGACCCGATCGTCAGCGACGCCGTCTCGATGCCCAACCCGTTGACCATCCCGTTCGTGTTGTCGCAGTTCGTCGAACAGATCAATCAGGCCGAGACGGCCAGGGGTCGTTAGTTCTAGACCAGAACCAGAGCAGCAGAGCTGCAATGGCAGTGACAGTGGCAGTAGCCAGCCAGGGTGCTGCCGCTGACTCTGCATGATCGTAGAGAAACCCTGTCCCAGCGCCCGCGCCGAGCGCAAGGGTTCCGCCGATCGTGTTGAGCATTCCGAAGTGCGCTCCCAAGTGTCGTTCGCGCGCAAGAACTGCAAGAGCGTCGCGCATCGTCGGAACCATCAACATCTGACCGAGGTACAACACAGCGAGCCACCCCGACAACACCACATACGAAACAACAGTTGTGGGGTTCCCGAATGTGAAAGAGACTGCGGGGATCACGAAGGAAACGGCCATCAGCGTCAAACCCCCTACGATCGCCGTTCGTCGACCGATCCGGCCAGCAGCTCGAAGCATCGGCCGCTGTCCAACAATGACCAGCACTGCGGCGCCCCCGTAGAACCACCCCAGCGCATTCTGCGATCCGACGGTGCGATCGAGGTGCTCGGGCAGCATGAGATAGACCTGGGCCAAGGCTACGAACTGCATGCTGCACAGCGCAGCGAACACCATGAACGCTCGATTCTTCGCAACCGTTCTCCACACCTCGGGCAACGCCACCGACGGCGCAGTCACATCTCTGGCGGGGAAGAGCAAGTAGAAGCAGACCCACAGCCCCGCGAAGAGCATGGCAGCAGCAGCCGCGCTCACCGCGAACGGGAACACCAGCAGTACCGCACCGAGGACCGGTCCGATGACTGTGCCGAGGCGACTGCTCATCTGTTCCCACCCGAACAACTCGGTGCGACGCATGATGCCGCTCTGTTCGAGTTCGCGTCCGAATTCTGCGTTGGCGGACTCCACTGCGGGAGCGAACAATGCCGCCGCGAAGCCGATCAGCAGCACACCCAGCACGACTGCGGCGGAATTGTCGGCCACCGCCAGGACCACGAAGCCGATGATGCGAATCGATATGCCGCACAGTATGACCGGTCGGCGGCCTAGGCGGTCGCCGATGCTTCCGCCGAGGAAGAACATGCCTTGTTGGCTGAAAGTCCGCAGCCCGAGAACGATGCCGACCATGGCAGCGCTGAAGTCGAGTGTGTCCGACAGGTGCACGGCAAGGTACGGAACGACCAGGTAGAAGCCGATGTTGAACAGTGCCATCGACATCAGTAGCAACTTGACCACCGCAGGGACGTCTCGCAACCTACCAGCGCGATTGTGACGGTCGTCGGTGTCGGAGTGCATGAGCAGTAACTATATTGAGCGCGCGACGGTTAGTGGGACGTGACGTCCACTAGCCCACACGTGGGTATACCTGGCGCTCCGAGCCAGTGGCGCGGTTGAGTGCACGGCAATGCACTTATTCGTGCCACTGGGCGCGGAGCGCCCCTTATGTCAGTGCGTCCGATGCGGCCGCGAAGCGCGCAGAACGACTCGTCCGCAAGACCTTCGGCCCGCGTAGATGTGATCAGCGGCGCCGACCGGAGGACTGACGGGGAATCAGCGTCGGTAACGCCATTTTGATCGGCGAAGTGTTGTCGGTTCGGTCGAGAAGCAAGTCCATTGCAGTGCTTGCAATCTGATCGAATGCAGTGTGTACGGATGTAAGTGGGACAGGAAGCAGTTGAGCGAGCGGAATATCGTTGTAGCCGACGAGGGATAGGTCGTGGCCGACCATCAGCTGATGTCGGTGTGCCGCGGACAACACCCCGAGGGCCAGGTTGTCATTGGCTGCAAATACTGCGGTGGGGCGTCTACGGCCTTCCAATAATTGATTTCCCGCGACCGCGCCTGCTTCGATGCCGTATCCGGTCTCGATGGTCCAGGCCGCGTCGGATTCGAGTCCAGCCTCGGCGAACGCGCGCCGTGCGCCTGCCAAGCGCCCGATGGCGCTGGAGGTGAACAGAGGGCCGGACAATACGGCGATGTCGGTATGGCCGAGATCGATTAGATGGCGAACCGCGAGATAGCCCCCCGTCTCGTCGTCTCCGATCGACGATGGACTCTCGTTGTCGGTCCGAAGAACCAGAACGTGCGGGATTCCGTTGTCGCGCAGATGTGCAGGCAGAGGGTCCTCGTTGCGGCTGGTCGCAAGGACAACTCCATCCACATTGCGTTCCAGCAATGACTGAGCCGCGTTCCACTCGTCTGTCGGGTCGTCTCCGCTGGTTGCGACAATGGCGTAGTAGCCGTGTTTGCCGGCGGCTCTGCCTAGTGCCTCGAACATCAAGGCCATCACCGTGTCCGATAGCCGCGGTACCAGTACGCCGATCGTGGCGGTTGCGCCTCGTCGAAGATTCGATGCGAAGGTGTTGCGCCGATAGCCGAGCTGTTCTGCTATTTCCCGCACCCGCACCGCCGTCGCAGACCGAGAGGGGGCAGCGCGGTCGTCGAGCACTCGGCTCACAGTGGAGATGCTGACACCGGCAGCTTTCGCAACATCCCGCAGAGTGACCGCGTCTGTTCGGTCCGACGTCAGTCCACCGCGGGTCGAGCGCATCTGTTGAACCTTACTTTCGTAGTTGTTCGGCGGTCCATGTCGAGTCCGCGTCGCCGACGTACCGACACGCTCCAGGCTACAACGCATGAAAATATCCCGGGAACGTTTGCGGGAATCGACTCGATGAGCTGCACGGGTGAGATCTGCTCGACAACTACATCGGAAAGTGATGGTTGACACATTCCGGAGGGGGCGTCTATCGTTATGCAAACGTTCCCGACAACGTTCCCACTCGAAGACAGAAGGATGACCAATGAGCACCCTCGACCTCCGCGGCCTGAATCCAGCACCGATCACTCCCTTCACTCGCGACGGTGCCGTCGACTACAACGCGATCCATCGGCTCGGCTCCTGGCTCGGCAGTATCGACGGCGTCAAGAGCCTGGTCGTTCTGGGCCACGCCGGTGAAGGAACTTTCCTGACTCAGGACGAGCAGGCCCGCGTCATCGGAGCGTTCAAAGACTCGGTCGAGGGGCGACTGCCGATCATCGCCGGCATCACCGGAGAAGGCACTGCGGTATCCGTCGACGAGGCGAAGCGCGCCGTCGACGCGGGTGCGTCGGCCGGTCTGGTTTACCCTTCGCACGGGTGGTTGCGCTTCGGCTACCAGGACGGTGCACCCCAGGACCGCTACAAGGCGCTATACGAAGGATCCGGTCTGCCGCTGATCCTGTTCCAGTACCCCGATGTCACCAAGGCAACGTACAACCTCGACACACAGCTCGAGATCGCCGCGCAGGAAGGCGTTTTCGCCACCAAGAACGGCGTACGCAACATGCGTCGTTGGGACCGTGAAATTCCGGTGCTGCGCAAGGAAAACCCCGAACTGCAGATTCTCAGCTGCCACGACGAATACCTGCTGCACACCATGTTCGATGTCGACGGGCTGCTCGTCGGTTACGGTGGCCTCGCTCCCGAGCCGCTCATCGAACTCATCGCTGCCGGAAAGGCCCAGGACTACCCGGCTGCCCGAGCCATTCATGATCGTCTGCTTCCTGTGACCGCGAATGTCTACCATCGCGGCTCGCACATGGAAGGAACCGTCGCACTCAAGGAAGGACTCGTCCACCGAGGAATCCTCGAGCACGCAACCGTTCGTTCACCACTCCTGCCCCTCGCTGCAGGTGCTCATGACGAAATCGCGGCTGCTCTCGATTCCGCCAACCTCGGTTCAGTCGTTCCCGCCCTGGTCTGACCTGTTCGCCAGGTTCCGACATCGGCGCCCCTCCTACCAGGTCATAGTCCAGGAGGGGCCCGAGTCACCACTTTCTTCGATCGACGCGCACCTGGTGACCGTGCAGGACGCGCACGACTGTTTTCGGTAGGCACCCACCATCTCGATCCGGTAGGACGTGCTCGACTACATCCCAGTATCCACTTCTCGTATCTGCTCCCCACCGCGCTGAGTTTGAGGGCACACTGCCTACCAGCGGTTCGTAGAGCACCTCGAAGAAAGGCTCGTCATGAGTCAGCACCGAACAACACAGGTGGCACGGTCCGCGACCGTTCCTGACGCAGTACCACCACCGGGCGCTTCGACCAAATGGAAGTCACTGCTGAGCACGCTGGCGATGGCGGGCCCCGCGTTCATCGCCGGCGCCTGGCAGTTCGGCCCCGGCAACCTCGCCAGTGCAGTCGAAGCCGGTAGCAGGTTCAGCTACACACTTATCTGGGTCATCGTCCTGTCGACGATCTTCATGCTGATCTACGCCGACATGAGCGTCCGACTCGGCATCCGTACCCCGACGTCGTTGATCAGTTCCGTCAAAGATGTTCTCGGACAGCGGGTCGGAGTCGCAGCAGGCCTCGGCGTCGTCCTCATCACGCTGTGCTTCTCCGTAGGCAATGCAGTGGGCTCCGGGCTAGGCCTGTCGATGGTGTTCGGCGGATCACCACTCGTGTGGACCGTCGCGTGCACGCTGTTCGTCGGTTTGATTTTGTTGTTCCGCAACGTCTACCGTGCGGTAGAGCGGGTCCTGCTCGTCATCGTGGGGCTGCTGGGTGCGACGTTCATCATCAGCGCTGTCATCTCCAAGCCCGACTGGTACCAGGCGCTCGATGGTGTGATGCCCACAGTTCCACCTGGCAGTGCGTTGCTCGTCGTCGCATTGGTTGGCACCAACTTCTCACTCAATGCCGCGTTCTTCACCTCCTACGGAATTCACGAGCGCGGTCGCACCCGCGCCGAGTACCGGCGGACAACCATTGCCGACACGGTTCCGGGCATCGTGGCACCCGGCATCATGACCGCTCTGGTGATCGTTGTCGCCGCGGCCGTGTTGGGTCGCGAGAATGCCGAGGCCACAAGCCTCGTCGGTCTCGCGAAGATCTTCGAGCCGATCGCCGGCCCCGTCGGATCCACGATCTTCGCGTTGGGACTGTCCGGAGCAGCGTTTTCGTCGATGGTCGCAAACGCCACCGCCGGCGGAACGATGCTCTCGGACGCACTCGGCAAGGGATCGTCGCCGAGCACCCCGACCGCAAAGTTGACCGCCGCCGCCATCCTTGCATGGGGACTGGTGATCACCCTGATGTTCACGGCGTCGCCGATCCAACTGATCATCGTTGCCCAGGCACTCACAGTCTTGATCGCGCCGCTTCTCGCGCTGCTTCTGTTCATCATGAGCAACAATCGTCAGCTCATGGGTGACCTCCGAAACACTATGTTCAAGAACATTATCGGAGGTCTAGGGTTCGTCTCGATCCTCTCGCTCTCGGGATTGCTTGTCTACGAACTCGTCACCCGGTAGTGCCCGCGTCTCGCGGCAGCGTCGTCGCCGCTGCCGCGAGAGGCGTATGGGGCTCATGCCTGATGGTCGGTGCTGTGTGCCAGTTCGCGCCCGGCCTCGAAATCTGCACGCAGGCTCTCGAGCTTGGCGGTGGCGTAGGCGTACGAATCCGAACCGAGAAGCTGATGCAGCGGGCCGTCACCCGCCACGGCCATGTCGATGATGGCGGTGGCCCCCTTCGTCGGGTCACCGAGTTGGCTGCCGTGAAGAGCAAGGTGGGTGCGAGTCGTCTCATGGATATGGACGTACGCCTCGTTCACGCTCTCGGGCATCGCCAGCGAATCGGCGGTCAGGAAGTCTGTTCGGAAGTAACCCGGTTCCACGACGCTGACCTTGACGCCGAGTTCTGCAACCTCCTGTGCAAGAGCATCGCTGAGGCCTTCGAGGGCGAACTTCGTTGCGTTGTAGAGTCCCCAGCCAGGACCGGCTACGAGACCGAAAACCGAAGACAGGTTGATGATGTGACCATTGCCCTGTGTACGAAGAATCGGCAGAGCGGCGCGCAAGACGTTCCACACCCCGAAGATGTGAATGTCGAACATCGCTCGGGCCTCGACATCGGTGGTGTCTTCGACGGATCCGATGAGTCCGTAGCCAGCGTTGTTGACCACTACGTCGAGCCTGCCGAAGTGTTCGACGGTCTCGGTGACAGCGCTCGAGACCGAACCACTGTCGACCAGGTCGACGTCGACGATCAACAGTCGCTGCGTGTCCATCTCGCCCAGCGCCGCGGTGAGGCGCCCCGGTGAGCGGGTCGTCGCTGTCACGTTGTCGCCGCGGTCCAGAAGCTGCTTGACGAGCTCGAGACCGAGGCCTCGCGACGTGCCGGTGACGAACCAGGTTGCAGGTGAGGCGGTGGGGTAGGGCATAGGGAGACTCCTCGTGCGATCAGGTCGGGACTTTCCTCGACCACTCGATCGTGAGCCAGAACTACGGTCGAAATTCGGCCATAACGCACCCTCTTCGTCCTCGGAATTGCATGACTAGGACTGAGCGGGCCAGGCACGACGGTCACATTTCTGAGATGCTTCCAACATGCCAGACGTCAACCAGGAGTTGGCCGACTACCTCAGGCGCGCCCGGGCGGATTGTGACCCATCGCGTGCCGGCTTGCCCCAGGACGGCCGAGTGCGTCGAGTGCCGGGATTGCGCCGCGAGGAAGTCGCGCTCCTTGCCGGGGTGTCCACCGACTACTACACGCGTCTGGAACAAGGACGACGAATAACACCGTCATCGGGAGTTCTCGACGCCATTGCCCGAGCACTCGGTCTCGGCGAGGCTGGGCGAGTACATCTGGGCAATCTGGTCGGGACCACGTCGAGCGGCCATGCCCGGTCGAGGCCGGTGCAGCGGGTACGGCCGGGCCTGCGACAGCTTGTCGACTCGCTCGACGGTCAGCCGGCGTTGATACTCGGACGACGGTCAGACGTGCTTGCGAGCAATCGAATGGCGAACGCGTTGTTCGCCGACTTCGAGTCGATGCGTCCGAGCGAACGCAACTATGCGCGGTGGATGTTCGTCGCGGACGACGCTCGCCGATTGTTCGTCGACTGGGAAATTCACGCGCGTGCAGCTGTCGAGAGTCTCAGGTTCGACGTCGGAAATTACCCCGACGACAAGGGAATCAAGAATCTGATCGATGAGCTCACCAGCCTTAGCCCTGAATTCCGACGCTGGTGGAGTGAAAACCGGGTGTATCAGCGGACGTTCGGATCAAAGCGACTTCGACATCCATTGGTGGGGGAGTTGACCGTCAGCTACGAAACGCTCACCATGCCCGGTGATCCCAGTCAAACGCTGTTCGTCTACACGACCGAGGGCGGTACCGACTCCCACCAGGCCATGAACACCCTCTCCAGCTGGTCGCTCACGAAATCGGCAGTCGAGTTCGGCTCTGCCCCTGGCGCTTCGCGTCTACCGCGCTGGTAGCCAGGCGCCGTGCAGTCCTGCCGGGACTCTGATGGGCAGCTCGATCGTCGCAAGCGGACCGTCTGCTGGACTTTCGGCGTCGAGCACGTAGAACCGCGATTTCATGTCGGCGGGATCGGTGCCGATCGCTCCCCAATAGTCGCGCTGTTCACCTGGAATGTAGATGGGTTCGCCGAGGGCGACGCCCGGAGTCCACACGTCGTCGCGGCCTGTGTGTACGTCGTGGAACCACAGCGATTCGAGGACGTCGTGATCCTCGTCCGCCCGACCGACGGTAGCAATGCGACGGTGGTCGCGAGTGAGTAACCGATCGTCGACTCGCGGGAACTCGATACCGGTCCGTTCGCTGATCTGTGTGCGCGTGATCGCACCCGTCGACGGAGTGCAGTGCGCTCGCATCAACGTCGAGTGATTGGGTACCGAGGTCTGTGCGAATCCCATCGGGTAGAGATGCTCGACGTAGTCGACGGTCACGGTGCCGTCAGGATTGTCGAAGGCATTGGCGAAGTGCCATACCCAGAATGTGTCGGTGTCGATCCATCGGACTCCACCACCGGCACGCGGGATCATCGCGATGCGGGTGCCGTCCTCCGGGTGCCAGGCCAGCAGGCTGCCACCGGTCATGGCCGCAGCGAGATCGAAGGCCAATGGGTTGACGAAGAGCACGATGTACTTTTCGGTCAGAGCCATGTCGTGAATCATCATCGGCTTGTCCAGACCCGGCACCGGCGTCGGTGAGCGAAGGGCATTCCCGTCTGCTCCTACGACGGACCAGGTAAGGTACGGCGCTTCGAGGCTGTAATTGAACAGCACCATCTCACCGGTGTGTGGGTCGATCTTCGGGTGCGCAGTGCTTCCGACGCGCATCGCGCCGTCGCAGTCCTCCTGGCCCAGAGTCTCGAGCTGAGCACGGTCGAGCAGGTAGGGTTTGTCGCTCTCGGCCATGGCCATGAGCCTGCCCGCGTGTTCGACGATGTTGATGTCGGGGAGTTGCCGGGTGGTTCCGGCGAGTGCGTCGCCGACTACCGACGCGGGCGGTGTATAGCCGTCCATCAAGCCGGACCAGATGGCCTCTCCGCGTTGTTCTTCCAGTTCGACCATCGGCGTGCGAACGAACCGATTGCTGTACGACGCCTGACCCCCTGCGATGCTGATGCGGTGAACCATCCCGTCGCCGTCCAGGGGAAAGACGAATGAGCCGATCGGGTCGAACCGTGGGTTGGGACCGTTGCGGAGATAGCTGCCGTTCAGGTCGTCGGGCAAGTCGCCGACGATCTTCAGGTCTGCGACGTCCACTTCCTCACGCTGTGGGGCGAAGACGCCGGTCAAGTGGGCATGGTGGGTAACATCGACCGGCAGTGGCCGGTGTGGATCGGCGATGACGGTCATGGTGTCCTCGGTAGTCAGCGAATGATGTCGTGGCGGATCAGATCACTGGTAACTGCCGAGGTAGTTTACGCCGATGCCGAAGTCGGCAGGGCTGAACCAGCAAATTCGACATGAGGGTCGGATAGTGTTGCAGTACAGCCCGATAGAAGTCGTGCGCTTTATGTGGTGAGTTCGCGAAACTGGATCGGATCGTGCGCGCAGAATACGCGCGGGCCGCCTGGAGATGCGGCAAGCTCGGCGAGTCGACGTTGATTGCTTCGGAGTAGCTTCAGATCGTCGGCAAACAATGCCTCGGCCATGGAGATCGACCTCCCGGATCGCTCTCCGGTGACTGCACGGCGGTGGTGGAACGCATCGCCGGCGTGCAGAAGCCATCCGTGCTCTGGGTCGCGGATGGCGACAGCGCTATGACCTGCCGTATGTCCAGGCATGGGAATCAACCACAACGAGTCGTGCAGTTGGTGCCCGGCCATCCTGAACAGTTCACCGGAACTCTCGACATAGCCAACTGATCGGTGTTCGATAGCGGCCAGATGCGCTGGGCGGTAACGTACTTTGGCCGGTAGGCCCGATCGAGTCCGAGCAGTTGCCAGCTCGATTGCGGTCGTGTGGACGGTCGCCGACGGGAAGTCGGCCGCGCCGCCCGCGTGATCGAGATCCAGGTGAGTCAACACGACGTCTGTGACATCGTTTGCCGTCCATCCGAACTTTTCGAGCTGGTCGAGCGCGGTCTCCGCGCTGTCGAGTGCAGGGAGGAGGAGACGAAATCCTGCACCGAGTCGGGAGTTGGCGTGCGTGACGTCGTCTGTACCGAGACCGCTGTCGACGAGTACGAGACCATGCTCGAATTCGCACACCAGCACATGACTCACCAGCGCCGGTCCGCCGATCCGCGCCCGGAACGTTCCGCAGTTGATGTGGCGAACCCGGACCGACGAACCCAACGATTGCATGGTCCCCATCATTCCATCGGTGACCGTGTGCATTCACTCTTCCCGCGATCCGGTCGCGTTCCCGCGAGCCCGATTGCTATCGCGGAACCACAATGGGTTCGCGGGAAACCAGGACGCCGCTCAGCCGTCAATGGGGCGGAGAAGCGCGACGTCGGACACGAGCCTGATGTGCTCGGCCATTGCCCTGCCCGCGCCCATCGGATCCTGTTGTCGCACAGCCTCGGCGATCCTTCGGTGACCTTCGAGTGAAGCCTTCGGGCGATCGGACTGCGACAGAGATTCGATGCGAGTTTCGCGAATGAGTCCGGCAATCTCACCCATGAGTCTGGCGAGTAGGGGCGAATGCGCAGCTTCGGTGATCGCGTGGTGGAACAGCTCGTCTCCCGATACGCCGCGTTCCCCTTCGGTGATCTCCGAGGCCATAACCGTCAATGCGTGATCGATCGCGGCCATTTCGCTGTCGCTTCGTCGGGCTGCGGCGAGTTCGGCAAGTTTGACCTCGAGAGCCTCACGAGCCTCGATCACTTCGGGTAGCCGGTCGGCGTGTTCGCGGAGGGCTCGGATGGCCATATCGCCGACCGGGCGACGGATAAGGACGGCGCCGTCCCCGTGTCGGACGGACAAGATCCCCTGAACTTCGAGGGCCACTAGCGCCTGACTCAAGGATGCGCGACTGACGCCGAGTTGCGCGGCGAGTTCTCGTTCAGGCGGCAGCCGCTCGCCGAGCTGCATATCCCGGTTCACGATGTGCTCACACAGCTGTTCGACGATCACCTCGTATAGCCGTGGTCGGGTCACCGGGCGGATTTGCTCAGCCACTGTGTCACTCGCTCTCTGTTCCTCTGGACCTTCCACCTTAACGGCCTCGAGTTGAGTAATCGGCGACACATTGCATCTTGACAAGTGATCCACTTCACTGGTTGATTCGCTAATGACTCAGTGGCCAGTCCAATTAGCCACTGAAGATCCCGGGCAACCGCCTGGGTGACACCAGACGAACCGGAGACCTTCGATGTCGACCGAGTTGATACCAATCCTTGCGCTCGTCGTCATGTTCCTCGCCGCAACCGTGTTCCCTGTGAACATGGGCGCGTTGGGGTTCGTGGCGGCGTTCTTCGTCGGAACCCTTGCCGTGGGCATGGGTACGGACGAGATTATCGGCGGGTTCCCGAGCGGCCTCTTCCTGACGCTCGTCGGAATTACTTATCTGTTCGCGATAGCCCAGAACAACGGCACTGTGGATCTACTGGTCCGCGGTGCCGTCCGCCTGGTCGGCGGAAGAGTCGCACTCATTCCATGGGTGATGTTCGGCATTACCGGCGTTCTCACCTCGATCGGGGCCCTCGGACCGGCTGCAGTCGCCATCGTCGCGCCGATTGCTCTGGGGTTTGCTGCCCGATACAAGATAAATGCCCTGCTCATGGGCATGATGGTGATACATGGCGCGCAGGCAGGCGGTTTCTCGCCGATCAGCATCTACGGGGTCACCGTCAATGGCATCGCGGCCGACGCCGGGCTCACCAACAGCCCGCTCGCACTCTTTCTCGGAAGTATGTTCTTCAACGCCGCGATCGGAGTCCTGCTGTTCGTGTTCCTCGGTGGTCGATCTCTGATCGGCCGCAGTGTTCATGACGACGACAGCGATCGGCCCGATGGTGATACCGGATCAGTGGGCGGTGGCAAGACTCCGTCGACCGTGATGCGTGGATTCGGTGCGACGACGACCAAAGCTCGCTCGCAAACGGTGACCGTCGAAAACGCGCCTCCTCTCGCGGTCGCAGTCAAGGCGATCACCTTCGATCAGATCCTGACGCTCATCGGCCTTGCGTCGCTTGCAGTCCTCTCCCTCATCCTCGATCTGGACGTCGGCTTCGTCGCAATGACGGTGGCGGTCGTGCTCGCCCTCGCGTCGCCGAAGGCTCAGAAGGGTGCGATCAACCAGATCAGTTGGTCGACGGTTCTACTCATCGGAGGCGTCCTCACCTTCGTTGGCGTGCTGCAGGAAGCCGGCACCGTCGGATACGTCGGAGATGCCGTGGCAAGCATCGGCATCCCGCTGCTCGTGGCCCTGCTGCTCTGCTACATCGGCGCCATCGTCTCTGCCTTCGCCTCGTCGACCGCCATCCTCGGCGTGACGATCCCACTTGCCGTCCCCTTCCTGCTCGCTGGTGAGGTCGGCGCCGTCGGCGTGATCGTTGCTCTGGCGATCTCGTCGACAATCGTCGACGTCAGCCCGTTCTCGACGAACGGCGCTCTCGTGCTGGCCAACGCACAGGGTGTGGACAAGGATGTCTTCTACAAGCAGATCCTGAAGTACAGCGCCCTCGTCGTCGTGTTGGGGCCCGTCGTCGCGTGGGCGCTATTGGTTGTACCCGGCTGGTTGTAGAGCTTTTCGTCTGCGCGGTTCGCTCGAATGAAGGGCTGCGCACTCGGCCGGGTGCGCAGCCCTGACCTGGGCTTACATGGGTGACTTCTTGACTTTTCATCGCCGCTCTGGCTCAATTTAATTGGATAGGCCACTCGGCCACTAAGCCTTTATCGCAGGGTCAACCCTTCGTTTCGACTTAAGGATCGTGAAGACAATGCCGCTCAACACGACAGGCAGGACCGGACCACTCGCAGGTACCGTCGTCGTCGACCTGACACGGGCACTCGCGGGTCCGCATGCAGCGATGATGCTCGGCGATCTCGGTGCGGACATCATCAAAGTCGAATCCCCCAAGGGAGGGGACGACACCCGAGTCTGGGGGCCGCCGTTCGTAACCCCACGGGATGCCGAGCGTGAGTCGACGTACTTTCTGTCGGCGAATCGCAACAAGAGGTCCATCGCCCTGGATCTGAAGACCGACGACGGTCGCGAAGCACTCGAGCGCATGATCGAACGAGCGGATGTTCTCCTCGAAAACTTCCGTACCGGTGTGCTCGACCGGCTGGGGTTCTCACCCGAGCGGTTGGCGGATATAAACCCGACTCTGGTCGTGTTGTCCATCAGCGGCTTCGGTCACGATGGGCCGGAAGGTGGCCGTTCGGGATACGACCAGATCGCCCAGGGTGAGGCGGGACTGATGTCGTTCACCGGCCCTGGACCGGACGACGTGCAACGCGTCGGCGTCCCCATCGCGGATCTCCTCGCGGGCATGTACGGGGCGTTCGGTGTCCTCGCCGCCCTGCGTGAGAGGGACCGTACCGGCCGAGGCAAGGTCGTTCGCACGTCGTTGCTCGCCAGCGTTGTCGGAGTGCACGCGTTCCAGGGAACGAAATGGACCGTCGCCGGTGAGGTCGGTCAGGCACAGGGCAACCACCACCCCTCCATCTGTCCCTATGGTCTCTTCCCGACAGCCGATGGCGCAGTGCAGATCTCCGTCGGCAGCGAAGGATTGTGGCATCGATTCTGCGATGGATTCGGTATCGACCCGGATCTCGAAGGCATGGCGACCAACCCGCAGCGCGTCGACAGCCGGTTGGAGGTCATCGATTTGGTCTCGAAGATCTTCCGTACCTACGACACCGAACCGCTGCTGCAATTACTCGACGACATCGGTGTTCCCGCAGGCAAAGTCCGCAACGTGCAAGAAGTCTACGAATGGGAACAGACGAAATCGCAAGGCCTACTGGTCGATGTCGAGCATCAGACGCTCGGCACCGTGACACTGCCCGGGCCACCCCTGCGGTTCTTCGAAGCCGACGGCACCGAGGTCACCGAGACGCGCCATTTGGCCCCGCCGGTACTCGGAGCCGACGACGAACTCGTCCGCAACTGGCTGAAGGAAGCGATCTGATGACCAGAATGACGGCCGTCGAATTGCTGGATCTCGTGATCGACGCAGGAAGCTTCGAGTCGTGGGATACGCCTGGCGTGGACTATCTCGTCGACGACGCGTACGCCGTCGAATTGGCAGCGGCACGTCACAAGACCGGTCTCGACGAATCGGTGCTGACCGGCTCGGCGACCATCCGCGGACGCACGGTTGCCATCCTGCTGTGCGAGTTCTCCTTCCTTGCAGGCTCGATCGGCGTGGCGGCAGGGGAACGGCTGGTGACGGCCGTGCACCGCGCAACTGCGGAACGACTTCCACTTCTTGCACTGCCGACATCCGGTGGCACACGCATGCAGGAAGGGACCGTGGCATTCCTACAGATGGTCAAGATCACCGCCGCCATCACTGCTCACAAAGCCGCGCACCTCCCGTACATCGTGTACTTGCGGCACCCGACCACAGGGGGAGTGTTCGCGTCCTGGGGATCGCTCGGACATGTCACGGTCGCCGAACCGGGTGCCCTCGTGGGCTTCCTCGGCCCGCGTGTGTACGAGGCGTTGTACGACGCGAAGTTTCCTTCCGGAGTCCAGACGGCCGAGAACCTACAGGCTCACGGAATTGTCGACGCGATCAGATCGCCGGAACAACTCGGAGAGATCGTCGACCGCGCACTGCGGATCATGACGGACAAAATGCCCTGTCGCACGCGAGACTCCGACGTCGTCGAGTGGGAGATCGCCGATGTACCTGCGTGGACGTCCATTGTCGCGTCTCGTCGCCACGATCGCCCTGGCGTCCGCGATCTACTGTTCAATACCGCAGCAGATGTACTACCGCTCAATGGAACCGGCCAAGGCGAGGCCGACCCGGGATTGATTCTTGCGCTCGTTCGATTCGGTGACATGCCCTGCGTTCTGCTCGGCCAGGATCGGCGAGGTCAGACGACGAAGACACCACTTGGCCCCGCAGCGCTGCGTGAGGCGCGCCGCGGAATGCGTCTGGCGCAAGACCTGCAGCTGCCGTTGGTCACCGTCATAGACACAGCGGGTGCCGCTCTGTCCAAGGAGGCAGAGGAAGGTGGCCTCGCCGGCGAGATTGCCCGCTGCATAGCCGACATGGTCGATCTGGAGACTCCCACAGTGTCACTTCTGCTGGGGCAGGGGACAGGAGGCGGCGCTCTTGCTCTGGTGCCGGCGGACCGGGTTCTCGCTGCGCAGCACGCCTGGCTGTCGCCGCTCCCCCCCGAAGGCGCCAGTGCCATCGTCTATCGCGACATCGGCCATGCTGCGGATATGGCGACGAAGCAGGGAGTGCGCTCGCTCGATCTGCTGAGCGCGGGAATCGTGGATCTGATCATCCCCGAGTTGCCTGATGCGGCAGACGAACCACAACAGTTCTGCGACCGGGTCGGGGCGGTCCTCCATCGCGAATTAGGTGAGCTCCTCGGTCAGGACCCCGACATGAGACGAATTGCCCGCGAGAAGCGTTTCAGTCGAATCGGATCCGTAGCAGTCAACAGTGCCTGAGTCGCTCGCAGGCCCGCGCTCACCGGCACGGTTGAGTGCACGAGAGGACACTCAACCGTGCCGGTGCGGCGGAGCCGCACTCCTATTGCGCGTCCGAGGTGATCTTTCGGAACGGTCGTGCAGCTTCGAGTTCGAACGCCAACTCCAGCAACTTCGCTTCGTCGCCATGGTCGGCCAAGAATTGAACACCGACCGGTAGGCCGTCCGTGGTCTGCGCGAGCGGAAGCGAAATGGCCGGGCCACCGGTGGCGTTGTTGAGTGGAGTGAACGCGACATACGCGAGAAGTCGCGGGAACAGGACATCGAAACCATTTGCGGGGGAGAGGAATCCGAGCTTCGGCGTTGTGTGCGCGAGAACCGGCGAGACCATGACGTCGATGTCGGCGAAGGCTTCGTGATACCTGTCCGCGGACCGTCGGAGTCGATGAATCATCTGTGGGGTCCGCCAGAAGTTCCGCATGTATGTGCGCGACAGGCCCCGGGTCAACGCATCCGTTCCGGCCGCGTCGAACGTCGGGTCCATTACCTTCTTCCCGAACGTTCGCACCGCAAATGCCAGGAAGGCCCAGTAGATCTTGAAGTCCTCCTGGAACTCGCGAAGATCCTTTTCCGACAACGGCAGCCCAAGTTCGCTGACATCATGTCCCAGATCGGCCAGTAGGCGGGCGCTGTCCTGTACCGCCAGCTGGGTTGTGTCGTCGACGGGTATGCCCGGCAGTGATTCCGTGATCACTCCGATTCGCAGTCGCCGCTTCGACGGGCCTTCGATCAACCCGACCGGACGTAGCTTCGGGGGGGTTCGGTATCGCTCGATCTGCGCCACGAACGCGGCGGTGTCCCGCACCGTGCGAGTGAGCACGCCGTTGGACACGATGTTGACCGGCATTCCCGAGGAGTGGGCGTCGGCGATCTCACGGCCGCGGGTGAGCTTGAGTCCTACCAGTCCGCACGCTGCTGCGGGTATCCGAATGGAACCGCCGCCGTCGTTCGCGTGGGCGATCGGGACTACACCTGCTGCGACAAGGGCTGCGGAGCCGCCTGACGACGCACCGCTGGAGTAGTCGGTGTTCCAGGGATTACGGGTCGGTGGCAGAGTCTCGTATTCGGTGCTGGCGTTGAAGCCGAACTCGGGCAACGTCGACTTGCCCAGGCTGATCAACCCGGTCGAGAGGAACTGATCGGTGTAGGCGGCGTTGCGGGTTGCTGGGTGGGAGTGAATGGCGAGCGAACCGTGATCGGTCGGTAGTCCAGCGACATCGGTGTTGTCCTTGACGAAGGTCGGAACTCCGGAGAAGACGCCCGCTGACGGGTTCTGCGCGATGGTGCGTGCACGATCGAAATCGGTAGTCTGGATGGCATTCACACGCTCGTTCACATCTTCGGCGCGTGCGATCGCAGCATCGACGGCTTCGAGCGAAGTGATCTCGCCCGACTCGATTGCCGCAGCGACACCCGTCGCATCGAGCTCGCCCAGCGCATCGTCGGCGAACGCATGTACCCGGCCTGGACGTGACATGAAAACCTGCTTCCTCGCCAGTTCTGTAGTCGACCTAACCGATCGACTATAGGACACTCTCGATCGATTCGATCGAATGTCCACGACTGCGGTGAACGTCAGGCCACGGGTCTAGTCCTGTGACAGACTCACTCGGCCATCCTGTGCTCGTCGCTGGAACCGTATGACGCCTGACCACGCGTGCGAGCCCGGACGGTCGCGCAAATGTCGCGTGTTGTTTCACTGTTCGACCGCTCCCGCCACCCCTCACGGTGACAGTGTGATCGACTATGGCATCGAAATGGGTACGGGCATTGCCGCTGGTTCCGGTCGCGGGCGTTCTCGGCGTCGCGGCATACGACCTCACACAGAAGCGTCACGCAATCCTGCGTAACTTCCCGGTGCTCGGGCACGCCCGGTATCTCCTGGAAGCGGTCGGTCCGGAACTGCGGCAGTACATCGTCAGCGGGAACGACGAGGAGCGTCCGTTCAGTCGCAACCAGCGGCGGTGGATCTACTCGTCGGCGAAGTTGCAGAACAACTATTTCGGTTTCGGAGCCGACAACGACACCGAGTTCGCACAGGGTTACCCGATCATCAAGCACCGCACATTCTCCGATATCGCACCTGCGACGGCGCAGCACGTGGGTGGCGGCGACACCGTTCCGGCAGCGAAGGTACTCGGCGGGCACCGCGACCGGCGGGGTGCATTCAGGCCGTCGTCCGTCGTCAACGTGTCGGCCATGAGCTTCGGTTCGTTGTCCGCCGCAGCGATCGAAGCACTCAACCGCGGCGCGGCCGCTGCTGGGGCTCTGCACAACACCGGAGAGGGTGGGTTGTCGCCGCACCACCGACACGGCGCCGACCTGACACTTCAGATCGGCACGTCCTACTTCGGATGCCGTGACAGCGCGGGCCGATTCGAACTGTCGCGACTGGAAGATCTCGTTGCCTCCAACCCCGTGAAGTCGATCGAGATCAAACTCAGCCAGGGCGCGAAACCCGGTCTCGGCGGTCTACTTCCCGGGGCCAAGGTGACGCCCGAGATCGCCAGAATTCGAGGAATCGAGGAAGGCGTCGATTGTGCGAGTCCGTCGAGGCACTCCGAATTCGACAGTGTCGACTCCATGTTGGACTGGGTCGAAATGATCGCCGACCGGACCGGGGTTCCCGTTGGCATCAAGTCCGCTCTCGGCAACATGGACTTCTGGTCCGAACTGGTGGACTTGATGAGTACTACCGAGCGAGGCGTCGACTTCGTGACAATCGATGGCGGCGAAGGGGGGACCGGCGCGGCACCGTTGCTGTTCAGCGAATCGGTGTCGCTACCGTTTCGCGTCGGATTTGCGCGCGTATACGAACAGTTCGCTCGCGCAGGCATCGCCGACCACGTCACGTTCATCGGGTCGGGCAAGCTCGGACTGCCCGACAACGCGGTCGTCGCCTTCGCGCTGGGATGCGACATGGTCAATGTCGCCCGCGAAGTCATGATGTCTATCGGATGCGTGCAGGCACAGAAATGCCACACGGACATGTGCCCGACAGGCATTGCAACACAGGGTAAGTGGCTTACCCATGGTCTCGACCCGCTGAGTAAGGCCGACCGAGCCACCAACTACCTGCGGACGTTGCGACGTGACCTGCTGAAGGTGTCCGAGGCGTGTGGAGTGGCACACCCCGGATTGATCACGGCCGACGATCTGGACATCTTGTACGGCCACGAATCTGCGACATCGTTGCGAGAGGTGTACGGATACGAATCGAAGTGGGGCGTTCCCAACGAATTCGACGCGGCAGAGATCGTTCGCGTGATGCAGGGGCCGAGCGGAACCGGTCGTTCGAGTCGAGAGAGATAGCCCGCTCCTCCGGCCCGACCATTCTCGTTGCCGTCAGTCCGACTTCGGAGTTGGTGCGTGGAACGGGATGTGGCCGTTGCGCTCGGCGTCGAGGCGCTTCTCGAAGGCGTCGACCTGCGCGTCGAGCTCGTCTGCATCCGGTACGTCCTCGACGTGACCGGGAGCGCCGAGGCCGGGGTCGGCCGCATCGATCGAATCGTCGTGATGATGGCGGGGCATGAAGGGCTCGGTCATCGATTCATGATCGGATCCGCACGCAATCATGTCAACCAACGGCAGATGAATTCATCTGCGTTCGAGAGTGCGTGCACCACGACACGCAATGCTCCAGCCTGGGCAACGCCGAACGACGTTGTGCCCAGGCTTGGAGCAGGAAAGAAGCTACTTCGGTCAGTCGTCGCCGCGGGGCGGTGGTTCGACGTCGACGCCACCGGAGTTGTGCTCCGGTCCGGCGGCAGGGTGCCCGGCGGGAACGCGGCTACGCGAGCGGGCAGCCTCGCTCTCCGAAGGAGTCTCGCTGAACTTGCGACGCCAGGCCTCTTCCGGCCGGTAAGGGCCTGGCTTCGGCCGAATCTTGCCGCCGGGGAGCGCCAGTCTCGCGATGGTGCGGTGCACCATGCCCCACTGCTGCATCAGTGGTCCACTGTTGTACGGCAACTGGTAGCGCTCGCAGATGTCCTTGATCTTCGGTGCGACCTCGGAGTATCTGGTGCTCGGCATATCCGGGTACAGGTGGTGCTCGACCTGGTAGCTGAGGTTGCCGCTCATGAGGTGGAACAGTGGCCCGCCGTCGATGTTGGCGGCGCCGACCAGCTGACGGACGTACCAGCCTCCGCGGGTCTCGTTCTCGACCTCTTCCTCGCTGAACGTGTACGCCTGATCCGGGAAGTGACCGCAGAAGATGATCCCGTGCGACCAGACGTTGCGGATGATGTTCGCTGTGAAGTTGGCAGCGACAGTGGACAGGAACGTGCTCTCGATACCGCTGAACCTGCTGTCGAGGAACGCCGCCGTCTTGCGCGATGAGCCGAAGCGAGTGGACGAGCGGAGCTTCGTCGCGATGCGCGACCTCTTGCTCTCGCGCAGACGACCGCCCGACGCCAATTGCGCCAGAGCGAACGCGCCGGCACTGATGACCGGCCAGCCGATGTAGTCCTTGACGAACTGCTTGCGTGCCTTTACCGCAATACCTTTGAGGTCGCTGATGACATCTTTGGCGGGCTTCTCGCCCCGTCGGATCGCTTCGATGTCGAGGTCGTGCAATGCGACGCCCCACTCGAAGAATGCCATCAGGAGGACGTTGTAGAACGGCTGGGCGAGATACACCGGATGCCATTTCTGGCGCGGGTCGATCCGCATGATCTCGTATCCGAGATCTTTGTCCTTGCCGCGAATGTTGGTGTACGTGTGGTGGACGTAGTTGTGCGAGTGCTTCCAGGACTGGGCCGTGGATGCCGTGTCCCAGTCCCACACCGAGGAGTGGATCTCCGGGTCGTTCATCCAATCCCACTGCCCGTGCATGACGTTGTGACCGATTTCCATGTTCTCGAGAATCTTGGCGATCCCAAGGCATGCGGTGCCGGCAACCCAGGCAGGCTTGCTCGTCGAGCCGAGCAGCAGAACCCGACCTGCGACGAGCAACTGGCGCTGGGCAGCGATCACGGAAGTGATGTACTTGCGATCCTTCGCACCAAGGCTCGCATAGACCTCGTCGTGGATGGCGTCGAATTCCTTTGCGAGCTCAGCGATTGTGTCGTCGCTGAGATGCGCCAGTGGATTGACTGGATCTATCCTGGTTGTGTCGTCGATGGTCATGGGTACCCCTTGTCGCAAATGAATCGTGAACTCATAGTTCGATTTCGATGTCGCCCTCTGCTGTGTTCACGCAGATACGCACCGCTTGCCCGGTAGGTTCTGAGACGTCCCCGTTTCGAAGGTCTCGTAAACGCCCGGACTTGAGCGTGCCCACACAGGTATGGCAAATTCCGATGCGGCAACCGAAGGTCAGATCGAGACCTGCGTCTTCGCCGGCGGCCAGGATAGTGGTGCTACCGTCGCACTCGACGTCCTTGTTGCTGTTGATGAATCGGACCGTACCGCCCTCACCTGCGTCATCGCCCCCGCCGATGACAGGTTGGAAGCTCTCGTGGTGGAACCGATCGTAATCTCCCTGGTCCTTCCAGTAAGACCGAAGATCGTCCAGATGCTCTCCCGGACCCGAGCAGAACGCGTCGCGCTCGCGCCAGTCAGGGACGAGCGCGTCCAGCTCCGAAGCCTTCATCCGGCCTTCGTCGCTGGTGATACGAAGCTCGAGGCGCAGCCCGTCGTGCTTGGCCTCCAACTCCTCGAGCGTCTCGGCGAACATGAGCTGTTCACGGGTGTGCACCGAGTGCACCACCACGATGTCGGTCACCTGGTCGTGGTGATCGAGACTGCGCAGCATGCTGATGATGGGCGTGATGCCGCTGCCCGCGCTGATGAACACCATCTTGTCCGGGATCGGACTCGGAAGCGTGAACTCACCCTCCACCTCGCTGAGACGGACGATGTCGCCCGTCCTGATGGTCCCCACCAGGTACGGCGAGACGGTGCCCTCCGGTACCAGCTTCGGGCTGACACTCACGAGGCCGTCGACAGGTTCGGGATCGGACGTCAACGAGTACGCCCGCCAGTGATAGCGGCCGTCGATGAGAACTCCGAGGCGTACGTACTGTCCCGGCGTGTGACCTGCCCACTCGAAGCCGGGCTTGATGAACACCGATACCGCATCCGACCCTTCGGGCGCGACGCGCACCACCTGACCCCGCAACTCCCGTGTCGTCCACAAGGGGTTGATCATCGACAGGTAGTCGTCGGGTCTCAGCGGATTGAACAACATTCGGACGGCGCGCAACGCCGTCCTGCGAACCAATGAAACCTGGGGCTTGGCCCCCCGCTCTGCCACGACTGCAACGTAACCGCCACACAGCGGGCTTCGTGTGGAAATCGGCTAATTGGGCCGAATATTTTTGTATTGCAAGCAGATTGGAGATCAGAGGAGTGTCACTGGGGCACACGAATGCCCGAGCGCTCTGCGCTCAGCAGTAGGTATTACCCGCCGGTAGCTTAGTCAAACGTCACCATACTGCCCTGCGGACTCGAACGCCGCCGTGGTCGAGCGTTGCGAGGCGTGACTACAGCACAATGAACCGATGAAAGCAGCAATGTACGAGATGTTCGGCGGCCCGATCGAGATCCGCGACATACCGAATCCGACGTGCCCGCCGCACGGGGTCGTCGTCGAGGTCGCTGCTACCGGTCTGTGCCGGAGTGACTGGCACGGCTGGCGCGGTCACGATCCTGACATTCCGCTGCCGAACGTTCCTGGTCACGAACTGGCCGGAACCGTCGTCGAAGTCGGTGACCTGGTCGAAAGTTTCGCCGTCGGCGCCCGCATCACGGTCCCGTTCGTCAATGCCTGCGGGGACTGTCCACCGTGCCGGCGCGGCGACCAGCAAGTGTGCGATGTCCAAACTCAGCCCGGTTTCACTCACCACGGGTCGTTCGCGGACCGTGTCGCGCTCGACCACGCAGACGTCAATCTGGTGTTGCTCCCCGACGAGATCGACTTCGACACCGCTGCAAGTCTCGGATGCAGGTTTGCGACTGCATACCGAGCGGTCGTACAGGTAGCCGGCGTACAGCGAGGAGAAGTGGTCGCGGTGCACGGGTGCGGCGGCGTCGGGCTGTCAGCTGTGATGGTCGCCGCTTCCCGAGGTGCGCATGTGATCGCCGTCGATCCTGCGTCGGCCAGTCGTGAGCTCGCTTGCTCACTCGGAGCGAGCGAGGCGCACGCGGATGCGTCCGGTGTGCTCGATGTCGACGTCTCGTTGGATTGCTTCGGCGCGGTGGAATCGATGCGGGCGTCCATCGGCTGCCTGCGTCCGCGTGGCAGGCACGTTCAGGTGGGCCTACTGGGCGAGAACGGATCTCCGACGGTCGACATGGGCCGCGTCATCGCCAAGGAGCTTCAGGTGCTGGGCAGTCACGGGATGTCTGCTCGCACCTACCCGGCGATGCTCGCCGAGATCGTGGCCGGGACCCTGCGTCCGCAGGCGCTGGTCCGGGACGTCATCGGCATCGAGGAGGCGGCGACCCGATTGATGACGCTTCACGCGTCGGGTGCAGGTGCGGGCGGGGTGACAATCGTGCATCCGTGACGACTGCCGTCCCGGCCTGCCTCAGCGCCAACCCAGCGCGGGTGCCACCTCGGTGAGTAGCGATTCCATCACGTGCGCGCAGTAGTCGACTCCGAGTTGGTTGGGAACGGTGAGCAGCACGGTGTCGGCAGCGGCGATGGCCTCGTCCGCGGCGAGTTCCTCGATGAGCCGGTCCGGTTCGCCGGCGTAGGACTTGCCGAAGCGAGCGATGCCTCCGTCGATGTAACCGACCTGATCCTGCCCGTCGGTTTGCCGCCCGAAGTAGGCGCGGTCCGTGTCGTTCACGATCGGAAAGATGCTCCGACTGACCGAGACGCGCGGCTCGTGTGAGTGCTGCGCGTCTGCCCAGGTCTTGCGAAAGCGCTCGATCTGCTCGGCTTGGAGTTGGTGAAACGGGACTCCGGTGTCCTCGCTCAGCAGCGTCGAACTCATGAGGTTCATGCCCTGCTCGGCCGCCCATTCGGCAGTCTGACGGTTGCCCGCTCCCCACCAGATCCGCTTGCGCAAACCAGCAGAGTGCGGTTCGAGACGAAGCAGTCCAGGGGGATTCGGGAACATGGGCCGAGGATTGGGCTCGGCGAATCCCTTTCCGTCGAGGAGGTCGAGGAACGTGCGAGTGTGATCGCGGGCCATCTCCGCGTGGTCGGTTCCGTCCTTCGGAATGTGACCGAAATACTTGTATCCCTCGATGACCTGCTCGGGCGATCCTCGGCTGATGCCGAGTTGTAGTCGGCCTCCCGAGATGAGGTCGGCAGATCCCGCATCCTCGGTCATGTAGTACGGGTTTTCGTAGCGCATGTCGATGACCCCGGTGCCGATCTCGATGGAGTCGGTCTTGGCGCCGATTGCTGCGAGCAGCGGGAACGGCGAGGAAAGCTGATTGGCGAAGTGGTGTACGCGGTAGTACGCGCCGTCGGCGCCCAACTCCTCGGCAGCAACCGCCAGATCGATCGACTGCAGGAGCACGTCCGAAGCAGACCGCGTCTGGGACTGCGGCGACGGCGTCCAGTGACCGAACGACAAGAACCCGATCTTTTTCATTGTCGCTTCAACATGAGCTGCGAGATTCCTATTCCGCCTCCGCTCTCACCTGCGAATAGGCGGGTGAGACACTGTGTCGGTGGATGTGCGAGCAAGGAACAACGTGTCGATCGTGGGCGTGGACACCGGTCCGACGGTCATGCTTGCGCACGGTTTCGGCTGCGATCAGCATCTGTGGCGGGCCGTCACGCACCTGTTGGCGCCGACGTGTCGCGTGGTGCTGTTCGACCATGTGGGAGCCGGTGCCTCGGACCTGTCGGCATGGGACGAGGAACGCTACTCGTCTCTCGATGCATACGCGGCCGACGTCGTGGATATCGTGACCGACCTCGATCTGCGAAACGTCACGTTCGTCGGCCACTCGGTGGCATCGATGATCGGTGTTCTGGCTGCCGCGGCGCGCCCGGACTTGTTCGCCAGGCTGATTCTGCTGACACCGTCACCCCGGTACATCGACGATGTCGACTACCGAGGCGGCTTCAGCCCCGCCGACATCGATGAACTGCTCGACTCGCTCGACAGCAACTACCTCGGTTGGTCCAGCCAGATGGCTCCGCGGATCATGGGCAACCCCAATCGTCCCGAACTCGGCGAAGAATTGACCGAAAGCTTTTGCAGGACAGACCCTGCGTGCGCTCGATCGTTCGCCCGGGCCACCTTTCTGTCGGACAATCGGGCCGACCTGGCGCGCGTTGTGACTCCGACGCTCGTGATCGACTGCGCGAACGACTCGCTCGCACCACCGTCGGTGGGGCGCTACGTCTGCGACAACATCGCAGGCAGTTCCTTGGTCACACTGGATGCAAGTGGACACTGCCCACACGTGAGTAATCCGGACATCACTGCGCAGGCGATTCTGTCGTTCGTCGACTTCTCATGATCGACCGCCCGATGAACGACACCGACCCTCTGCTGCACGACACGGCCGAGGATCTCTACGAGTTCGCGCCATGCGGCTACCTGTCGACCTGGCCCGACGGCAGGATCGCGAAAGTGAACGCCACCCTGTTGAAGTGGCTCGAATACGAGCGTGGAGAACTGCTCGGACGCCGTTTCGCAGATCTCCTGACAGTCGGCGGTCGAATCCACTACGAGACACATTTCGCGCCGTTGCTCCTCACTCGCGGTTCGATCGACAGTGCAGCACTCGATCTCCTCGACTCGCACGGCGAGCAACTTCCGGTCTTCGTCACCGCGAACACTCGGATCGGGCCGGACGGGGTTCCGGCCCTGATTCGAATCACCGCGCTCGACGCCCGGGAACGACGCTCCTACGAGCGCGAGTTGATCGAGGAACGTCGACGCGCGGAGTTCGAGCGTGAGCGGGTGCAGTTACTCGCCACCACTCTGCAGAGATCCCTGCTGCCCCCGTCGTTGACGCCGCCCACGGGGGTCGCCGCCCACGCGTACTACCACTTCGCCTCGAACTACGACGTCGGGGGAGATTTCTACGACCTGTTTCCATTGTCGGACAATCGGTGGGGGTTCTTCCTCGGCGATGTGTGCGGCAAGGGACCCGAGGCTGCAGCCATCACGTCGTCGACGAGGTACACCCTCCGTGCAGCAGCAGTGTACGACCGAGATCCGGTAACGGTGCTGCGCGATCTCAATTCGCTTCTCCTGCAGGAATTCGGACAGGACGCGGCCAAGTTTTGCACGGTCGTGTTCGGAGTCATGACGCCCGGTGGGGGTGGACTCGACGTCGAATTGGCCAGTGGCGGACACCCGCCGGCGATCCTGCTCCGAAAGGCAGGCACCGCAGAGTATTTGGACACGGCGGGCGGACAACTCGTAGGAATTCTTCCTGATGCTCGGTTCGTGTCGACTTGCGTTCGGTTGATGCCGGGGGACACCGTGGTGCTCTATTCCGATGGCTTGACGGAGGCGCGGACCGGAAGCGGCCGCGAGCGCTACGACGACGACGGAGCTTTGCTCGAATTCGCGAGGGCTCATGCGCCGTCGAGCGCGCACCGGATCGTGGACGCACTCCGCGAGTTGATGGAGAGCTTCGGCACCGGACTGGAAGACGACGCGGCGATCATGGCGTTCGGGTTGCCTGCGTCGGATCACTCCGTCTGAAACTCGCGTGACCCGACGTCGGGTCGGTTGTTAGTCTCGCAGGCGTGGAATGGGACGAAATTCGAGACGCCGAAGAGTTGACAGCGATGTTCGGCACTCCGAGTTATCGCGCTGCGAACAAGGACCGTTCCGCGCTGCACCCGCTCGATGTCCAGTGGCTCGCGCACTCCCCGTTCTGCTTGATCGGCACAGTCGACACCGACGGTCGGTGCGACGTCTCGCCGAAGGGAGACCCCGCAGGCGAACTCGTTCGTGTGCTCGACGAAAAGACGATTGCGATTGCCGAGCGTCCGGGAAACAAGCGCATGGACGGCTATCGAAACGTCCTGGCGAATCCGTTCGTCGGTATCAACTTCTTCATTCCGGGTCGTGGCGACACACTTCGGATCAACGGTGGCGCCCGCCTCGTCAAGGACGCACCGTTCTTCGACGAGATGTCGGTGAAGGGACATCGACCCATCCTGTGTCTCGTCGTCGACGTCGAACAGGTCTTCTTTCACTGTGCCAAGGCGTTCATGAGATCGCGGCTGTGGGAACCGCAATCCTGGGATCCGACGGTGATGCCCACGGTTGCGGCCATCACGAAAGCAGTCATGCCGAATTCGCCCGAGACGGTTGCCGAGCTGGAGGAGTACTTCGGCCCGGCCTACGAGAACAGGCTCTACGAGAGTCAGTAGCTCGAGTCCCAGTGATTTCCAAGTGGTTCACGCCATCGTGTAGTCGACGAAGTTCCACTCGGATCACACACAGGGAGTAGTAACCATGACCGTCACCGAGAACACCGCCCCCCACAGCGACACCGTCCGGGGGGTTCGTGCCACCGGCATCGGATTGGCCGTCGCCACCGCTGCCTGGGCGCTCGGCATGGCTCTGATCGGCGACCACGAAGGATTCGGTTGGCAGACGCTCGTCGGGGGAGCGACCGCGATTGCATTCCAGATTGCCATCATCCGCCTCCTGCTCCTGCAGATGCAGACGAATGCGATGGGTAACGGTCGGGTGGCCAAGGGCTTCTACCTCGCCCAGTTCGTGTTCATGGCCGGCGCGCTCGTGTCCTCGACGTTCGACGCGTTCTGGCTGATCCAAGGCACCCCGGTTTGGGCGGCGTTCGACATGTTCTGGCCGCTGTCGATGCTTGGGATGGTGGGCATCGGTGTGCGCATCGCCATTGCCGGTCGCTGGACCGGAATCGTTCGTTGGTGGACCCTGTGGGCGCAGTCGTGGTTCGTGGCCGCCATTCCTGTGGTGCTGATCGCGCGCGACGCGGGCCAGGTCGTGGGTTCCGTCCAGCTGATCGCAGGCTATGTCGTCCTGGGGATCATTCTGGCGAAGCTGGGAACGGTCACGCCGAAGTAGCCTGTAGGGCGACGGAAGCCGAGGCGCAACTTATGATCCATCGGTGCCGACCGTTGAATCCGCTACCAGCTCAGCGCCGGACCTGCGTGTGCTCGGGCCCCTCGAGGCCTTCCTCGACGGCGCTCCGGTCGCACTCGGTGGCCCGGTCCCTCGCGCACTCCTCGCGAGGTTGGTGATCGCCGACGGCCGAATGGTCACCGACGAGACGCTGATCGACGACCTGTGGGGCGAACAGCCACCCCGCACCGCCTCGCTCACCCTGCAGGGATACGTATCGACACTCCGCAAGGCTCTCGAGCCGCACCGGGGAAGCGGCAAACCGACGGTCCTCGTCCGAAAAGGGCCGGGTTACGCACTCGAGCTGCCCTCCGGCTCCGTCGATTCCAAGCGGTTCGTCGTGGCCGCATCCCGAGGCAAGCAGGCCCTCGCTGCCGGCGATCCTGCTGACGCCGAACGAATGCTGGGCGAGGCACTCGAGATGTGGCGCGGGCCGGCATACGCCGACTGTGCGGACCGTGAATTCGCCGTGGCCGAGATTCGACATCTCGACGAATTGCGGCTCGACGCGGTCGAGGATCGCATGGATTCCTCCGTGGCTTTGGGCAACAATGCTTCTGCCGCAGCCGAACTGGAAGCTCACACTCGCGAGTACCCGTTGCGAGAGCGGGCGTGGGAACTGCTTGCCACCTCGCTGTACCGGTCGGGAAGACAGGGCGACGCACTGGCGGCGCTGCGAACCGCCCGGGAGCGTCTGGCAGAAGAACTCGGTGCGGATCCACGACCGAGCCTGCTGGCGTTGCACGACGCCATCCTGCGTCAGGATCCGTCACTCGACGCCGCCGCGGCACCGGCGCCGGCGCGGTCGCGCGGTAGCCATGTCCCCATTCCTCCGACACCGCTGGTCGGACGCCAGGACATCCTCGGCGAAGTCGCAGATGCCACGTCCGCGCATCGTCTCGTGACGCTGACCGGGCCCGGCGGGATGGGGAAGACACGGCTCGCGCTCGAAGTCGCGCGGCTGCGGAGGGATTCGGACGGCCCGTGGTTCGTCGAACTCGCCGACGTACGCGACGGGGACCTGCTCATCGACGCGATCGCGACGGGACTCAACGTGACGGTGTCGGGTGGAGCTCCCGCACTGATAGCGATCCTCCGGGAACGTGAGACTGTGCTCGTGCTGGACAACTGCGAACAGATCGTCGAACCCATCGCAGCCTTCGTGTCCGCGTTGCTCGCGTCGAGTCCGGGGATTTCGGTCCTTGCCACCAGCCGCGAAGCTCTGGGTGTTTCCGGCGAATTCGTGTACGAGATGCCGTCGCTGTCTGGCGGTCCGCACGGGGAGGCGGTGCGGTTGTTCGTGGAGCGGGCGGAGTCGCAGATGGGCGGATGGCAACCCGACGTCGACGAGTTGGGGCTGCTCGAGAACCTCTGCCAGGAACTCGACGGCATGCCGCTGGCGATCGAACTCGCGGCCGGGCAGTGCCGGACGTTGTCCGTTCGGCAACTCGTCGACAACATCGACGACCGTTTCGCGGTCCTTCGAGGCGGCCCGCGCAACAATGTTCGCCACTCGACCATGCTGGCCGCGGTCGAATGGTCGTATTCCACCCTCGGCGGCTCCGAGCGAACCCTGTTCGAAAACCTGGCGATCTTCGACGGTGGCTTCGACCTGGATGCAGCGCGCACCGTCGTCGGTGAGTCGGACATCATCGGTGATCTGGGAACCCTCATCGACAAGTCGCTCGTCAAGTCGGTCGGCGGTGATCCCCGTCGGTATCGCATGTTGGAGACGCTCCGAAGCTACGCAGCGCTACAGCGTGATCCGGCACGAACGGCCGATCTGCGCCAACGCCACGCGGAGTGGGTGATTCAGATGGCAGAGGGGGCGTATTTCGGTCTACGTGGACCAGACTGTCCACGGTGGATGGCACGGCTGGATCGCGATATACCCAACGTACGAGCAGCTCTCGATCACCTCGACTCTGCATCCGAGACGTACTTGCGCATAGTCGGCAGTCTCTATTGGTACTGGTACCGGCGCGGGCATGTCGCCGAAGGGCTTCGATACCTCGAACCAGCCATGAAGGCGAAAGACATCCCGGTCGGGGTCCTCGTCCGGGCGCTCGCCGGTCTTACGATCACGCGATACCTGGCGGGTGACATCTCCGGTCTTCTCGAGTCGTTGTCCAGGCTGGCAGGACTCGAACCCGACACTGCTGGTGACGATGTGGCCAGGTCCGACGTGCTCGTCTCGCTTGCGTTCTTCGAAGCTGGAGCGGGAATGACGGAGCAAGCGCTCGGCCATGCAAACGAAGCGCTCGAACTCGGAACTGCCATGGACGCGCCGTACACGAGGGCGGAGGCCCTGATGTCCGCCGGCACAGCGTACTTGCGCAGCGGAGACCTCGAACGGGCGCAGGAACTGCTGGAAGCGTCGGCCGAGGTGTCGGCCGAGTCCGGCTACCAGTGGTGTGAGGCGTCGGCTCTGTGGATCCACGCGAAGGTCGATCTGGCGCGCGGTGATTGGGGAGGACCGGCCGAACTCAAGCTTGCCCGCATGATCGACGCCTGCGACGTTGTGTCCGATACGTCGTCATGGATGGTTGGCCTGGAGACGCTGGCATATGCGTTGTTCCGTCGGGGCGACTTCGACTCCGCCGCACAGTTGCTGGGAGTTGTGGGGCGACACACCGAGTTGAGCGGCTACGTTCCTGCCACGATGGACCCGATCGACATGGGGCGGTACGACCAGGAGATGCGTACGTCCATCCCACCCGAGATCATGAGGGCGGGCGGCGCGATCGGTCGCGAACTGGACCGAAATCGCGTACGTGATCTCGTCCTCACACTGGTTCCCCCTCTACCGACTACTGCGCACTCACCGTCGCGACAGTGCGAAGACGACATCCCAGCCCGCGGCCGCGTCGAACGGACCGAGGACTGCGGGTAGCTCGCACGTGGCGATTGACTCGGCGACCGCCGGCGAAAGGTCATCGACCGGTGTGTCCCCGAACACGGCGTACGTCGTCGCCGACGACAGGCTGTAGGCGTCCGCGGCTGTGCACACGAACAGCGGAAACGTCACCGCGGTCGCCAGCGCTTCGGAGCGAACCCTGAGCCATTCCAGGAACATCTCGGCATCCTCGCGGTCGCAAAAACTGACGCGTGCCGCACGCAGTCTGCGGGTGGTCGCACTGTCGATGAAGTTGTCGAGAGTAGGAGCGCTCATAAGGGTCGGTCTCACTTCCGTTCGCTGGGAGTCTGCAGACGAGAGTGCACGTGCCCACTTGGAAACGACTTGGAGACGAAGGATGGTCAGTCGAGACGCCCGAACGCCACCGCACCGAGGATGGTGTGAGCACCGGCGATGATGCCGTCCAACGGTTCCGAGTCCGGCGCGAGCAACCACTGCTGCGTCATCATCAGAACGGCGCCGACCAGCCCGATGGCGAGGGTCCGTCGATTCGGACCCGCGAGACCGTTGGCAATCCCGACGGACGTTGCGAGGGCGAGCACCGCGTCGACGAACAGCGACGTCGTCTGCCGATACAAAGCATCGATCTCGGCCGAGACGCCGAGCACCTCGAGCAGAACGATGCGCGCAGAACGTGGATCGTCGGCAATCGTGCGAAAGAAGTTCGACAGTGCGGCTTGAAGAACTTCCTCGGCACTGGTCTCGGGTCCGATCGCTGCGCTGGTGGTAGGCGGGTGGATGCTCGTCAGCATCGTGGCCGTTGCACGCCGGTAGACCGCTTCGAGCAGGTCTTCGCTGCTGTCGAACGATTCGTAGAAGTACCTCTTGGTCAAGCCCGCCGTCGCGCAGATCCGATCGATCGAAGCCGAGCGGAATCCGGTTGTTCCGAACACCTCGACAGCGGCGTCGAGGAGTTGCTCGCGCCGCGTCTCGCGCCGCTGTCCGGGTGTCGATCCGCGGTACGGGCGGCCGGTGGCGGTGTCGGTCTCGGAAGTGCTCACTCAGCGATCTTGACACCGATCGGTATCAGATGGGAAGTCACGCGAGGCGCAGCGCCAAATAGAACTCGACCCTGTCCTCGAGTCGGGAGAGATCGCGGCCCGTCAACTCTTCGATTCGCTGGATCCGATAGCGCACCGAGTTGACGTGAAGGTGCATCTGATCGGCGCACTTCGTCCACGACCCGTTGGTGTCGAGGAACGCAGACAGGGTGGCAATCAGGTCGCTCTTGTGGACGTCGTCGTAGTCGGCGAGGGGCGTGAGCAGCCGTGAGCGGAACATCCGTCGAACATCGTCGGGAACTCCGGCCAGCAATAATACGAGGGTGGCAAGTTCCTCGTGTCCGACTACGTAGCGGTCGTCGTTGCGACGTGCGGCAAGCTGACGCGCATGTTTGGCCTCCTCGACGGCGCTGCGGATGTCGCGTGAGGCGACGAGGCTGCTGACGCCGATGGACAGTCCGGTACCCGTCAGTCCCGGGGCGAGGGCTTCCACGGCTCGTTCGATTGCCGGGGTGAGGTCTTGGTCGGCGGGCACGATCGCGATGACCTCGCCGTCGGTGATGCCGACTGCCGACATAGAGGACGCCGAGGTCTCACGAATCAACTGACGAACTTCGCCGAGGCGTAGCACGTCCTCGGACACTGCCGCTGCTATTGCGATATAGCGTGATTCGACCGGAAGGCCGATGACGTACATCTGCTGCGCAATGTCCGACGCCGACGCTCCCTCGGACACTGCACGCACGAATTCCTGTGCGAGGATGCCGGATCCGGTGAGCCTGTCATCGGATCGGGCGCGCTCGACCGCGACGATGGATGACAATTGTTCGGCGAGCGCCAGCCTCTCCGGATGCCATGTCTGCCAATCGCTTCGGACAGCTACGAACCAGTCGACGACCCGTGCTGCGGAATCGCTGTCCACCGGCAGCAGGGAGATTCCGTACTCCTCGACGTAGTGGGGAAGCCTCCGAGCGGTCAAGAACTCGTGGGCGAGGAAAGCAGGGTCAGGAAGGCCTTCCGGACCCGCGAGGACGTTGCCTGACGCCGTGGACACCCAGCACGCCATCCCGAGTTCGGTGCCGACGAGGTCCAGCAGCGGACCTATGCCGCCCGGTCCGGTGCTTTCGACAAGGCGTTGGTGTCGGTCGAGCACAGCCTTCAAGTCCGACGTTCTCGCCGTCGACAACTGGCGGACGACGACCTCGGTCACCGTCGCGAAAGCGACGTCCGCGGGAACCCGGAACAGCGGCAACCCGTGCTCGCGGCATGCGGCCACGAGGTCGTCGGGGACCAACCCGCCTTCGGATGCTGCAACCGCCGCGACCCCGGCCTTGGCGACCGAACTGACGAAGGCATACGAGTCATCAGGGTCGGTGTGCCACACCAGGCCGGTGAGAACGAGCTCGCCGCCGGTCAGATAGCGACTCGGATCGAGCATGTCGGTGGTGACTACCCATCGGATCACCGGATCGAAGTGCTCGGGTGCGACTACCTGCTGCAGCTTCAGGTCGGACAATCCCAGCAAATCATGCAGTCTCACGGCGAATCGACCTCGCTCTTTGTAGGAACCTCCAGAACCTACACTGTGATCACCGTCATAGTTCGTCGTTATTGTCTCTCGTTCGTCGGATGTCGCGCAGGTGTACTGGATGCACACACCCGGCATCGAAAAGTTGGAGCGAGCACGATGGACTTTCTACGGCCACAGACCTGGGCCGACGCACTGACGGCCAAAGCCGACGACGTCGATGCCGTCCCGATTCAAGGCGGCACCGACGTCATGGTCGAGTTGAACTTCGACGTTCATCGGCCGGGAGCTCTCCTCGATCTGAACCCCATCAGCGAACTCACCACCTGGGAAAAACTGCCCGACGACACCCTTCGCATCGGCGCGGGGATGCCGTACGTGCGCATCATCGAGGAACTCGGAGACCGGCTTCCCGGCATCGCTCAGGCCTCCCGGACCGTCGGATCTCCACAGATTCGAAACCGGGGGACCGTGGGCGGCAACCTCGGCGGCGCATCTCCCGCCGGCGACCTGCACGCACCACTTCTCGCAGCAGGGGCCGTGATCGAGGTGGAGTCGGCTGCCCGCGGTACTCGGATGATTCCGGCCGCCGACTTCTACGTCGGGGTGAAGCGGAACTGCTGCGAGCGAGACGAATTGATCAGAGCGTTCCACGTGAAGCCCGCCGCCGGTCCTCAGTACTTCTCCAAGATCGGTACGCGCAACGCAATGGTGATCGCGGTGTGCTCCTTCTCGATAGCTCTCTACCCCGGTGAGAAGCGAATCGGAACCGGGCTCGGCTCCGCTGCGCCGACGCCCCGGCGGGCTTATGCTGCCGAGGAATTCCTCGCCGGCGAGCTCGACTGGTCCGGTCCGCTGGACGACCGGGTGGTCGCGCGATTCGGCGAACTGGTCTCGGACGCCGCGAGCCCCATCGACGATGTTCGCGGCACTGCGAACTACCGCAGGCATGCATTGGCAGTCATGGCGAAGAGAACCCTCGGCTGGGCGTGGAAAGACCTCGGCAACAACGGAAAGGCGGCGTGAGACATGCGCGTCACGTGCACGGTCAACGGCAAGGAATTGGAAGCCGACGACGTCTGGGAGGGCGAGAGTCTGCTGTATCTCCTGCGGGAGCGGATGGGATTGCCCGGTTCGAAGAACGCATGCGAGCAAGGTGAGTGTGGTTCGTGCACGGTCTATCTCGACCAGGTACCGGCATGTGCATGTCTCGTGGCAGCCGGTCAGGTCGAGGGTCGGTCGGTCCGTACCGTCGAGGGCCTGGCTGACGGTGACACCCTCGATCCGATGCAGGAAGCGTTCGTGGAATGCGGCGCGGTGCAATGCGGATTCTGCACCCCCGGTCTCGTCGTCCAAGCGCACGATCTCGTCGAACGGGTACCGAATCCGTCCGATGCAGAGATCCGCGAATCGCTCGCCGGAAACCTGTGTCGCTGTACCGGATACGAGAAGATTCTCGACGCGGTGCGACTCGCTGCAACTCGAAAGGCCGAAGCCCGATGACGAAGACCATCATCCACAACGCGTACATCGCTCCGATCGTCGGCCACGAGATCACGAACGGCTACGTCGTGATCGAGAATGGCATCATCTCGGCACTCGGATCCGGTGAGGCTCCCGCTGTCGCCGGCGCCGAGAGGATCGACGCAGGCGGCGGGCTCCTGACCCCGGGCTTGGTGAACACGCACCATCACCTCTACCAGTGGGCCTCGCAGGGACTGGCGAAGGACAACACCCTGTTCGAGTGGCTCGTCGCGTTGTACAAGCCGTGGTCGAAGATGGACGCGGAAGTCGTCGGAGGCGCCGCCGCAGCAGGTCTCGCATGGCTCGCGAAATCCGGATGCACGACGACGACCGACCACCATTACATCTTCCCGAAGGATCGTGGTGATCTGTTCGCTGCGGAGATCGAGGCCGCTCGCCGTATCGGCGTTCGCTTCCAGCCGTGCCGGGGGTCGATGGACCGCGGTGTGTCCGACGGAGGACTGCCGCCGGACGAGGTCGTGGAGAGTCTCGACGACATTCTGACCGCGACGTCGGACGCGATCGACACCTACCACGACAGTTCATTCGGATCGATGCTGCGCATTGCCGTCGCACCGTGCTCTCCGTTCTCCATCAGCAAGGACCTCCTCGTCGAATCGGCGACGCTTGCGCGCGCCAAAGGCGTCAGGCTGCACACGCACCTCGCCGAGACGATCGACGAAGAAGAGCACTGCCTCGCTCAGATGGGCTGCACACCAGTCGAATACATGGAACAAGTCGGCTGGCTCGGCGACGACGTCTGGTTTGCGCATGCGGTGCACCTTCACGACTCCGACATCGCCAAGATGGCGGCAACCGGAACCGGTGCCGCGCACTGCCCGAGCTCGAATGCCCGTCTCGGTGCTGGAATCGCGCGGATCTCGGACCTGCTCGCGGCGGGCGCTCCCGTCGGACTCGGGGTCGACGGCAGTGCCTCGGCGGAAATGGTGCCGCTGGCAGGCGAGATCCGCCAGGCCATGTACATGCAGCGCGCCAAGTACGGGCCTACGGCACTGACGGCTCGTCAGGCATTGGAGATCGGGACTCTCGGCGGAGCAACAGTGCTCGGCCGCCAGGACGAAATCGGGTCGATCGAGGTCGGGAAGGTGGCCGATCTCGCACTGTGGCGGACCGACGGGTTCTACTCGGCGGTGGACGATCCGATCGTAGCGTTCGCGTACGGCCAGACCCCACCGCTGGCACGCCTCCTCGTCGGGGGCCGCACCATCGTCGAGGACGATGTGCTCGTCAGCGCGCCGCAGGATGCCGTCGCGCAGGAGGGCGTCGACGCCCACCGTCGCTTGATGAAACTTGCAGAGGACGTATTGTGACCACTCCAACTTCCACCCCGACGCGCGCTCCCGCGGATATCGCGGCGCCCGGACGCGGTCGCGTCGGGGACAGCCCGTTACGTCCCGACGGAACGCTGAAGGTCAAAGGCGAGTTCGCGTATTCCTCGGATCTGTTCATCGACGGAATGCTTTGGGGAGCAACACTACGCAGTCCCCACCCGCGCGCTCGTATCGTGTCCGTGGACATTTCGAAGGCGCTCGCGACCCCTGGCGTCGAAGCAGTTCTGACGCACGAAGACGTACCGGGACGTAAGTGCTTCGGACTCGACCACACCTGGGATCAGCCCGTCCTCGCATTCGACGAGGTGCGCCACGAGGGCGAGCCGATTGCGCTGATCGCCGCCGACCATCCCGAGACTGCACGCCGGGCAATGGAGAAGATCGAGGTGGTCTACGAGGTACTCGAGCCACTGACCGACGCTCGACGCGCCGCGCTGGACCCGTCCTACCCCAAGGTTCAGGAGCGAGGGGGAGTGGCTCGTCACCAGCCCGTGCGGGTGGGCGACGTTGCTGCGGCGAAGGCAACGGCCGACGTTGTGGTCAGTAGCGAGTTCTCGGTAGGGATTCAGGACCAGGCATTCCTCGGTCCCGAATCCGGCCTGGCCATACCCGGCGAAGACGGTGGCATCGACCTCTACGTCGCGACGCAGTGGATGCACAACGACCTCGAACAGATCGGACCGTGCCTCGGCCTGCCGAAAGAGAAGATTCGGATGACGCTGGCCGGCGTCGGAGGCGCCTTCGGTGGGCGTGAGGATCTGTCGATGCAGATCCACGCGGCTATGTTGGCGATGCACACCGGCAAACCGGTCAAGATCGTCTACAACCGGTACGAATCGTTCTTCGGGCACGTCCACCGTCATCCGGCGCAGATGCACTACGAGTACGGCGCGACCCGCGACGGGAAGTTGCTGTACGCGGACGTGGAGATCATTCTCGACGGTGGTGCCTATACCTCCGCGACGCTCAACGTCGTCGGCAATGCGGCATCGCTCGGTGTCGGGCCGTACATCATCCCGAACATCGAGATCGACGCGTACGGCGTGTATACCAACAATCCGCCGTGCGGTGCGATGCGTGGATTCGGGGCTGTGCAAGCATGTTTCGCGTACGAGTCGATGATGGACAAACTCGGCGAGGCCTGCGGAATCGGCCCCATCGAGATCCGCCAGATCAACGCAGTCAGCCAAGGTTCCGTGCTGGCGACCGGTCAGGTAATCGAGGCGCCGGCTCCGCTCGCCGAGATGCTGGCCAGGGCCGAGGCGATGGAAATGCCTGCCCCGATCGATGCGTCGGACATCCGTAACTTGCCGGGTGGAGCGTCGCAGACCACGCACGGTGAGGGCGTCGTCCGCGGCGTCGGATACGGCGTCGGTATCAAGAACATCTGCTTCTCCGAGAACTACGACGACTACTCGACTGCGCGAGTGCGTTTGGAAGTCATCGGCGGCGAGGCCACTGCGCTGGTGCACACTGCCGCAGCAGAAGTCGGGCAGGGCCTGGTCACACTCGAGGCGCAGATCGCCCGAACCGAACTCGGAGTGACGAAGGTGGTCATCCATCCCGCGGACACGAAGGTCGGCAATGCCGGGTCCTCGTCGGCGTCGCGTCAGTCGTACATGACCGGCGGGGCAGTCAAGACGGCCTGCGAAGCCGTTCGTGAGGCAGTGTTCGTGCTCGCGGGACTCCACCTCGGGCGCGCTGTGAACGATCTCCGTCTCGACGGCGGAAAGATCGTCTCTGCCACCGACGGTGTGCTGGCGAGTATCGAGGACGTCCTGGGCGAGCGCGTGATCGAGCAGACCCGCGAGTTTCACCACCGGCCCACCAGTGGCATGGACCCCATTACCGGACAGGGTGCAAGCCACACTCAGCTCGCGCTGTGCGTTCACCGAGCAGTGGTCGATGTCGACGTCGAACTGGGTCTGGTCAAGGTCGTCGAAATGGCGGCTGTCCAAGATGTCGGCAAGATTCTGAACCGACTCTCGCTCGAAGGTCAGATTCACGGCGGATCGGCTCAGGGCCTCGGGCTCGCCGTCATGGAGGAGATCGTCGTCAAGGACGGTCTCGTCAAGAACCCATCGTTCACCGACTACCTCATTCCGACGATTCTCGACATGCCGCCCATGAAGCTGGACATTCTCGAGAACGCAGACCCCTTGGCGCCGTATGGTCTTCGCGGCGCCGGGGAACCACCCACTCTGTCGTCCACGCCCGCCGTCGTCGCCGCGATCCGCGACGCCACCGGACTCGCGCTCACCCGCGTGCCGATCCGGCCGGAACACATCGTCAACAGCTGATCTCACCTACGACCATGCAGGTAGCGGTGCCGCGCGCCAACTCCCCGGGCCCGACCCCACCTACGCTGCCCCTAGCCACCACAGCCCTGGGAGGGCACTGTCATGACACAGCTAGATTCCTCCAGTACCCGCGAACGGAGTTTGTCTCCGCTCGACAAGTTCTTCTCGATCTCCGTTCGAGGGTCGACCATATCTCGCGAAATACGTGGCGGTGTAACCACGTTCGTCGCCATGGCCTACCTGATCGTGCTCATCCCACTGATCATCGGCGATGCCAAGGACGTCACCGGCGCCACTCTCGATCCCGCGCAGCTGTCCACCATGGTTGCGTTGTCGGCCGGGCTGACGACGATCCTCATGGGCGTGGTCGGAAACGCGCCGCTGGCAATGGCTGCAGGCCTCGGCGTCACCCCGATCGTCGTGTTCCAAGCCGCTCCGTACATGACATGGCCGCAGGCGATGGGGCTGGTGGTGCTCGAAGGCGTCGTGATCGTCATCTTCGCGCTCACCGGAATTCGGCAGCTGATCATGGATGCCATACCGCTGGTTCTCAAACAGGCGATCGGCGTCGGAATCGGTGCGTTCATCGCGCTGATCGGACTGGTCGACGCTGGATTCGTCGGACATCATGAATCGGCCGCCACCGCCGTGACTCTGGGTACTTTCGGCAAGCTCGCAGGCTGGCCGGTGTTCGTGTTCTGCGTCGGGCTCGTCGTGATGATCATGCTGTTCGTCCGGCGTGTTCCGGGAGCGATGCTGATCGGCATCTTCGTCGCGACCAACCTTGCGATCATCTTGAACTCGATGATCGACATCGATCCCAAGTCGTGGGGACCCGTGGTGCCCAAGGTGCCTGATTCGATCATCGCTACCCCGCAGTTCGGCCTGCTGTTCGAGGTCGACCTGTTCGGCGGATTCGCCCGAGCCGGTGTCGTCACCGCGTCGGTGGTGCTGTTCACGCTGGTGCTGTCGGGATTCTTCGACGCGATGGGCACCATCCTCGGTGTCGGTGAAGAAGCAGGTTTGGTCGACAAGCAGGGAAAGATGCCCGGCCTGAGCCGCATTCTGACCGTCGACGGACTGGGTGCCGTCGTGGGTGGTGCGATCAACGGCTCGGCCAACACCGCCGTCGTCGAGTCCGCAGCAGGTGTCACCGAGGGCGCCCGAACCGGATTGGCCAGTATCGTGACCGGCGGGCTCCTGACCAGCCTGATCTTCTTCACTCCGCTGGCAGGCGTCGTACCTGTCGGTGCGGCAGCACCCGCACTCGTCCTGGTCGGTGCACTGATGATGACCCACGTCCGCAAGATCGACTGGGAGAACACCGAAATCGCGATTCCCGCCTTTCTGACCATCGTGCTGATGCCGTTCACCTACTCGATCACGGTGGGTGTCGCGGCCGGGGTGATCGCGTACACGCTGATCCGAGTGGCGAAAGGAAAGGTGCGACAGACTCACTGGCTGCTCTACGTGATGTCGGCCATCTTCTTCGTGTACTTCGCGCTGCACCCGATCGAAGAGGCTCTGGGCATTTCGTGATGCGCGACATCGCAGCGAGGTTGGCGCAATGGCATTCCGAGTCGATGCCGTACGCACTGGCCACGGTCATCTCCGTCTCAGGCAGTGCGCCTCGCCTGCCGGGGGCGGCGATGGCCGTCAGTGCGGACGGCGAAGCGGTGGGCAGCGTGTCCGGCGGGTGCGTCGAGAGTGCTGTCTACGAGCTGTGCCGCGAGGTGCTCTCGAGCCGGCAGTGTGTCCGGACGAGTTTCGGGTACAGCGACGATGACGCTTTCGCGGTCGGGCTGACGTGCGGTGGTGTTGTCGAGGTGTTCGTATCCTGTGCTGATCCCGCGTCTTTCGTCGATGCCGTGGGGTGTGGCGAGTCGGTGGCGACTGCCCAGGTTCTCGATGAGTCAGGCGCAATGGTGATGGTCGGAGCTCACGGAGTGTCGGGGACAACGGGGTTCGCAGATGTGGATGCTGTGGTAGCCGACGAGGCGATCGCCATGCTCGATTCCGGTTCGTCGGGAATCCGTTCCGTCCGCTGTCGGCCGGATCTGGAGGTGTTCGTGCAGTCGTACGCATCGAAACCGCGGCTGTTGATTTTCGGCGCCATCGACTACGCGGGCGCACTCGCTCGGCTCGGATCGTTCCTCGGCTACCGCGTGACAGTGTGCGACGCGCGGCCCGTGTTCGCTACGGAAGCGCGGTTCCCGGACGCCGACGAGGTAGTGGTGGAGTGGCCGCACAGCTACCTGGCTCGGACAGAAGTGGATTCGAGAACCGTCGTCTGCGTTCTGACCCACGATGCGAAATTCGATGTGCCGCTGCTGAAGGTGGCGCTGCGTTTGCCGGTTGCGTTCGTCGGTGCAATGGGTTCTCGCCGAACACATGTAGATCGGTTGCGTCGGCTACGGGAGGTGGGGCTCGAGGAGGTGGAGTTGGCGCGGCTGAGGTCGCCTATCGGGTTGGATCTCGGGGCCAGGACTCCGGAGGAGACCGCAGTCGCGATTGCGGCCGAGTTCGTCGCCGTTCGCAGGGGCGGAAGCGCTGTGCCCCTCGTGGCATCCAGCGGACCGATTCATCATGACTACACAGCTTCGCCGTCGGTGTTCGCGTAGTTAGGTTGGGCTGTCATCGCCCGCTCAGCTCGATCGGCTGCTCTCACCCGCAATCGACCGATGCCTGAGAATGGCGGCAGCCGACGTGGAGAAGACTGCGACCTTCGACGCAGCAGCACACGCCACCGCCGAGGGTGCCGAATGGCGAATTCCCGTATATCCGAACGGCGATTACTGTATTTTCGCGCGCGATGGGTTCGACGAAGGAACATTCGGCCACCCGTGGGAACGCACCCTGTGCGTCTACGGGCCACTAATGGTCGCAACTCTCGGTCGTACCTTGGCCACGTGGCTTCCGACAGTCCGCACCGACGGCCGGCAGAAAGAGACCCATTGAGCCGCCCTGCGATAGCCTGCGCTACAACCCGCTGTTGACCGATTGCTCGCACACGCGCAACAATCGCGCAGAACGCCTAGCTCCAAGTCCGAATCAAAGTCCGAAGTCGCGACGGACTTCGGAGAGGAGGATATCGACATACCCACCGTAGGTGCCGCAGGCGTGTGACAGCGCTTGAAAAGCTGCGAGCAGGGGGTTCGGATCGAGGGCACTGAACAAGGCGGGCAGCGCATAGAAAGGGCGGTCGATCGGCCCAGTATTGAAAAGTTCCGCGGCCTGCGATGGATGGCCGCTAGCTGCGGTTCCGAGGGGAATGAACGGTCCTCCGTTCCCCTCGGCTGGAAGATCCTCCTCTATCAGCCTTCTGGTTGCTGCGCTCGGATCGTTGAAGGGCGCCGGTAGGGGCTGTCCTTTGGACAGGGCGGTGAGTGCTGGAACAACCCAACTCCGATTGGCAAGGCCTGCGAATTCGAATGCGCGGGCCGCGGCCCACCGCGCCAGTTCTCGTTGCTGTTGCGACTCCATCGCCGCTATGCCGTTCGAAAGATCAGGCGACCAGTCGAAGTCGTGCGCTCCTGGCACATTCGGTAGTTCCGAAAGTGCGCGCGCCGCAGTGGCCGGATCCAATTCGGTCGTGGGGAAAGCCGTCTCGGAGCTACCGGAGGCGTATTGATCGATTGGGGCCGAATCATGTGTCGCGCCGGCCACGAGTACACCGATTGCGACAATCGACACCACCACCAGCAGGTCGACCCGAAAACCAGTTCTGTGCACGGGACAAAGTTACTGGACGGTGTGGCGTCCGCAGCGTCGGAGAGGATGCTGCGGGGTTCGAATTCGCTGCTTCTGTCGGTCCACGTTGAATCTACTCGGACCACCGAGTTTGCCGTACGCCGTGACGGCGTTCTTGTGGTGCAGCCGAGCCACATCCACCGTGAACTCCTCGTCGGGTGCGAAGACCACCAGATCTGCGACGGCACCGACAGCGATCCGGCCGCGGTCGGTCAAGCCGATCTGATCGGCAGTGTTCGTCGCCATCCATCGCACGACATCGGCGAGGTCGAACCCGCGCCGTAACTCTCCGCTCACGACCTTCCGTTGAGTGGTTGGTGGGTCAGTTACTCTTCCGTGACCATACGGCTCCGAATCTCGTTGTACATCGACACCCGATTGCGGCCTGGGGCCGTACTCACCTCTCCAGAGCAGCGTAAAATGTGATCCACATCACATCGACATTGGAGGCATTTGATGGCGGCGGAGGCGGGTGACCTCGACGAAGTCAAACTTGAGCAAGTCCTCGGACAGCTGGTCGTCGACATGGGCGCAGCCATGAATGGTGCGCTGGTTCTGATTGGGGTCGACCTGGGGCTGTGGCGAGCGCTGGACGACGCCGGACCTATGGACAGTAGTGCTCTGGCGGAAGCGACCGGTATCCGCGAGCGGTACATTCGCGAGTGGCTGGCCGCGCAGGCCGCCAGTGGCTACCTGACCTACGACGCGCACGAAGAAACGTTCACGCTGCCTCCTGAACAGGCAATGGCGTTCGCCCGCGACGACAGTCCGGTGTACATGGCGGGCGGGTACCACCTGATCGGTTCGGTATTCAAGGACCTACCGAAGATCACCGAAAGGATTGGCAAGGGCGAGGGATTCGGTTGGCACGAACACGACCGTGAGCTCTTCTCTGGTACCGAACAGTTCTTCCGACCGGGGTACCGCGCGAATCTCGTCGAATCATGGTTGCCAGCGCTCGACGGGGTGGTCGACAAGCTTTCCGCCGGAGCCACGGTCGCCGATGTTGGCTGCGGACACGGCGTGTCCACCACACTCATTGCGCAGGCATTCCCGAACTCGAGGGTGCATGGATTTGACTACCACGACGCGTCGATCGAGCGGGCCCGCGAGTTGGCGACGGAGCAGGGTGCCGAAAACAACACGGACTTTTCCGTCGCCTCGGCGTCGGACTACCCAGGGAGCGGATACGACCTGATCTGCTACTTCGACTGCCTGCACGATATGGGTGACCCGGTCGGTGCGCTACGCCATGCGCGCGAAACGCTGTCAGACGACGGCAGTGTCATGCTCGTCGAGCCCTTTGCGAACGACAGTCTTGCCGAGAACCTCAACCCGGTCGGTCGGATGTACTACGCGGCATCGACAGTGCTGTGCACTCCGTCCTCACTCGACCAGCCCGTCGCTCTTGGGCTCGGCGCACAGGCGGGCGAGCAGCGACTCGGCGAGGTGGCCGCGGCCGCAGGATTCAGCTCCTTCAGGCGGGTGTCCGAAACCCCGTTCAACCTTGTCTTGGAGGCGCGGCACTGACCCGGCACGATTCGAATGGAAAGTCGAATGCGCCAATGTTGGACACCAGTACCGATCTACCGAAGGACGCACCCGAGGAGATACGAGTCAGGGCAGCTGCCGGGCCGCGGGAGCCCCAATTCGATCCCACGCTCGGAACGGATATCTCAGCAGATTGGCAAGGCACGCCGCCGCATCGATTGGTCGTGATCGGAGACTCCCTCTCCCACGGCTTCCAAAGTGGCGCCATCTTCAACACCGATATCTCTTACCCCGCGATCATCGCTCACGAACTCGGCTGGCTCAATGACTTCCGCTTCCCTCGCTACGCGGGTCCGGGAGGCCTTCCGCTGAACATCGAACTCCTCCTGCGCACACTCGAGGAACGCTTCGGCCCCGAAACCAACGTCTGGGAGATTCCACTGGCCCTGTTTGCCGCACGCTCCTTTATGGATGACGTCGAGGACTACTGGGAACGCGGACCCGGCAAGGAAGCGCCCGCACTCTCGGCGTACTGCCACAACCTGTCGGTCTACGGCTGGAACCTGCGCGACGCGTTGAGCAAGACGGCCGCCAGCTGTGAAAAGGCAATCAAAGCTCCGAACGACGACATCTTCGACCAGGTCGTACAGAACAACAGCGACCGCGCAGCGCTACGGGTCTACCCACATTGGGCACCCGAACAAACGAAGATGACGCTATTTCACACCGCGAAGGCACTCGGTGAGGAACACAACGACGACACCGACTGCGGCATCGAAACCTTGGTGGTGTTCCTCGGCGCCAACAACGCGCTGAAGACGGTCACCGAACTGCGCGTCACGTGGAGCGATGAGAACTTCCGTGACCCCAAGAGGAGGGGCGCATACACCATCTGGCAGCCGGAGCACTTCGCCGCAGAGTTCACCGAAGTCGTCACCGCGGTGAAGGCGATCAAGGCGCGCCACGTGATTTGGTGCACCGTTCCCCATGTGACCATCGCCCCCATCGCACGCGGGCTCGGAAGCAAGGTGATGCCGGGATCACGGTACTATCCGTATTACGCCCGTCCGTGGTTGCGAAACGAAACCTTCAACGCTAAGCAGGACAAACACATCACCGCTGTGCAGGCACGTGCAGTGGACTATGCGATCGACATGTACAACGACACGATCGAGGCGGCAGTTCGGGCTGCACGGGACGGCGCGGACGGTGTCGAACGGGATTGGTACCTCGTCGACATCGCTGGTCTGTTGGATCGAATCGCCTCCCGCCGTTACATCGAGGATCCCGCCGCGCGCCCGGATTGGTGGACCCCGTATCCCTTACCTGCGCCGCTGTCGGCCCTTGATCCGCCCCCCGATTCGCGTTGGCTGACCTCCGACGGTCGCGGAGGCAGGGCCAGCGGCGGACTGTTCTCGTTGGACGGCGTGCACCCGACGACAGTCGGCTACGGACTGATCGCCCAGGAAATGATCAACGTCATGCGGTTGGCCAAGGTGAAGTTCTACCACCCCAGCGGCGCCGAGCGAACAGATACGGTCACCGTCGACTTCGACCGACTCCTTCGTCGCGACACCCTGGTCCGTAATCCGCCCCAAAACATCAACTCCACCCTCGACATCATTGCGTGGGCCGACGAAGCACTCGATTTGATCCGACGCACGCTTGGCAAGCCATGACGAATCAGATCGAGCCCGCGATCATCGAAACCTGTGACGGCGTGCAGTTACGCACGGCGGTAACTACCCACGCACGAGCAATGACGCGCCGGCCAGCCAGGTTCGTCGAACTAACCCGCGCAGACCGAGCTGGTCGTAGGCCGTCACGGCGTTTTTGTGGTGCAGCCGAGCCACATCGACCGTGAACTCCTCGTCGGGTGCGAAGACCACCAGATCTGCGACGGCACCGACAGCGATCCGGCCGCGGTCGGTCAAGCCGACCTGATCGGCAGTGTTCGTCGCCATCCATCGCACGACATCGGCGAGGTCGAACCCGCGCCGTGACGCTTCGGTCCAGACCGCTGGCAACGAGACCTGCAGCGATGCGATCCCGCCCCACGCGTCGCCGAAGTTGCCAGTGTCGAGCCGCTTGAGATCGACGGTGGAGGGGGAGTGGTCGGTGACTATCGTGTCGATGATGCCGTCGGAGAGCCCCTGCCACAGCAACTCTCGGTTTCCGGCCTCGCGGATCGGCGGGCAGCACTTGAACTGCGTTGCACCCGCGGGGATGTCCTCGGCATCGAAGCAGAGGTAGTGCGGGCACGTCTCGGCGGTGACTCGGACACCTGCCCGTCGGGCTGTGGCGATCATGGGAAGCGCATCCGAACTCGACAGATGCAGAATGTGCACCCGGCAACCTGTGCGCCGGGACAACTCGATTACCTGGGAGATCGCCAGATTCTCCGCGGCGCGCGGACGGGATTCGAGGAACCCCGCGTACGCGGTGCCCACGGGCTGCGGCGAGGACGAGATCACGCCCGCATCCTCGGCGTGGACGATCATCAACCCGTCGAACGACGCGATCTCGATCAGTGCCTTCTCGAGTTCCGGTAACGACAGCGGCGGGAACTCGTCGACACCGGAGTGCAGCAGAAAGCACTTGAACCCGAACACACCCGAGTCGTGCAGCGGACGCAGCTGCTCGAGGTTGCCGGGCACTGCTCCGCCCCAGAAGCCGACGTTCACAACGGACTGGTCAGCCGCTACCTCTCGCTTGATCTCGAGTGCGTCGACGTCGACGGTCGGTGGAATGCTGTTGAGAGGCATGTCGATGATGGTCGTGATCCCGCCGGCCTCAGCGGCCCGGGTCGCGCTGGCGAAGCCCTCCCATTCGGTGCGGCCTGGTTCGTTGACGTGAACGTGCGTGTCGACGAGTCCGGGGATCAGCACCTCGTCCGAGCCGAGTTCGACGACCTCGCCGGCTTCGGCCGCGGCGTCGAAAGAACCCAGATGAACAATTCGTCCAGCGCGCACGCCGACCGCAACGGCGATCTCTCGGCCGTCGACGATCGCGCGTTGCGCTCTGATCAGCAGATCGAGATCGAGAGTCTCCCTCATTGCTTTCCGCTCGTGACCAACTGCGAGGCCGACGCCTGCCATGCCTGGTCGACGGTGTCGTGCGCGTCGCCATCGAGCTCTCCGAACAGACGCAGCCGAGAGAGGCCGCCGTCGGGATAGACGTCGAGTCGCAGATGGGTATAGGCGTCGGCGCGATCGATCAGGAAGCGATGACGAGTATCCGGCTGCACCGCTGTGCGAGAGAGAATCTCGGTCCAGGCAGTGTGGTCGGCCTTGTGGCGGTGACGAGAGTCGATGGCGCTGAGCCGAATCCACCCCGGAGCATTGCCCACGTAGTAGCTTGTGTCGACTTCGACGTGCCGCGGCACTCCGGGAGCTGCGAGCTCGAAGATCGCGAAATCGTTTCCGCCGTTGCGTCGTCGAGAGTTCTCCCACCCTTCGCCCATGTTGCGCGCCCGGCCGGGAAGGATGATGTTCGCAGGGGAGGAATAGAAGGCGTCGGAGCACTCGGTGAGTCGTCCGCCGTTCTCGGCCGCCAGTAGATCGACTGTGCCGGAGAGGAATCGCGGATCCTGCACGACCTGGCCGTGTACGCGGAACCGGGCCACCCCGCCGTCGGGATAGATCGACAACCGGACGTGTGTCCAGCGGTGGCGGTCCTCGACTGCATAGCGATTGGCGGTGTCGCCCTCGGCCGGCGCCTTGGTGACGATGGTCTGCCAATCGGCTTTCAGCACCTCCTCGATCGACGGATAGCCCTCGACGAACGCAGCTTCCACCGACACGAACGGCGGGTAGTTGCCCTTGAAATAGGCGGTGTCGACGACCACTCCGTGCACGATCCCAGGCGCGCCGAGGCGGACGATTGCCCAGTCGTGGCCGCCCTCGTCTCGCCGCCTGCGTGTTTCCCACCCGTCGTAAACCTTGCCCTTGTGTCCGAATTCGTTGGGGTCGAAGAAGGGCGCCTCGGGTCTGATCAGGTTCTCGCGTTGCGCGAACAGCTCGTCGTTGGCTGCGGATACACTGCCGCCGAGCGCGCGCGAGGCGAGGTCCGTCAGCAGGGTGAAGTCGGTGGTACTCATGAAACTCCCTCGGATGTATGGATGGTGGATCTGACGACAGGGGACAGGGCGATGAATTCCCCGATACGACGCAGCAGATCGGCGGCGTCACGCATGGACGTGGCGGTGTCGGGTTCGAGATCGCTCAACGTGTAGGAATCGACGACGCCGTACTCGCGCAACGTGTCGGTTCCGACGGTTCGGCGTCCTGACACCGCGACGACCGGGACACCGGCGCTGCGCGCTGCCAGGGCCACTCCGATCGGGGCCTTGCCATGCAGCGATTGTTCGTCCAACGAGCCTTCCCCCGTCACGACGAGATCTGCCGATGCCAGGCGACGGTGGAACTCGATCAGATCGAGGACGGTCCCGATGCCTGGTCGGACGTCGGCTCCCAACACGGCAAGCGCACCGAACCCGGTGCCGCCGCCGGCGCCTGCTCCGGCCACACCGCTGAGATCCCGGCCGATCGCCGATCGCACGACATGCGCCCACTGCTTCATCGCATGATCGAGATGGAGCAGATCCTGTGGCCCTGCGCCTTTTTGCGGCCCGTACACAGCACTCGCGCCGGTGGGGCCCAACAGTGGGTTGTCGACGTCGCACGCGAGTTGGATTCGAGCACGTCGAAGTGCCGGATGCAGCCCCGACGCGTCGAGCCGCGTGGCGCCACGTAGCGCACCCCCTCCTCGTGCGACGTCGTTGCCGTCGGCGCCCTGGATCCGAGCTCCCAACGCCTGAAGCATCCCCGCGCCGCCGTCGGTGGACGCACTCCCACCGAGGCCGAGGACGATGTGATCGGCTCCGGCGCTCAACGCGTGGGCCATCACGGTTCCGAGCCCGAACGTGCTTGCACCGAGCGGATCGAGAGAGTCCACGAGCTCGAGACCGACGGCTGAGGCCAGTTCGACGACCGCAGAGGTACCTCGACGTGCATACGACGTCTCCACCGGCAGCCCCGTCGGACCGTGGCAGGACACCTCCACCGGTTCCCATCCGGCGGAGACCGCGGCGGCGCCGGGACCGTCGCCGCCGTCCGCGACAGGAAGGGACTTGATGCCCAGAGACGGGTCCGCGGACAGCATGCCGTCTCGGAGGGCATCGGTCACCTGCAGCGCCGTGAGCGATCCTTTGAACTTGTCCGGTGCAAGCAGAATTCGTGTCATCTCTAGTCCAACAACAGCAGGGCAGTAGGTGCGTCGGCCGACGTTGCTGCCAGTTCCTCGAACTCGCCGACGTTGTCGATCTCGGTGCCCATCGAGATGTTCGTGACACGTTCGAGGATGACCTCGACGATGACCGGCACCTTGTGCTCTGACGCCAACGTGCGAGCTCGCACGAGCGCCTCGCCGATCAGCTCGGGCTCGGTGACGCGAAGTGCTTTGCAGCCCAAGCCTTCCGCGACCCGGACGTGGTCGACGCCGTACCCCTTGGGGATTCCGGGCTGCGTGTCCTGTGATTCCTGTGTGTTGATGTTGTCGAAACCGAGCTGCACGCAGAAGTCCATGTCGAACGCGCGCTGGGCCTGACGGATGAGTCCCAGGTAGGAATTGTTCACGACCACATGCACGTACGGAAGATTGAACTGCGCGCCGACGGCGAGTTCCTCGATCATGAACTGGAAGTCGTAATCACCCGAGAGGGCAACGACGTCCGCGGACGGGTCGGCCGCGACGGCTCCGAGCGCAGCGGGAATGGTCCACCCCAACGGGCCGGCCTGACCGCAGTTGATCCAGTTTCGCGGCGAGAACACGTGCAGGAACTGTCCGCCGGCGATCTGCGAGAGCCCGATGGTGCTGATGTATCGAGTGTCGCGACCGAAGACCTTGTTCATCTCCTCGTAGACCCGCTGCGGTTTTATGGGGACGTTGTCGAAGTGCGTGCGCCGGTGCATCGTGCGCTTGCGGGTGGCACACTCGTCGACCCAGCCGGTGAGGTTGCGTAGTGTGCCGGCCGAAGCGCGTTCCTTGGCGACGGCGATGAATTGCTCCAGCGCAGCCTTGGCGTCGGAAATGATTCCGTAGTCGGGCGCGAAGACCCGGCCGATCTGCGTCGGCTCGATGTCGACGTGAATGAACGTGCGGCCCCTGCGGTAGGTGTCGAGGCCCCCGGTGTGCCGGTTGGCCCAGCGGTTGCCGATACCCAACACGAAGTCCGACGCCAACATCGTCGCATTTCCGTAGCGATGCGCGGTCTGCAGTCCGACCATGCCCGCAGCCAGACGGTGGTCGTCGGGAATGGTTCCCCAGCCCATCAGCGTCGGGATGACGGGAACGTCGAGAAGTTCGGCAAGTTCGACGAGCAACTCGGACGCGTCGGCGTTGATGATGCCGCCGCCGGCCACGATCAACGGTCGCTCGGACGCGATCAGCATGTCGATTGCCTTCTCGGCCTGTGCACGTGAACAGAGCGGCTTGTGCACGGGGAGCGACTGGTATGTGTCGGGATCGAACTCGATCTCGGCAAGCTGCACGTCGATGGGCAGGTCGATGAGAACCGGGCCGGGGCGTCCTGAACGCATGAGGTGAAATGCTTGGGCGAAGGCGCCTGGGACCTGGGCGGGTTCGAGAACGGTCATCGCCATTTTCGTGACTGGCGCGGCGATGGCGGCGATGTCGACGGCCTGGAAGTCTTCCTTGTGCAGGCGGGCGACGGGGGCCTGGCCGGTGATGGCAAGGATCGGAATCGAGTCCGCCATCGCCGAATACAAACCGGTGATCATATCGGTTCCGGCGGGGCCGGAGGTTCCGATACAGATACCGATGTTGCCTGCGGCCGCGCGGGTGAATCCCTCGGCCATGTGCGAGGCACCCTCGACGTGGCGGGCGAGGACGTGCCGGATGCCGCCGTGGTTGCGCATCGCGGAGTAGAAGGGGTTGATGGCGGCACCGGGCAGTCCGAACGCCGTCGTGGCGCCTTCGAGCTCGAGTATCTTGACGGCGGCGTCCGCCGCGCGCATCTTCGCCATGTCAGTTCTCCTTGCCGGAAAGGCGTGCGACCCCGCGGTACAGAGCCGAATGATCGAGTGAGCCATCACCGTTCGCGCGGGCCGACGCCATCAGCTGAGCGAGGACTGCGCCCATCGGGATGACCACGCCGGCTTCGCGTGCAGCAGAGGTGACGATGCCGAGGTCCTTGTGATGCAGGTCGATTCGGAAACCGGGGTCGAAATTGCGGTCGAGGATCTTCTGCGCCTTCTGGTTCAGCACAGCCGATCCGGCGAGACCGCCGCCGAGCACCTCGACCGATGCGGCCAGGTCGACTCCGTACGCTTCGAGGAACGCAATGGCCTCCGCGAGGACCTGAATGTTGCCGGCGACGATGAGCTGGTTGGCTGCTTTCACCGTCTGTCCTGACCCGTTGGGCCCGACGTGCACGACGGTTTTGCCGACGACATCGAGTATCGGCTTGGCCGAGGCGAAGTCCTCGGGGCTGCCGCCGACCATGATGGACAGGGCGGCGTTCTCGGCGCCTGCCTGACCACCCGAGACGGGTGCGTCGATCAGACGGAAACCGCGGGTCGCGGCTTCTTCCGCGAGGGTGGCCGTCACATCGGGACGAATGCTCGAGAAGTCGATGACGAGAGCGCCGCGTCGAGCATTCTCGAACACGCCGTCCTTCCCGGTGAGGACGTCCTGCACGTCGGGGGAGTCGGGAACCATGATCGCGACGACGTCGGCGTCGGCGACTGCTTTGGCGATCGAGTCGGCAGCGACACCGCCGGCGTCGACGAGCGGCCCGGTGCGATCGGGTGTGAGGTTGTAGCCGACGACCTGGTGGCCGGCGTTGGCGAGGTGCACGGACATGGGACTGCCCATGATTCCTAGACCGATGAATGCGATGGTGCTCATGAGTGTCCTTTACGTCGTGGTGGTGCGGGCGAGCCCCGGAGTGGAGCCTGCGGAACGATCTGACTGGATCCAGGAGAACGTGTCCGGGCGGGTGGCTTTGTATTCGAGTCCGATGTAGCCGTCGTAGCCGTTGTCGGCGAGTTGCTTCAGATGCGAGTCGAGATCGAGGTTTCCGGTTCCCGGTTCTCCGCGGCCGGGGGAGTCGGCAATCTGTACGTGCCCGATCAGATCGCGATAGTCGTCGAGAACTGCCTTGACGTCGTCCCCGTTGACGTCCAAGTGGTACAGATCGGCGAGCAACCGAAAATTGTGTACGTCGTGTTCGCGTGCGACACGACGGATGGTCGCGACAGCTCCGGCGGCATGCTTCAACGGGTACCGAGGAGCGCCGCTGACGGGCTCGATCAGTACGACAGCACCGATGCGGGCCGTGGCAGTTCCTGCCGCTGCAAGGTTCTCGATGGCGACCCGGTCCTGCTCGATCGGGTCTATCTCGTCGATTCGATTGCCGTACAGGGCATTGAACGCTTTGGTTCCCAATGCTTCTCCGATTCCGACGACGACATCGATGTTGTCGCGGAACGCCTGGACCTGGGCAGGATCGGACAAGATGCCTCGGTCACCCGCAGGCATGTTGCCGGCGGCGAAGTTCAGTCCGGTGAGTTGGACCCCTGCGTCGCGGACGGCGGCGATGAACGTCGCGACGTCGGTATCGGCCGGCACGGGGGAGTCGAACGGCCACCAGAACTCGACGGCGTCGAAACCTGCATCCTTGGCGAGCTGCGGTCGCTCCAGGAGCGGGGTATCGGTGAACAGAATGGAGCAGTTGACGGTGTACGAATTATGCTGCATACAAGTTCCTTTCGGATCTACGGTGTCGGAAGCCCGCGGTAGCGACGCCAACTCCCCGTGTGGGTGATGTCGGTGAGTTCGTCGGGCTGCGCCGCCAGGACACCCGGCCTCAGGCCGACACCGAGTACCGAGCGGCCGTCGTCGAGGGCAACGACGGTGAGTTCGAGCTCCGGTGGTTCGTCCGGCAGGAACGCGGTCCGGATGTCGTCCAGGGGGATGTCGTAGAGCTCACCTTCGATGGCCGCGCCCGCCGTGTGGTCGAGCAGCAGCGCGGGAAACTCGTCGCGTACCGAATAGAAGCGGTAGCTGGGCGTGGTGCGGACAGTGCCGACGAACGGGTGGGAGGACACGTTGTGGTGAAGACTCCCTCCGCGCATCGCTCCGCCGTTGCAGAACAGCTCGGTCATGTAGATGACTCCTCTCGGATGGACGATCGCGGTTTGAAAGTCCGTATTGTGGAATAGTAATTCCACGAATGAACCAAGTGTGACGTGACACACTCGATCCTGTCAACCTCTGGGTCGCCGATCAAGATCAATTCCACGATGCGAAATCTGTTGTGTATGAACCTGAATGGCGAAATGCTGGCTGTCTGCCGATTGCCTATTGACAGCACTTGTGACGGCTGTCACGCTCAATATATGGAATTACTGTTTCGCAATACGGAATTTGAGCTCGAAGGGTGCTCAGGTCGCTTCAATGCGACGCCCGACATGGATATGCACCGCGCCCTGCAGCTCTGCCTCGACGTACCTCGCTGGATTGCGGCAATAGCCGTCGCACGTCCGTATCCGAACGACGACGCTCTCGTATCCGCAGTCTTCACGGCGGCCGATCCGCTCACCGAGGACGAGATAGCGTGCGCCTTGCAGGTCCACCCGAGGATCGGTGAACGCCCGGACGGGGACGACGGGCATGCCGAGCAGGCACGCGGGGAGCAATCGGGTGTCGATATCACCCAGACGCACGTTCGGCGTCGCCTGCGGGACGGCAACCTCGAGTACGAACGCCGCTTCGGTCGAGTCTTTCTCATTCGAGCGGCCGGACGCGATGGTTCGGAGATCCTGGCGGCCCTCGAACAGCGGCTAGACAACGACCCCGCCACCGAGCTACGCATCGTCGAACGTGAGTTGCGCGAGATCGCCGCACTTCGACTCGTGCGAGGGTTCGCCGATGCCTGACCGCAGCCTCATCAGCACGCACGTTCTGGATGCGTCGACTGGTACACCAGCGCAGGGGATTTCGGTGACTCTCACCGGCGGGAGCGATGTGGCGTCGGGCGTGACGGACGCGCAGGGTCGGATAGCCGATCTAGGGCCCGCGTCCTTGCCTCCCGGCCGCTACCGTCTCATCTTCGAGACCGGCCGTTACTTTGCCGATCGAGACGTCGAAACCTTTTATCCCGCAGTGGAGATCGTGTTCGAGATTCTCGCCGACGCCTCGCATTACCACGTTCCACTTCTTCTCAGCCCGTGTGCATTCACCACCTATCGAGGGAGCTAGACATGAGTATCGTGCTCGGAGCAAACCAGTACGGCAAAGCCGAATGCCGACTCGTACGCATCGACCGGGACACCCCGCGTCACCGCATCACCGACGTCAGTGTCACGTCGCAGTTGCGCGGCGACCTCGAAGCCGTACACACGGTCGGCGACAACAGCCACGTCGTTGCCACCGACACGCAGAAGAACACCGTCTATGCATTCGCACGCGATGGCATCGGCGCCATCGAGGACTTCGCGATGCGGCTCGGTGCACACTTCACCGGCAGTTTCGACTGGATCGACGGTGGCAGGTGGGAGATCGAGCAGTACAGCTGGTCTCGCATCCCGTCGGGCACCGACGGATACGACCACTCGTTCGTCAAAGGTAGCGACGAGAAGCGAAACACCATCGTGACCATCGACGGTGACACCACCACTGTCATCTCGGGCATCACCGATCTCGTCGTGTTGAATTCGACGGCGTCGGAGTTCTGGGGATACCCCAAGGACCGGTACACCACCTTGCAAGAGACCACGGATCGCATTCTGGCGACCTCGGTCAGTGCTCGTTGGCGCTACCTGTCGACGGACCTCGACTTCGACAAGACATTCGACGACGTCCGCGCGATCATGCTCGACGCCTTTGCGTCGACCCACTCGTTGGCTTTGCAGCAGAGCCTGTTCCAGATGGGAACCAAGGTACTCGAAGCCCATCCCGAGATCGGTGAGATCAAGTTCTCGATGCCGAACATTCATCACTTCCTCGTGGACCTGGAGCCGTTCGGACTGGACAACCCGGGGGAAGTGTTCTACGTCGCCGATCGTCCCTACGGATTGATCGAAGCCACCGTCGAACGGGACGACGTTCCAGGCGCCGGCCGCGTCTGGGATACCGTTCCCGGATTCTGCTAGGAGCGCGCTGTGAAGCTGACGAAGCACGCACGCTCGCATCATGACCCCGCCCGTCCCGAGGACGAGCGGTTGTCGATCGGAAGGTCGTACATCTATGGACTGCAGCACATCCTGACGATGTACGGCGGCGTGATCGCACCACCACTGATCGTCGGTGGTGCGGCAGGCCTGACTGGAACCGAGATTGCCATCCTGGTCTCCGCAGCCCTGTTCGTCAGCGGAGCGGCGACGATGCTCCAAACTCTTGGACTACCGTACGTGGGTGCCAAACTTCCACTCGTGCAGGGAATCTCTTTCGCCTCGGTGTCGACGATGGTCGCCATCGCCAGTGGCCCGGGTGGGCTGAACTCGGTCTTCGGCGCCATCATCGCTGCAGGCGCGATCGGTATTCTGATCACCCCGTTCTTCAGCAAGATAGTTCGGTTCTTTCCTCCCGTCGTCACCGGGACGATCATCACGGTCATCGGCATCTCACTCCTTCCTGTCGCCGTGCGGTGGGCGATGGGCGGAGATCAGGAAGCGACGGACTGGGGGTCGATGTCGAACATCGGGCTCGCAGGATTCAGTCTCGGCGTCGTATTGCTGGTCAGTCGGCTCGTGCAAGGCACACTCTCACGGCTGTCGATCCTCATCGGCATCGTCGCAGGGACCGTGTTTGCATTCACGATCGGCAAGGCCGACTTCTCCGATGTCGGTGACGGCAGCGTCTTTGCCCTTCCGGAGCCGTTCGTGTTCGGCGCGCCCGTCTTTCAGATCGGCGCGATAGTCTCGATGGTCGTCGTCATTCTCGTGATCATGACCGAGACGACCGCCGACATCCTCGCGGTCGGTGAGATCGTCGGCACCGAGGTCGACGCCAAACGTGTGGGCGACGGGCTGCGTGCCGACATGATCGCCACGACTGTCGCTCCCGTGTTCGGAACCTTCCCGGCCAGCGCGTTCGCGCAGAACGTCGGTCTCGTCGCAGTCACCGGCATCAAGAGTCGCTACGTCGTGGCAGCGGGTGGATCGGTGCTGCTTTTCTTGGGGCTCTTCCCGGTGTTGGGTCGGGTCGTGGCAGCAGTGCCACTGCCGGTGCTCGGCGGAGCGGGCATCGTCTTGTTCGGATCGGTGGCTGCCAGCGGCATCAGGACGCTGTCGAAGGTGAGTTTCGATGGGAACCTGAACCTGGTGATCGTCGCTGTCGCCATCGGATTCGGCGTGATCCCCATTGCTGTGCCGGGCTTCTACGCGGCGTTCCCCGAGTGGGTGCACGTGATCTTCGATTCCGGCATCAGCGCGGCCAGCATCGTCGCGGTGTTGCTCAACATCTTCTTCAACGTGTTCACGCGGGGGCACAAGACGTCCCCGTCCGTGGTGACCGCTGCACCTCCCGTCGCCACCAAGCATCACTTGGGCTGACCGGAGTGCACACTATCGTCCGGAATCGGCGAAGAGCCGTCGATTTCGGGCGATAGTGTGCAGCCAGGTCCGGCCCTCTCTCATACCAGGGAAGACGAGGAATCTTCCGCTTGGTGGAATAGTGTGGATAGAACCCGACAGTGAGAGGTGGCCAGTGGCAGCGAGCGGCGGCGTTCAATCGGTCGAGCGGGCTTTCGAATTGCTCGACATCATGGCGTCCTCGGGCGGATCGATCGGAATCAGTGAACTCGCGGAGGCAGCCGATCTGCCCATGCCGACCGTGCACCGATTGATCGGAACACTGGTCTCCCTCGGGTACGTGCGAAGGCTTGCCACACGACGGTATGCGCTGGGAACGAAGCTGATCGGCCTCGGCGACAGCGCCACGAAACTGATCGGCGGGTGGGCGAAACCGTATCTTGCAGAATTGGTTCGGCAGACCCACGAGACGTCGAACATGGCCTTCCTCGAGGACGACATGGCCGTCTACGTAGCCCAAGTTCCCTCCGAGCACGCCATGCGGATGTTCAACGAGGTGGGTCAGCGAGTGCTGCCGCACTCGACCGGCGTCGGCAAAGCTCTACTGGCGCAATTGGACGACGACGAGGTGCGCGCGCTGGTGTCGCGGACCGGAATGACACCACGGACCGTCAACACGCTGAGCACGCTCGACACTCTCATGGCCGATCTCGAACTGGTCCGCACCCGCGGGTATGCGATCGACGACGGGGAACAGGAAATCGGCGTCCGGTGCTTCGCAGTGCCAGTGGTCGGCGCACCCACCCTGACCGCGATGTCCATTGCTGGCCCCACCGCCCGGGTGACTCTCGAATCCGCTGAACAGTTCGTACCGCTACTCCTCTCCGCTGCAGAACGGTTGTCGAAGGACCTTTCGAGCGATTTGCAGTCCAGATGATTCCTCCTCCGATCTTGACACCCGTCCGTATCAGATGGAAAGTGACACGTAGCAGTTCCCAATAACGGGGGGAACGGAATCTGGAGGTGACGGGCTGTGCCCACACGCTCGAACAAAGCAGCGCCCACGCTCTCGCACAAGGTCGTGCTCATCACCGGTGCCGCACGCGGAATCGGAGCCGAGACCGCTCGCGCGCTGGCAGCCAAGGGCAGCAAGCTGGTGCTCACCGACGTGGACGAGACGCCGCTCCGTGAATTGGGACTCGAACTCGGCGACTCCGCGTTGACCGTCGTCGCCGACGTTCGTGATCTGGCTGCCATGCAGGCCGCAGTCGACGAGGGGATCGTGAAGTTCGGGGGTATCGACCTCGTGTTGGCCAACGCTGGAATCTCCAGCTACGGCTCGGTGCTGCAGGTGGACCCCGAAACGTTTGCGCGAGTGCTCGACATCAACATTCTCGGGGTGTTCAACACGGTCCGCGCGGCACTGCCGTCGCTGATCGAACGTCAGGGCTACATCCTCGTCGTGTCCTCGCTCGCAGCCTTCGCGCCGTGCCCGGGGCTCGCGGCGTACAACGCCAGCAAAGCCGGGGTCGAGCAATTCGCCAATGCGCTTCGTCTCGAGGTCGCGCATCAGGGTGTCGCGGTGGGATCGGCTCACATGGCCTGGATCGACACCCCGCTCGTGCGAGACGCCAAGGAAGACCTGGGAGCATTCCGCGAAATGCTCGACGTGATGCCGGGACCGTTCGGGCAGACGATGACCGTCGACAAGTGCGTCGACGCCTTCGTCGACGGCCTCGAAAGTCGCAAACGCAAGGTGTACGTGCCCCGATGGGTGGCGTTCGCGGGCCACTTCCGGTCGGTGCTCAATTCCGCCGTCGGCGATCGTGCGCTGCTGAAGCATGTGCCACGGTTGCTTCCGAAGATGGACGCCGAGGTGGCCGCACTCGGCCGTTCCACGAGCAAGCGAAACATCGCACCTTGATCCAGCCCACTCTGACGAAAGCTGTTCGATGACAACGACATCTCCCTCGGAAACGCAAGACGACGCCGAAATCGCGACGGTCGACGTCCTGATCGTCGGCGCCGGGCTGTCCGGCATCGGTGCGGCACATCACCTGCAGTCGAAACTGCCCGGCAAGACCTACGCCATTCTGGAGAGCCGCGGCGCGATCGGTGGCACATGGGATCTGTTCCGCTACCCGGGGATTCGCTCGGACTCCGACATGTACACCCTCGGATACAACTTCCGGCCGTGGATCGGTGACAAGTCGATCGCCGACGGTTCATCTATCCGGGAGTACATCGAAGACACCGCGCGCGAGGGTGGGATCGACAGCCACATCAGATTCCACCACAAGGTCATCTCCGCGGAGTGGTCCACGGCGGAGACGACGTGGACCGTCACGGCTCTGCGGTCGGACACCGGTGCCACAGTGCAATTCAAGGCATCGTTTCTCATGTGCTGCAGCGGCTACTACGACTACGACAAAGGCTTCACCCCGGACTTCGCCGGTATCGAGAACTACGGTGGGACCGTTGTTCATCCACAGCAGTGGCCCGAGGACCTCGACTACGCAGACAAGAAGGTCGTCGTGATCGGGAGCGGGGCAACGGCGATCACGCTGGCGCCCAACCTTGCTCGCGAAGCGTCGCATGTCACGCTGCTTCAGCGTTCGCCGAGCTACATCATGTCGCTGCCGTCGAAAGATCCCATCGCACTTGCTCTCCGCAAGGTTTTACCTTCTCGCGCGGCGTACAGCGTCACCCGCGTCAAGAACGCGGTCACGGCCATCGGCATGTACGTTCTCTGCCAGCGGTATCCGAAGTTCATGAGGAAGCGCATTCGCAAGCTTCAGGAAGGGTGGCTCCCCGCGGGCTACGACCTGGACACGCACTTCACCCCGAAGTACAACCCGTGGGATCAGCGGTTGTGCCTGGTGCCGGACAACGACCTCTTTCGATCGATCCGACGGGACGAGGTCGAATTCGTCACAGACCACATCGACCACTTCACCGAGACCGGTATCGCCTTGAAGTCGGGGAGGCACCTCGATGCAGATGTCGTCGTCACTGCAACCGGACTCAATCTGGTCGCCTTCGGACATGTGGATCTGAAGGTCGACGGGCTCGAGGTCGAACTCACGGACACCATGGCGTACAAGGGCATGATGTTGACCGATGTCCCCAACTTCGCCTTCGTCGTCGGATACACGAATGCATCGTGGACGCTCAAAGCCGATCTTGTCTGCGACTATGTCGTTCGACTCCTCGAACACATGGACAAGAACGGCTTCCGTGAGGTGCGACTCGAACGCGACTCGTCGGTGGGGGAGGAGCCGTTCCTCGATTTCGCAGCCGGGTACGTGCTCAGGGCTGTCGATTCGTTCCCCAAGCAGGGGTCGGTGGCACCATGGCGGCTCCGGATGAACTATTTCCGTGACTTGCCCGCGCTGCGGTTCGGGAAGCTCGTCGACGAGAACATGAGCTTGCGGTGATGACGCGTCACTGCGGCGGGACATCCGCGGTGTGAAGTAACACAGACCCGTAACCGGGCGATTGGTATTCGAATCGTTATTCGGGGAGCGGCATTTCGGTTGGATGCCCAGGCCGTGGCCTGGCAGTATTGCGTCGAAGTGTCCGCCCCGGGTAGACGCTCGGAATCGGTCGGTCTGGAAGTGGAGTGTTCATGAGGATCTCGCGCGGAGTCGTATTGGCCGCGGTGGTGACAGTGGCGGCAACGGTCGCCCTGTCCGGATGCACGTCGTCGGCGGACAGCGCAACCACTGCTGCCCCCATCGACTCGAACCCGATCGCTGAACTCCTCAAGCCCAAGCTGTCCTCCACCGTCGCCGACGGAGCCGTGGGATTCTCACCCGCCGATCCGGTGACCGTCACCGTCGCCGACGGCAAGTTGGCGAACGTGACCATGCTGAACCCAGAGGGTGTCCCGGTAGCCGGGGCAATCTCTCCGGACGGCATGAGCTGGACCAATACCGAACCGCTCGGGTACAACCGGCAGTACCGCGTGCAGGCCGACGCCTATGGTCTCGGTGGGTCGAGCAGTACCGTCAGCAGCTTCACCACGAGTCAGCCGGGCAACTTCACCAAGCCGTACGTACTGCCGTACGAAGGCGACGTCGTCGGAATCGGCCAGCCGGTTGCGGTCCAATTCGACGAGACCATCACCGACAAGATCGCGGCGCAGAACGCGATTCAGGTGACCACCACGCCCGCCGTCGAGGGCGCGTTCTACTGGGTCAACGACCGCGAGGTTCGATGGCGCCCGCAGAACTACTGGGCGTCGGGCACGCGCGTGGACGTCGCAGTCAACGTGTACGGCCGCGATCTCGGTGGCGGCATTTTCGGTCAGGAGAACGCGACGACGTCGTTCACTATCGGCGACGCCGTCGTTGCGACCGCCGACGACAACACCAAGCAGGTCACCTTCAGCGTCAACGGACAAGACGTCATCACCATGCCGACGTCGATGGGCAAGGACAGCACGCCGACGGACAACGGTGTCTACATCATCGGCGACCGCTTCGAGCACCTCGTGATGGATTCGTCGACGTACGGCGTGCCGGTGAACTCGGCAAGCGGATACCGCACGCCCGTCGACTGGGCCACTCGGATGTCCTACAGCGGTATCTTCTTCCACTCGGCGCCGTGGTCGGTCGGGCAGCAGGGCTACTCGAACGCGAGCCACGGCTGCCTCAATCTCAGCCCGTCGAACGCGAAGTGGGTCTACGACAACACCAAGCGCGGCGACATTGTCGTCGTGAAGAACACCGTGGGCGGCACCCTGTCCGGCACCGATGGGCTCGGCGACTGGAACATTCCGTGGGAGGAATGGAAGGCGGGCAACGCCACATCGGTGTAGACGCTAGCGGTCGTCGTCCTTCGCATACCGTGCGGGATCGATCCCGAGCGTCTTCAGATAGGCGACGGGTTCGACGCTGGAGCCGTTGTTCCTGACTTCGAGGTGGAGGTGTGGCCCCGTCGAGTTGCCGGTGCTGCCGACAGTTCCGATCTGGTCTCCCGCCTCCACCGTGTCGCCGACCTCGACGCCGATGCTCGACTGGTGCCCGTAGTACGTCACCGTGTTGCCGCTCTTGACGCGTACGAGATTGCCGTAGCCATCGCCTGCGTCGCCTGCCTGCTCGACGGTTCCTCCGGTGACGGCGTAGATCGGGGTTCCCGACGGTGCGGCGAAGTCGACGCCCTGGTGGAACTGGCCGCCGTTGCCGGTGGGGTTGTTGCGGCCGCCGTATCCGGATGAGATTTCGTAGCTGCGCGCCGGTAGCGGCAAAATCGAGCCGCCGAGTCCGACTGCTGGGGGAGCGGCCGTGATCTCCGGCTCGTCCGCAGTGGTGTCCTCGCTCGGAGCGGGGCTGAAGTCGGAATCGAGAATTACGCCGGCGACTTCGCTGATGAGTGCGCCTGTGGCGTCCAGAACGGCGGCGAGGATTGCTGACCGCTGTTGCGCGTCAGGCTGCGGTATCGGGACCTCGGGCAGGTCGATGGTCGGCTGCGCTGCTGCAACAGCCGGGTTGATCAGACCCGTGGCACCGATGCACAACGCCGCCGACAACACCGAACCCGCAATAACCCTGTGAACTCTTCGACCCACGTCTAGTGCCTCCTCGTCTCTGCCCGACGGATGTATCCCATGTGGGCTTCGTACCGGTGGCGCGTTTCGGGGCGCGTTGAATCAACGCTGAACGTTCACAGCTTTAACGTTGGTACTTTTCTTCCCCAAAAGTGCCATTTGTAACCGTACGTCACATGAACCCCATAGGAAACTCGAAAGTTGAATTACAACAACGTAATTCGTTGTGCGCCTTTCCCACCCGTGTGCGGGTAGTTGTCTTCTGGGGGGCAATACCGACTGAGGACACAAAAAAGCCGGCCTCCGTGTGGAGACCGGCTTTCTTGCTTCTATGGGGTGAGTGACGGGACTCGAACCCGCGACACCCAGGATCACAACCTGGTGCTCTACCAGCTGAACTACACCCACCATAACTGCATCCACTTCGCCCTTTCGGGCTCTGTATCAGCAGCGGAGATAATACTAGCGGTTCGATTCTCCAGTTGCGAATCGCCCTCAGGTTGGCGTGTCGAGACCTTCGACGACGGCCGCGATCTCGCTGGTCGACGGGCCTGGAGGGGCCACGAAGACGGTCTGGCGGTAGTACTGCAGCTCCTTGATCGACTCCTTGATGTCTGCCAACGCGCGGTGCGCGAGACCCTTCGCCGGCTGACCGAAGTAGATCCTCGGGTACCACCGACGTGAGAGCTCCTTGATCGAGCTGACGTCGATCATGCGGTAGTGCAGGTAGGTGTCCAGCTCGACCATGTCGCGCGAGATGAAACCGCGATCGGTGGCGATGGAGTTGCCTGCAAGCGGAACGGTCCCCGCGACCGGCACATGCTCACGGATGTACGCCAGTACCTGCTGCTGAGCTTCTTCCAAACTCACCGTGGATGCGCGCACCTCCTCGGTCAATCCGGACTTGGCATGCATCTTCTTCACGACGTCGGGCATTCCGGCGAGAGCGTCGTCGTCGGCATGAATGACGATGTCCACGCCCTCACCGAGGATTTCGAGCTCACTGTCGGTGACGAGCGCCGCGATTTCGATGAGTTTGTCCTTCGACAAATCCAAGCCGGTCATTTCGCAATCTATCCACACAAGTTTGTCCTGCACGAGACACACACTAGTGCGAGCATGCTCACCGCTAAGGTTTGCGGTGGCGATCCACTGTGAGCGAACCGAGAAGGAGCATGCGGACATGACGGTTGATCCGGCATCGGAGAATTTCACCCCAGATGTATCGGTTCCATCCACAGGCGTCGAATTGTCCCCTGCCGAGAAAGCGAAGGTGGCCAAGGCTGCCGCCGTCGAAGCCGCTCGGGTCGCCGCAGAAGCATTGGCCGCTGCCGAAGCCGCCGAGAAGGAAGCTGCAGCTGCAGAATCGGCCGCCGCCGTAGAACCCGCCGTCACAGAAGTTCCCACCAACACCGCAACGAGCACCGTCGCAGGCGAGATCGCTGCCGGCTACGCATCGGAAGGAGCGGCACTCGAACTCGGCACAGTCGTCCTCGACGGGACGACTGATCCGGGCGCGAAGATACGCATTCCCCTTGCCACGCTCAATCGGCATGGACTCGTCGCCGGAGCCACCGGTACCGGCAAGACGAAGACGCTGCAGGGCATCGCGGAGCAGTTGTCCGCAGCGGGCGTACCGGTCGTCATGGCCGATGTGAAGGGTGACCTGTCCGGGCTGTCGGCGCCGGGTGAAGACAACGAGAAGATCCGCGCTCGCGCAGTGGACACCGGCGCGTCGGATTGGGTACCGACTGGATATCCCGTCGAGTTCCTCTCCCTCGGCACCGAAGGAATCGGCATACCGGTGCGCGCGACCATCACGGCGTTCGGGCCCATCCTGCTGAGTAAGGTGTTGGGGCTGAACAACACTCAGGAGTCGACGCTCGGTCTGATCTTTCACTGGGCGGACAAGCAGGGGCTCGCGCTGCTGGACCTCAAGGACCTTCGCGCCGTCATCACACATCTGACGAGCGACGAGGGCAAAGCGGACCTGAAAGGCATCGGCGGCGTCTCGTCGGCGACAGCAGGTGTCATTCTGCGTGCGCTGGTCAATCTCGAAGCAGACGGCGGGGACACCTTCTTCGGCGAGCCCGAGCTCGCGACCGAGGATCTCCTGCGCGTCGGTGCCGACGGCAAGGGCGTCATCACGCTGTTCGAACTCGGAGCGCATGCGGCGCGACCAGTGATGTTCTCGACGTTCCTGATGTGGGTTCTCGCCGATATGTTCCAAACGCTCCCCGAGGTAGGCGATGTCGACAAACCCAAACTCGTCTTCATCTTCGACGAGGCCCACCTGTTGTTCGCGGATGCGTCGAAGGCCTTCCTGCAGCAGGTCGAGCAGACCGTGAAGCTGATCCGATCCAAAGGCGTCGGTGTCTTCTTCTGCACGCAGCTCCCGACCGATGTGCCCAACGAAGTCCTCTCCCAACTCGGCGCGCGGATCCAACACGCTCTGCGCGCGTTCACACCGGACGATCAGAAGGCGCTGAACAAGACCGTCCGTACCTATCCGAAGACGAAGGCGTACGACCTGGAGAAGGCCCTGACCTCCCTGGGAACCGGCGAGGCCATCGTGACGGTCTTGTCCGAGAAGGGTGCACCGACGCCGGTGGCATGGACCAAGATCCGTCCGCCTCGCTCGCTGATGGACACCATCGGCAACGATGCCATCGCCGCTGCCGCGGCGGCGAGCCCCCTGAGCGCACAGTACCGCGAGACGATCGACCGTGAGTCGGCGTACGAGAGACTGCAGGCTCGGGTCGCGGACGCCCCCGTTCCCGCCGAGAAGTTCGACTACCCGCCGTTGCCGACGGATTTACCCGACTTGCCTCCACCGGCGCCGGAGGGTCCGTCCGCTGCCGAACGGATCATGGACAATCCGGCGGTCAAGAGTTTTCTGCGATCTGCGGCTTCCGCTGCAGGACGGGAGATCTCACGCAGCATCTTCGGTACCGGGCGTCGCCGCAAGCGGTGAATCCGCTAGCCGCCCAGCTTCTTGTAGAAGCTGCCCACGATGGGTGCCGAGATCGCACGCGGGCTGTACTGACCGGCGATGGACATGCCCTTGCTCAGCAACCCGGGAACGACTCGCATCTTGTTCTTGGCAAGCGAGTCGAGTGACAGCTTCGCTGTGTAGGCGCTGTCGATCCACAGGAAATCGGGAACGAGCTTGTCGACGATCGACGCGTCGGCCGGATCGGGCGTCTCGGTGCGTACCGGACCGGGCGCGAGCAGAGTGACGTGGACGCCGCTGTCCTTCAATTCCAGCCGCAGCGACTCCGAGAACGTGTTGACGAATGCCTTCGTCGCTGCGTACGTCGCGTTGTTGGGGATGGCCATGTTGCCTGCTGCGGAACCGGTGATGAGAATGCCCCCACTGCCGCGCGCAATCATCCCCGGGATCACCGCGAGAGTCAGGTCGTGCACGGCAACCGCATTGAGTTCGACCTGGTCGCGTTCGTAGGCGGGGTCGAGCCCCGACACCGGTCCGAACGTCGCGATTCCGGCGTTGTTGCACAGGATGCTGATCTCGCGGCCGGCGAGCTCGTCGGCGAACGGTGCGCGCGCGTCCCGGTCCGAAAGGTCGAGAACTCGGATTTCGACGGTCACTCCGTGGTCGGCCTCGAGCTTCTTCGCAAGCGCTTCGAGCAACTCACCTCTACGGGCGACGATGATCAGCGAATGGCCGCGTGCGGCAAGTTCGGTGGCCAACGCCTCTCCGATGCCGGAGGAGGCTCCGGTGACGACGGCACGGGCTTCGGGTGCAGGACTCGGCAGGCTCACGGTGAGACAGGGTAGTTGATGGGATCAGATGCGGGCCGCTAGAGTGGTTCCCTGTTCGATCGCTCGCTTGGCATCGAGCTCCGACGCCAGCTCGGCGCCGCCGATCACATGAGTTGCGGTCCCCGAGGCCTTCAGGTCGTCGACCAAGTCTCTGACCGATTCCTGCCCGGCGCAGACGACGATCGTGTCGACCTCCAGTGTCCGTGGCCGCTCGTGCTTGTCTCCGAAGGTGATGTGAAGGCCGTCATCGTCGATCCGCTCGTAGTTGACCCCGGACAGCTCGTGCACGCCTTTTGCTTTCAGCGCTGCGCGATGTACCCAGCCGGTGGTCTTTGCGAGGCCGGCGCCGATTCTGCCCTTCTTGCGTTGTAGCAGGAAGACCTCACGCGGTGAGGGTGCGGGGACCGGGGTCGTGAGTGCGCCGGGCGCGGCTTCGGGTTCGGTGACGCCCCATTCCTGCTTCCACTCCTTCAGATCCAGGGTGGGGGACGCGTCGGTGGTGAGGAATTCGGAGATGTCGACGCCGATGCCGCCTGCGCCTATCACCGCGACCCGGTCACCCACGTGCCTACCGTCCTCGACCACCTCGGCGTAGGACAACACCGACGGGTGATCGATGCCCGGTATCGACGGAATTCGAGGGACGACTCCGGTGGCTATGACGACCTCGTCGAAATCGCCGTCGCGCAGTTCGGTTGCGGTCACTCGATGACCGAGATGTACTGCGACGTCGGCGTCTTTCAGCGCGGTGGTGAAGTATCGGATGGTCTCGGCGAACTCCTCCTTGCCTGGAATTCGCTGTGCAATGCCGAATTGACCGCCCAGAGCGGGCCGTGCTTCGAAGAGGCTGACTGCGTGTCCGCGTCGGGCCGACTCCAAGGCGGCGGACAGTCCGGCGGGCCCACCGCCGACGACGGCCACCTTCTTGGCCCGACGAGCGGGAAGCAGCTGCAGTTCGATCTCGCGTCCGGCTCGTGGGTTGACCAAACACGAGACGGTCTTGTGCACGAACGCGTGATCCAGGCATGCCTGATTGCACGCGATGCAGGTGTTGATGCTGTCCGCGGCGTCGGCCTCGGCTTTGCGCACCCAGAACGGATCGGCGAGCATCGGTCTCGCCATGCAGATCAGTTGCGCGTCGCCACGGGCAAGAATGTCCTCGGCGATGTCGGGCATGTTGATTCGGTTCGATGCCGCGACGGGTATGGAGACGTGTTTGTCGAGTTTTCCGGTGATGTCGGCGAAGGCAGCACGGGGTACCGAAGTCACGATGGTCGGCACTCTCGACTCGTGCCAGCCGATGTCGGTATTGATGATGTCGACGCCGACGCGTTCCAATTCCTGTGCAAGAGCGACGATGTCGTCCCAGCTCTGACCGCCCTCCACCAGATCGGCCATCGACAGTCGGAATACGATCAAGAAGTCCTGTCCGACGGCTTCGCGTATCTGCTGTGAGATCTCCACAGCAATTCGACGCCTGTTCGAAGGACTTCCACCCCATTCGTCGCGTCGGTGATTGGTGCGTTCGGAGAGAAATTGATTGATGAAATAGCCTTCACCGCCCATGATTTCGACGCCGTCGTATCCAGCTGACTGTGCCAGTCGGGCGCAGCGCACGTAGTTGCGGATCTGCCAACGCACCCCACGTGAGGTGAGCCGTCGCGGACGAAAAGGATTGATAGGAGCCTTGATCGACGACGCCGACACACTGAACGGTTGGTACGAGTACCGGCCGGCGTGCAGGATCTGCAGCGCGATCTTGCCACCTTCGCGATGAACGGCGTCGGTGATCGTGCGATGTCGACGCGCTTCGAGACGATTGGTCAGCTTCGCGCCGAACGGAAGCAGCCAGCCCGTTCGGTTGGGCGCGTATCCGCCGGTCACGATGAGCGCGACCCCGCCGCGCGCCCGTTCGGCGAAATACTCCGCCAACCGGCCGGTGTCCCGGGCTCGGTCCTCGAGTCCGGTGTGGATCGAGCCCATGATCACGCGATTCTTCAACGATGTTCTGCCGACGTTCAGCGGCGAGAGCAGGTTCGGATATCTATTCGATGTGGTCACAGTTTCTCCAAGATCTCGTCGCACCATTCGGCGAAGCCTTCCTCGACTCGGATTCCACCGCGAAGCACGAGGTATTGGTGCAACGCGGTTCCGGTGAGGTCGGCAGGGGAGGGGAAATCATGCTTTTCGATGAGTCGGTACAGCTCGAGCCGTTCGACGTGGACCGACCTGTGGCGCCTGACCTCGGCCGTCAGCGCGGCGATGTCACCGTTGGCGGCGCCGCGGATCTTCACGGCCAGTTCTTCGCGCAACGTACTCGGTTCGGTCGGTTCGGCAATCCACCGGTCGAGTTCGCTTCGTCCGGCCTCACTGACCGAGTAGACCTTCTTGTCCGGACGGCCCTCTTGAACGACCGCAGTGCCGACGATCCATCCCGCCGCATCCATCCGCGTCAGCACTCGATAGATCTGTTGGTGCGTGGCGCTCCAGAAGAAGCCGATGGATTTGTCGAATCTGTTCGCGAGTTCGTACCCCGAGCCGGACAGTTCGGTGAGGGAGACGAGTATCGCGTGTTCGAGTGCCACGCGAACCAGTATGTATGCAACGAGGTGACTATGCAACAGAGTGCATAGCCCGGGACCTGATACCTGAGTAGCGGGTCCACAGAGCCCGACTCGCCTAGGCTTCCCGTCATGGACACTCGGGCCGAGAATGCCGTCGTCGGCGTTGCGACTGCGCGTAAACAGGTATTCGCCTGGGGGATATGGGATTGGGGATCCGCCGCGTTCAACGCGGTCATCCTCACCTTCGTGTTCTCGGTGTACCTCACAGATGCCGTCGGCGACGATCTTCCCGGGTCGATCTCGGCAACGTCGTGGTTCAGTTGGTCGGTCGGATTTGCGGGCGTCGTGATCGCGGTACTGGCGCCGGTGTCCGGCCAACGCTTCGACGCCCGAGGCAAGAGGAAGCGCTCGCTCGCACTCCTCACCGGCTTGACGGTCCTGAGCATGTCCGGTCTCTTCTTTGTCAAAGACGACTACCACTACCTGTGGCTGGGGCTTGTGCTGCTGGCTGCAGGATCGATTCTGTTCGAGTTGGCCAGCATCCCGTACAACGCGATGCTCAGGCAGGTGTCGACTCCGGAGAACATCGGCCGCGTTTCCGGATTCGGTTGGTCGATGGGCTATTTCGGCGGAATCGTCCTGCTGTTGATGTGCTACTTCGGCTTCATCGTCGGAGACGGAGACACGCGCGGACTGTTCGGTCTGACGACGGACGGCGGGCTCAACATCCGTGTTGTCGCGCTCCTTGCGGCGGTGTGGTTTGCCGTGTCTGCCATCCCGGTGCTGCTCACTGTCCCCGAGTTGCCCGCTACGACGGCCGATCCCGGTGCAGCCAAAGCCGGAATGCTCGAGTCGTACAAGGTATTGTTCCGCGACCTTCGCGAACTCTGGACAGCCGACAGGCGCAGCGTCTACTTCCTGGCTGCCAGTGCGTTGTTCCGCGACGGTCTCGCAGGGGTGTTCACGTTCGGTGCGGTACTCGCCGTGAGCGTGTACGGCATCGGGACCGCCGACGTGCTGCTGTTCGGCGTCGCTGCGAACGTCGCCGCCGGACTGGGCGCGATCACGGCGGGTCGGTTCGACGATCGAGTGGGACCGAAGGCGGTCATCGTGTTCTCGCTGACGGCGATGATCCTCGCGGGCCTCGTGCTTCTGTTCGTGTCAGGTCCGTTGATGTTCTGGGTGTTCGGGCTGATTCTCTGCCTCTTCGTCGGCCCAGCGCAATCGTCCTCCCGGACGTACCTGGCGCGGTTGGCTCCGCCGGGGCGGGAAGGACAGTTCTTCGGCCTGTACGCGACAACGGGCCGGGCAGTGTCCTTCATCGCGCCGACGCTGTTCGGACTATTCGTATGGATGTTCGACGCCGACCGCGCCGGCATCGGTGGCTTGCTGGTGGTTCTGGTCGTCGGACTGGGCGCGCTTCTGGCGGTCAAGTCACCGGACAAGGTCTGACAGAACCGACGCTCAGGTCTTTTATCCGCGCGAGGATCTCCGTGGCCAGGCGGTCCGGCGCCTCCTCCGGTACCCAATGCGACACACCGTCGAGCTCGACGAACTTGTACTCCGCATCCACGAACTCGCCGCAGCGTTCGGCGCCTGCGCGGCCGACGGCCGAGTCCTGATTGCTCCAGACGTAAGTCGTCGGAACTTTCACCGGACCCAACCGTCCGAACTCGCTCGTCATCGCCCGGTACCACTCGAGAGCGGCCGTGAGCGCACCCGGCTCGGCGAGGTGCTTCACGTATCTGTCGTCCGGACTGTCGTCGGAGAACATTGCCCGTAGCCTCTGCGCATCGTTCTCGAGTAGAAGTTGTTCGGCTTTGCCTTCTTGCCGAAGCAGTCCGATGTACGACGACCGCTGCTGTTGGTCCGCGTCTTCTCGGATGGCCCAACCGAATGCGGCGGTGTGCGGTATCGACACCGCCGTGAGCGTACGGACCTGCTCAGGATGCGTGGCGGCCAATTGCCAGGCAACGGCCGCACCCCAATCGTGCCCGACGACATGCGCAGATTCGAGGTCGAATGCCTCGATGATCGCGAGGACGTCGTCGACCAGATGAGAGGACCGGTAGGCGTCGGTCCCGATGGGTCGTGCGCCGGGGGAGTAGCCGCGCTGGTCAGGTGCGATAGTGCGGACGCCGGCAGCGGTAAGACGTGGCACGACGCGGTCCCAGCATGCCGAGGTCTGCGGAAACCCGTGAAGAAGAACGACCGGGACGCCGTTGTCAGGTCCGTCCAGGGACACGTCGAACACCAGATCGTCGACGGTCACGGTGGTGGCGGTTGCTGTCATGGACGAGTCCTCTCAGCCGTGGTTCCGCTTCCACCCTCCCATGCCGAGCACGATGAGCCGTACTTGATGTTCGGTTCGGCGCAGGAGTTCACGTTCTTTCGCACTGTTGGGTCGATCGATTTCCAGCAGGCCCACCGTAGCGGTCAGCATCGTGGACACGATGAGGTCTGCAGCCATCTCCAGATCGGCGATGTCCCAGGATTCGAGGCCGGGCATGCGAGAGAGATCGATGGTGAGTTCGCTGACGAACATGCGAAGTTCGGTTGCAAACGCCCGTCGAATCTCGGTCACTCCGCCGTAGCGTTCTCGCGCGAGAAACCTGAACTGGTCCTCGTGCAACCTGACCTGGCGCACGAGGATGCGCAACGATTCGGTCGCGTTCTTTGTGGTGGGGTCCTTTCGTGCGTCCCGGAGCATCTGCCTCAACATGCGCATCGAGTCCTCGACGAGCGCAACGCCCAGGTCTTCCATCGACGCGAAGTGGCGATAGAACGCGGTGGGGACGATTCCTGCAGACCGGGTGACTTCCCGCAGGCTGACACTTGCGAACGAGCGGTCACGCAGCAGGTCGAGAGTGCCGTCGATGAGTGCCTGCCTCGTCCGTTCCTTGCGCTCGGCACGGGTGCCCGGTTCTGTCACATGTTCGAGTTTATTGCCGTCCATTGTGTGATCACCTCCGGTCCTGACCTCGACTTACCTATTGATGTGATGCCGATCACTTATGTTCACTCCCTGTCGGTGCGATCACATTGGCGTTGACAGTTCCCGGTGTGGATCTGCCACACTGGATTCTAGTGCACAGCCGTACACTGAATCAGTCCTTCTAATCGTACGAACACGGAGGCGACATGACAGTCCAGCAGAAGATTCGGCGCCCTAGAAGCCGAAGCAAGTTCTCGCTGTTGTCACTGTTCGAGGCGATGGCCACTCCGCATGCTCTCGATCGGTACCTCGAACTGGTCGACCCGATGACGACAGTCAGGGACCTCCGCGGTGAGGTTACTGCTGTACACCGCTCCACTGCGGATACCGTCACACTGACCATTCGCCCGACGCACCAGTGGCAGGGTTTCGAAGCCGGTCAGTTCGTGCAGGTCGGAGTCGTCATCGACGGCGTCCGGCATACCCGGTGCTACTCGCCCGCGTGCTCGCAGTATCGCGACGACGGACGCATCGAGCTCACGATCAAGGCTCATCCGGAGGGACTTGTCTCGCAGTACCTCCACGGCAATGCTCACGTCGGTCTCGTGGTCAGCCTCTCGCAGGCCGACGGCACCTTCCATCTTCCGACACCAAGGCCGGACCGCGTTCTGCTGATCAGCGGCGGAAGCGGCATCACCCCGGTGCTCTCGATGCTCAGGACGCTGCTGGACGAGGGGTACAGCGGCGCCCTGACTTTCTTGCACTACGCGTACACCGAGAACGACGTGTCGTACCGAGCCGAACTCGACGCCATCGCGGCCGAGAACGACAACGTTCGGATCGTGCTGGCGTACACCGATCAGCAGTCGGGTGGCGATCTGCACGGATTCTTCGGCACGGAGCACCTGGACGCCGTAGCGCCGTGGTACGCCGACGCGGAGACGTACCTCTGCGGCCCGCCGGGTTTGATGCGCGGAGTCAAGAACGTGTACGCGGATCTGGGTCTGAGTGAAAACCTCCACCTCGAGGAATTTGCGGCCCCGGTGGCAGTCGTAGCGGAGGATGCTGCGGGTGATGTCACCTTCTCCGACAGTGATGTGGTCGCGTCCAACTCCGGGCGGACACTGCTGGAACAGGCGGAAGACGCCGGATTGACCCCCGCGTACGGCTGTCGAATGGGGATTTGTTTCACCTGCACGTCGGTGAAGACCTCCGGATGCACGACGAACGTCAAGACGGGTGAGAAGGACAGCGAGCCGCACAAGAAGATTCAACTCTGTGTCACGGTGCCCGTCGGTGATGTCTCCATCGAGATCTGACAGCTCGGCCCACCGATCGAACCCGTCCGAGAACAACCTTTCGACAATCGAAACGGAGAGTGTTTCAATGTTCGGAATTCCTTTACCTGCAGTATCTTTGCCGTTCTTCGGCTCCTCGGCCAAGGCTGAGGCGCTCACGCCGACCGTCCTGTCCTACGAGCAAGTCCAAGAGCTCGGCCGTGAACTCGACGAACTGCGCGCACGCACCGTCGCCAAGCTCGGCGACACCGATCGTGAGTACATCTACAACATCGTCAAGACCCAGCGCGGATTCGAAATCGCCGGTCGCGCAATGATGTACCTTCCATTCCTGCCGCCGGTCTGGCTCGCTGGAGTCGGAGCTCTCGGTGTGTCGAAGATCCTCGACAACATGGAGATCGGGCACAACGTCATGCACGGCCAGTACGACTGGATGCGCGAACCTGGCTTCAATTCCGAGGTATTCGAGTGGGACACGGTCTGCCCAGCCGACCAGTGGAAGCACTCGCACAACTACATGCACCACACCTTCACCAATATCGTCGGCAAGGATCGCGATATCGGCTACGGCATCCTGAGGATGGACGAGGGACAGAAGTGGAACCCGTACTACCTCGGAAACCCTGTCTACGCATTCCTGCTGATGACGTTCTTCGAGTGGGGCGTCATGCTGCACGACCTCGAATCGGAAAACATCATCCAGGGCAAGCGCAAGTGGCACGACGTGAAGCCGCTGCTACAGGGAATGTGGCGCAAGGCCGGCCGTCAGGTGCTCAAGGACTATGTCATCTTCCCAGCGCTGTCGGGTCCGTTCTTCGTCACCACGTTGGTCGGTAACGTCGGCGCGAACCTGATCCGCAACCTGTGGACCTACTCGATCATCTTCTGTGGACACTTTCCGACTGGAGTCCAGACGTTCACCGAGGAGGAGACTGCCGACGAGTCGCGCGGCGAGTGGTATGTCCGTCAGATGCTGGGCTCGGCCAACATCGAAGGTTCGCCGCTGTTCCACATCATGTCCGGAAACCTGTCCCACCAGATCGAACATCACCTGTTCCCTGACCTGCCCGCGCACCGCTACCCGGAACTGGCTCCCGAGGTGAAGGCGTTGTGCGACAAGTACGGTCTCCCGTACAACACCGGCGGATTCTTCAAGCAGATCGGTTCGGTGTGGGGAAAGATCTTCAAGCTCGCCCTGCCGAATTCGCTGACCGGTTCCGAGCCGACCGTCGGTGTTATCGTCGAGCGCAAGAAGGTTGCTGCGTAGGTGGCCGGTGCAATCGGATCGAATACCGAATCAGGGGTGGTCGTCGTGGTAGGCAAGTTCGAGCGCAACAAGGACACCGTGCAGGAGTTGACGGAGTCCGCTGCGAATCACGTCGGGAAGATCGCCGTGATCATCGCAGGAGCGGTTCGCGATGTCACTCGAGAGATCGGCGACTGGGTCTCCGACGGTATCGAGATGCGTGAGGCGGCGAAGAAGGCGCGCGACGACGCACCGGTCGGCAAAGTCATCAATGGTGAGTTCGAGAACCGGTGAGTTCGAGATCCCCAGAGTGTTCTCCATGTCGCTGAGAAATCCTGCAACTGGAGCCACCCTGTAGTTCCACTCGATGCCGGGTCGTCTGTCCGAAGGGGCTGGGCGGCCCGGTTTTCGTTGGAACCGCGACTCCATCGAAACAAACTCAAAGAATGTTTGTAGCCCCATTTGCATACTCTTGGATCGCAAAGTGGGTTACCGTTACGTGACGAACCACACAGCGGTACGAAAGGCGGCTCGACATGCGGTTGGACACTTCGTTCGCGCACTGCACCACCAGCGATCACGCGGTGGATCGCCCACCCCTTCGGTCCGGTCACTCCAGCGGGGGGGCGTCAGCCGCCACGACCGTTCTGGAGGCGCACTGCGGCGCGATCGTTGCTCGCTGCGTCCGCGCCGGCAAACCACCCACCCCTGCTGAACTCGATCCCGTTCGGCGCTCGTCGGATCACCTCGTCCGGGGTGGCGTCGCCCTTCGTGACGCGCAACGCGCCGTGCATCTGGCGGTGAGCGCCGTGCTGAGGGGCAGCATCGACGGTGTGTCGGGAGGGCAGGATGCCGATGTCGTCGGCAACGCGGTGTTCATGATGCGTGTTCTCGAGTTGCTGGGTAACACGGTGTCGTCGGCGTACATCGAGCATTGCAAGCAGGAATCGGGGACGACTGGCGATCAGGCGTCCAGGTTGGTCGATCTGCTTGTCTCCGACGATCCCGAGGCACGTGCCGTGGCGGAACGTCACGGCATCGACATCGCTGCCGAGTACGACGTCGTGTTCCTTCGCTTCGTGGCAGACGCAGCTGATGCCGAACGGTCTGTCGGTCGCACGATCGACAGCGCGAAGGTCGCCGCCGCTGAACTCGCGCTGACATCGGACACTGTCGCACACGGTCCGTTGCTGTCGCTCAGTACCAGTGGCGGAACGATATTGGTGCCGGGCGTTCGATCCGATGCGGTGGAAGAGTGCATCGCGCAATTGAATTCGGTATTGCGCGTCAACGTGGTCGCGGCGACAGCTCGGGCTGTGCCGGGCGCGATAGCGGATGCCGTGGCGCACTGTCGAGAATTGGTCGACCTTGCACGCTCGCTCCGCATGCAGCCGCGGTTGTACCGCACCGGCGACTTGGCGTTGGAGTATCAGCTGTCTCGTCCGGGCCCGGGTAGATCGCGGCTGCGATCGGTCATCGCGCCCCTTGATGCGTTCCCCGAGCTCATGCATACCCTCAAGACTTTTGTTGCGAGCGAGGCGAATCGACGGGCCAGCGCCAAGTCGCTCTACGTCCACCCGAACACCGTGGACTACCGGTTGAAGCGGATCGAACAGCTCACTGGCGTGGACCCACTGAGTTCCGCCGGTCTGATGTCCCTGCACGCTGCACTTGTCGTCGATTGCCTCACGCGGGCAGATGCGGCAGGGGCCTCGGGGCCGTCCGTGGTCGCCGAAGCGTCCTAGCTGTTCGGTGCCGGTCGCTCGAGTCTCGGCCGGCATCGAGAGTCTGCTAGCCGGCCGAGACGACGCCGCTCACCGGAAAGCGTCCGGAGATCGCCTTGCGGAAGTCGATCAATGCACGCTCGACGTGGTTCGGGCTCGATACGACCACAGCGCCCTGCGCGCCGCGCTGGGCGAGGATCGCAGCGGTATTTCGTGCGTTCTCGACGGTGGACGTCGATGTGTTCTCTTCGACAATGCGCTCCGGCGGAACCCCGTTCGCGATCAGCCACGTGCGCATGGCGCGGGCCTCGGTGATCCCGGATCGAGGCACACCTCCGCTGGTGATGATCTGCGAGGCAGGGTAGCGCTGCGCCAGCGCAAGCGCCGCATCGAGCCGTTCCCGCAGCACAGGTTGGATGGTGCCATCGTCGTACAGTCCTGCTCCGAGCACCACTATTGCCGTGCCGACAGGGTTGAGGTCGAGCATCAGCGGTGCGTGTTCGGTGAGGACTTCCTGCTGAGTGCACCAGATTATGGCCGGCACGTCGGGGAACAGACATCCCCCGAGCGTGGACATGACGCTGTTTCCAAGAGTGATCGGAGTTATGTCCGCGTGCGCTACATGAGTGCTGTGTCCCAGCGTCAGACCCCCTGCGATCACCGATGCGAACGCCACACGCCAGAACGTGGAACAAGATCCTGCTGACATCAAGAAAGCCCCCCGGCCGATCACCTTCGAATACTCTTCGAATCAGCGTGCAGCAGGGGGTAGGCGGTGCACAACCATCACCGGCTGTGAGTGCTTCCAAGATCAACGGTATCCGTTGTGAATCAGGACACCTGCGTCTGGTCGGGTTCGTAATGCTGTGACAAGCAACGCATTACGCAGAAAGGTGTGGGTACTCCGCACTCCGGTGCTGGAATGCGAGGATGTTCGGATTGACGACAGTGCCCTCGCGCACCTCGATCGCCCTTTCGATGGTGTCGCTGGTTCCCCAGGCGACCGGTCCACCGAGGACGGTCCGCACGAATGGAAGCAGGGACTCGCTGATCTCCCACGTCGCCGAGTCCCACAAGTAGGACGGGCTGTGATCGACGGCGTAGTACCGGACGTTGTCACCGACGGTGAACATCGGCTCGGTGAAGGATGTGGGCTTTGCCCACTCGAAGCCCATGCCCTCGTCGCACGACACATCGACGATCAGGGTTCCCGGGGAGATCGACGGCAGATCGTCGTTCACCAGAAACGTCAGAGGCGAATTCGTATCCTGCAGAACGCAGTTGACGATGATGTCGTGATCGCCCAGGAACTCGGACAGAGGAACACGTCCGGTGTCGGTCAAGGCACGGCTGCGACGTGGGTTCTCCCCGTCGAGGTCGAAATTGACGATCCTGGCAGAGTGGATCGGTGAGCTGACCGCGGTGACGCCACGCTGAGTGAGTACGTCGACCTCGTGTATGCCGTGGGCGTTGAGAGCAGTCACGGCCCCACGAGCTGTAGCGCCGAATCCGATGACGGCCGCCCGAAGTCGTCGTCCGTAATCTCCAGTGGATCCGATCAGCTGTAGGGCGTGGAGAACCGAGCAGTACCCGGCGAGTTCGTTGTTCTTGTGGAAGACATGAAGATTGAAGGCGCCTTCCGGGCTCCAATGGTTCATCGCTTCGAATGCAACGAGTGTCAACCGTCGATCGATGGCGATCTGCGTGAGCTCGAAGTCCTGAACGCAATGGGGCCAACCCCACAGGATCTGACCGATCCGCAGCGACTCGAGGTCGCTGGCTTGCGGCTTGGGAAGCAGAATGACGTCGCACTCGTCGATCAACTGCTGTCGTGAGCGAACCCCTGCCGTCAACGATGCGATGTGATCGTCGGAGATTCCGAAGGGCTGTCCGTAGCCGGTCTCGAAATAGACTCGGTCTCGAATGTCGTGAGGTATGCGTCCGATGTGCAGCGGGTGAATCGGGAGGCGGCGTTCGTTCGGCTTCGATGACCGTGACGTGACGCCGAGGGTGAGCTGGTGCACTATGGCCCCTTCGGTTGAGTTCAGTCAACCACACCTGAGCAGCCACGAGATCCGCTCGAGCCGCTGCGTACGGCCACTCGAATGCCCTTCCAGAGGCCGCATCGGTCCAGCGGGTACACTCGTTCACCGTGCTCGGACGTGGCCTGCGCCCGGCCGAGCAACGCCTCCGTAGCTCAGGGGATAGAGCAAGGGCCTTCTAATCCCTTGGTCGCAGGTTCGAATCCTGCCGGGGGCACCGAAGTGGTCACAGTCGAACCTTCGCCGCGAGGCGCAGGTTCTTCTATGGGCCGCCCCACCTGGTTCAGTCACGGACCTGCGACGCTGCGAACTGTGCGCCCTGCGTGGTGGAGCCGTTCGTCCCGTATTGAAGGTGCGCGAAGGTGTTGAAACCGCCGATCTGGCACACCGGATCGCCGAAGTTGCAGAAGCTACGTGAGCGCGGGCCGTAGGTGCTGCTGGCCGTCTCGATGGTGCTGCCGCGGAGTCCGATCGGATTGCCGAACACGACAACTGCGTCGACGCGGTCGGCGATGTCCGCGGGAATTACGGCACCGGTGACGCTGCTGGTGGTCCGCACGCCCACTGCGTTGGTCACGACGGTCGCTCCCTGCGAGTAGCCCGCTATCACGAACGTTGTCGACGGGCACGAGGCCGCAACCGACGTCAGGTGGGCGACGAGGTAACGTGATCCCGGGCCGGCGCTGGCCTGAGTGAAGTCCGCCGCGTAGTTCACGGCATAGGTGCTGACCGATCGGTCCGACAGCTCGGACTTCAACCGATCGACGAACGGTGCGCCGGTGATGCCCAAGCCGGGGAATTCGCCGGTTCCGCGGGCGAACGACACATCGACGTCCGAACATGGGGCAGCGTTCGCGACACCCGACGGTTGTGCCACGAAAAATGCGGAAACAGCCAGTGCTGCAACTACATAAGAGGTCAGACGGTTGTTCATTCAGCTACTCCTCGACGGGTGACTGTGCTTGTCGAACCTTAACTGCGTCGGCCGGCGGAGCGCAGCAGTGGCGAACGACGGGACCACGAACTGCGGCAGAATTCTCTGCCCGATTCGATCGCCTCGAACTCTCGCTTCTCAACGTTTGTTGCGCTATTCTCCTCGGCGGGGTGAGTCCGATCTGCACCAATTGCGGATCCATATTTTCCGGGGGATGCATAGTGACGAAACAGTGGTTGCGCGGCGCCGTAGTGTCTGCCTTGGCGGTCGCGTTGTGTCCGATCGCTTCGGCGTCGGCGGATCCTGCACCGAGCCCGGCACCAGCGACCATCATGGGTTCCATCGAGGATGGGCCGGGTAGCTTCAGCGTCTTCCGGACCGTCGACAGCGGTCAGCGTCCCACTGCGGAGGACAACGCTGCGTGCAACGACTACTTCGGCTCTCCGCTCTCGTTGACCGTGGTCGAGCGGCTGGACGCGCGGATGTACACCTTCACCAACGATCCGTCGACGGGCTTCCTGACGAACCCCACTGCGCAGAACGTCGGTCCGATCTACGTGTGCGACGGTCCGATCATCGATGGCCAGGCCTTTCTCGATCAGTGGGGCGCGCTCACGGCTCCCGGCCTGGGCACGCTCTCGATGTACGGGCCGTGCGGGCTCGAGTTCATGATCGGTTCGCCTGGACGCGCAGCCGTCGATTGTGTTCTGCGAGTGAACCCCAACGATTCCGGGGTCACCGACGGTGTCGCGACCAGCAACTCGATCGCCAACCCGCTTCGTCTGCCGGACGGCCGCACTGGCTCGATGTGGACCCTGTACACCCTCGGTGAGGGCACTGCGCCCGTACCCGAGCCTGTTGCAGGCACACCGCAGTCGACCGGTTCGGTGAAGTACAGCGTCGGCCGCGAGGTGAACTCGGTCTCGACCGGAAGCACTCCCGCATGCCCGGGTGGTGTGCGCACAACCGAGATTCACGCCGTGTCCGTCGATTCCGCTACCGGCGCGGCTTCGACCGAGCCCTCCGAGGACGTCGCCGCTACGGCGTCGATCTGCTACCAGAACCCGTCGTCTCCGGACTTCGGCGCGTCGCTGAGCATCACGAGCTACGGCGTCACGCCTGCGCTCACGGCCACGTCCACCGGGCAGTGCCGTCGCACCGAGCTGGCCATCGAACCGGGCACGGTGCAGCAGTCCTGCGGCTTCACCTTGCCTCCGCAGCCCGCACTCGGTCTGACGGGCGGCCAGGTGACGCTCAACGGCCTGGTCCCGACGAACGACGCAGCAGGATCTGCCAATTCGGCGATCTGGACCACGTCGTTCCTCGGTCCCATCACCCCACGATGATCGGACGTCGGACCGGGGTTCTCGTTCTGGCGTTGGTGGCGAGCTGCATCTCGGGCGCGGTGGTGACCGCGCCCGGGGCAGTGGCCGAACCGACCGCGGTGGACGGTCCCCTCGGATACGGGCAGACCAGGGACATCGCTGTGGTTCCGCTGCCTGGGCAGCCGGAGGGAATCGCAGTCGATCCTGAGGACGGCAGCATCTGGTCGGGTTCGAACCGGCCCAATTCGTCAGCGGACGTATGGCATTGGGATGCCGATGGCCGTCTGCTCGAGACATATTCCTTGGCAGATCACGTACCCGCTGAACACGGCGTCAACGGGATCACTCTCGACGGGGACGGTCGGGTGTACGCCCTCGACTACTCCGGGGCGCGGGCAGTTCGTATCGATCCGGCGACCGGAGCACAATCGGTCTATGCGACGTTTGCGAATCTCCCGGCCTGCGCGGGGGTTGCGGGCATTCCGTGCGAGCCGTCGCCCGTCGATCGACAGGCCTGGCCGAACTGGGCGACCTTCGCGCCCGACGGAACCATGTACGTCAGCGACCTGAACCAGGCCACCATCTGGAAGGTGCCCGCGGGTGGTGGTGCAGCCGAAATCTGGTATCAAAACGCCGATTTCGCCTCGATCTACAGCATCAACGGAATGCAATTCGACGCAGTGGGACGGCTCAATTTCGTCGTGACGGTGTCGCTCGCCCCGGACATCACCTCTATCGGGCGCGGCGTCGTCTACCGAATTGCGTTGAATTCCAATGGTTCACCCGGGCTGCTCGAGAAGGTCGCGGTCGTCGGCCAGGCCGACGGCTTGGCCATCGGAACCAGTGGCCGCATCTACCTGCCGATCTCGAACCCCTTCGACAACTCGATCCAGGTGGTCGACCCGAGCGCGGGTTCGGTGGTGGCGGACTTGCCGGCCGTCGTCGATCGTGTCACCCGCTCGATTCCGTACTCGACCCCCGCCTCGGTGGCATTCCGGGGAACGTCGCTGATCATCTCCAATCACGGGCTCCTTGTCATCGACCCGTCACAGTGGGCGATCCTCGAGCTCGGCGTAGGGGAGACGGGGCTGGCGCTCAACTACCCGGAGGGATTGGCCTAGCCGCGCCGCGCGACACAGCCGGGAGGCGCACCACACTTTCGGGGTGAGAGGATGACGCATGCGCGACGTCCTCGATGATCTGGTGGCAGTGTGGCGTGCCGGAGGTTCAGCGGGCCTGGCAACCGTCGTTCGCACCTTCCGCTCCGCACCACGCCCGGCGGGTGCATCGATGATGGTGGCTCCCGACGGCTCGGTGCATGGCTCGGTCTCCGGCGGGTGCGTCGAAGGTGCCGTCTACGAGGTCGCAGCCGATGTCTCGGCCAGCGGTATTCCAGTGCTCGAACGGTACGGCGTCAGTGACGACGACGCGTTCGCAGTCGGCCTCACCTGTGGCGGAATACTCGACGTGTTCGTCGAATCCGTATCGCAGTCAACGTTTCCCGAATTGGGAACCGTCGCCGAAGCCATCGCCACCGATCGTCCGATCGCTGTCGCGACGGTGGTGCGTCACCGAGATGTCGAGCGTGTCGGCATGCATATCGTGCTCGGTGAAAGTGACTCCTCGGGGTCGGTGGGGTCTCCGCGCTGCGACGCAGCCGTAGTCGACGACGCTCGTGGGCTCCTTGCCAGCGGACGATCAGCGATGCTCACCTACGGCCCCGACGGTGAGCGCCTCGGCGACGGAATGGACGTGTTCGTCGCCAGCTATGCGCCGCGGCCGCGCATGCTGGTGTTCGGGGCCATCGACTTCGCAGCGGCAGTCGCGGAGCAGGGGACATTCCTCGGCTATCGAGTGACCGTGTGCGACGCACGCGAGCTATTCGCAACTTCGGATCGCTTTCCTTCCGCAGCTGACGTCGTCGTCGACTGGCCACACCGCTATCTCGCTGAGCAACTGGCCGCCGGGGCGTTGGACGACCGCACGATCGTGTGTGTACTGACACACGATCCGAAATTCGACGTGCCGCTACTCGATATTGCGCTTCGCCAGGAGCACTTCGCATTCGTCGGTGCCATGGGGTCACGTCGAACGCATGAGGACCGAGTCGCGCGGTTGAAGGAGGTCGGTCTCACCGACGTCGAACTTGCTCGCATGTCGAGTCCCATTGGGCTCGATCTGGGGGCACGCACACCACAGGAGACTGCAGTGTCCATCGCCGCGGAAATCGTCGCGAGGCGATGGGGCGGATCCGGCGAGCCGCTCGCCGGTCAGCAAGGCCGCATCCACCACGATTGACGGGTGTGCAACGCCACACCATCTACGACGGGCCGTAGGACTACGGGATGCTGCGTATCCCACCAGTCCAGACACCTCTTACTCTGGTTGTCATGGCAGCACCTGATGTGGGAACGATCGAACCGTCGTCGACGAAACCTGCGGCAACGGCGTCGACGTCCGTGTTCGCGACGGCGGCTCTGATCGCGGCCGTCGTCGCTGCTCTCGTCATCAGCCTGTCCGCGTCGGACGCCCTGGTCCTGCTCGGTATTCCCGATCCCGGGCCGGCAACGACCTACGGCCTGCCCGCGGTACGAGCTATCGGTGAAATCGCCGCGTCGATCGCCATCGGCTCCTTCCTTCTCGCTGCATTCCTGGTTCCGCCGCAGAAGAGTGGCGTGCTCGACGTCGGTGGCTATCGGGCGGTGCGAACAGGATCGGTTGCCGCGATCGTGTGGGCAGCGTGTGCGCTGGTCCTGGTTCCCCTGACGTTGTCGGACACGTCCGGCCAGCCGTTCACCGTGGCGATCCAGCCTGCCAATCTGTGGGTGGCACTGGACCAGGTGGAAATCGCGAGCGCCTGGCGCTGGACGGCAATCCTCGCGGTCATTCTCGCGATTGCGTCGCGTGCGGTGTTGCGGTGGTCGTGGACCCCGCTGCTACTGCTGTTCGCGCTCGGCACGCTGATGCCGATCGCCGTGACCGGTCACTCGTCCTCGGGAGGATCCCACGACGTAGCGACCAACAGTTTGATCCTGCACTTGATAGCCGCGACACTCTGGGCGGGTGGCCTGTTCGCGGTCCTCGCGCATGCACGCCGCAGAGGTGCATACACCGACGTGGCGACCAGGCGATTCTCGTCGATCGCGTCCGTGTGTTTCGTGGTGATGGCAGCGTCCGGAGTGATCAACGCTCTCGTCAGGGTGTCGGTCTCGGACTTGTTCGGCACCCTGTACGGACGGCTGATCCTGGGGAAGATCGTCGCCCTCGTCGTCCTCGGATTCTTCGGATGGATTCAGCGACGGCGATCATTGCCTGCGCTCGCTGCGAACCCCGAGTCGCGTGGAGCTCTCATCCGATTTGCCGGCGGCGAAGTTCTTGTCATGGCAGCCACCATCGGATTGGCTGTCGGACTCGGCCGTACACCTCCGCCGTCGAATGTGAACCCCGACCTGTCGCTGACCGAGGCAGCACTCGGGTACGACCTCGACGGACCGCCGACGCTCGCACGCCTGATGTTCGACTGGCGGTTCGACCTCATCTTCGGGACTGCGTCGATCGTCCTGGCCGTGGTGTACCTGCTCGGAGTTCGTCGCCTCCACAAACGGGGCGACTCGTGGCCCGTCGGCCGGACTGTGGCGTTCGTGCTGGGATGCGTGACCATGCTGGTTGCCACCTCCTCCGGCGTCGGGAAATACTCGCCGGCGGCGTTCAGCGTGCACATGGGCGCGCACATGGCTCTGTCGATGTTGGTCCCCGTTCTGCTCGCCCTCGGCGGAGCGCTCACTCTCGCGCTGCGCGCACTCCCCGTGGCGGGCAAGAGCGGCGTGCCAGGCCCACGTGAGTGGCTGCTGCAAGCTCTGCACAGCCCGGTCTCGAGATTCCTCACGCACCCGATCGTCGCAGCAGTGTTGTTCGTCGGTGGGTTCTACGCGTTGTACCTGGGCGGAATCTTCGGGGCGATCCTGGACAACCACACCGCGCACCTGCTCATGAACGCGCACTTCATCCTCAGTGGATATCTCTTCTACTGGGTGGTCATCGGCGTCGATCCATCACCGCGTCACATCGAACCGATCACCAAGTTGGCCATGGTCTTCGGATCGCTGCCGTTCCATGCATTCTTCGGCGTCGCGTTGATGAGCATGAACACCGTGATGGGTGGGTGGTACTACCGCACACTCGGTCTCGACTGGAACGCCGATCTGATGGGAGATCAGAAGCTGGGCGGCGGTATCGCCTGGGCGACGGGCGAAATTCCGCTCGTGCTCGTCATGCTTGCACTCCTGATTCAGTGGTCGCGCAGCGACGATCGGAACGCACAGCGCACGGACCGGGCAGCCGATCGTGACCATGACGCGGACCTCGCAGCGCACAACGCAATGTTCGCCGAATTGGCTCGTCGAGATCGCGACGGGGAGCGGTAGTCGGAGGCACCACCACCACCACCACCGCCGCAGCCGTCATCTCTCGGTCGTGATCTTCCCGAGAATTCGCTGCAGTTCGTCGCGTTCGGCGGAGTCGAGGCTGTCGAACAACTCGGTCGCGACAGCGCGGCGAGCCGAGTCGATAGCGTCCAGTCGAGTGCGGCCTTCGTCGGTCAACGCGACGAGAACCGCGCGGCGGTCCGCGGGATCGTTTTCGCGGACAACCAGGTTTGCGCTTTCGAGGGAGTCGACGATGTCCGTGGCCGAGCGAGCGACGATGCGCAAATGGTCGGCGAGTGCGCGGAGTCGCATCGGCCGCTCTTCGCGAGCGAGAACGTGCAACGCCCGGCTCTGGGACGGATTGAGACCGAACGGCTCGAGCGCGCCCATGTGTATGCGGCGTATTCGCCTCGCAACAGCCATGAACGAGTCGGCGAGATTCGGGTTGTCTCCCGTATGCATGACAGCAGCATAGCCGCATTGCGGTCAACCTCATAATGAGGTAGCCTCTGCTTTATGTTGTTCATCGAACCCGGAGGTCTACTTGGAAAGCCGACTCAGCAGCAACACCGAATCTGCCGTTCCGACGAATAAGCCGGGACCCGTCGCCGATCCAGCACCCGTCGGCCGAGTTCTCGCACTCTTTCATCCGTACCGCGCGCGTATCGCCGCAGTCTCCGCCATCATCGTCTTCAGCGCGATCATCGCGCTCGCTTCACCCCTCCTTCTCCGCGAACTGCTCGACCATGCCATCCCTGATCGCGACGTCACACTCGTCACGCTGATCGCTGCGGGCATGATTGCAGTCGCCATCATCACCAACGCTCTCGGCGTCGTACAGACGTGGATGTCCAACGGCGTCGGTCAGAAGCTCATGCACGATCTTCGAGTCGCCGTGTACGGACATCTTCAGAAGCAATCGCTGGGGTTCTTCGCTCGGACCCGCACCGGTGAGGTGCAATCACGGATCGCCAACGACATCGGCGGAATGCAATCGGTGGTCACCAACACCGCGACCTCGATCGCGCAGAATGCGACCACCGTGGCCGCCACCGTCGTCGCTCTGTTTCTGCTCGACTGGCGCCTGGCCTTGTTCTCGCTCGCCATCCTGCCGGTTTTCGTCAGAATCGCACGTCGGATCGGCAACGAGCGTCGCAAGATCTCCACCGCTCGGCAGAAGCTGCTGGGGGAGTTGTCGGTTCAGATCGAGGAATCACTGTCGGTCAGCGGAATTCTGCTCGGCAAGACCACTGGATCCGCCCACGTGCTCACCGACCGCTTCGCAGCACGATCGGACGAAGTCGCCGACGTCGAGTTGAAGGCGATGATGGCGGGAAAGTGGCGCATGGCCAGCATGCAGATCAGCTTCGCGATCATGCCCGCTCTCGTCTACTGGTTCGCCGGCGTCACCATCGGAAACGGCAGTGCGCTTACGGTGGGAACACTCGTTGCGTTCACTACATTGCAGACCCAGTTGTTCCGTCCGACCATGCAGTTGCTCGGCACCGGTGTCGAAGTCCAGAGCTCGCTGGCGCTGTTCGGACGGGTCTTCGAGTACCTGGATCTGCCGATCGACATCGCAGAACCGCTGAATCCGACAGCGCTCTCACGCACGGACGTACGCGGAGATGTCGAGTTCGACCACGTCGACTTCTCGTACGCGGAGGCGACGACGCCGACACTGAGAAATATCGACCTTGTCGTTCCCTCCGGCAGCACGTTGGCGCTCGTCGGTGCGACCGGCTCCGGCAAGACGACCTTGGGATATCTCGCTGCCAGGTTGCACGATCCGACGTCGGGACGAATCACCATCGACGGAGTCGACCTTCGCGATCTGGAGACCACGACGGTCGCCGATCTCGTCGGTGTCGTCTCGCAGGAGACCTACCTCTTTCACGCAACGATCCGCGAGAACCTGAGATTCGCCAAACCGGATGCGACGGATGCGGAGATCGAGAATGCTGCGCGAATCGCACAGATCCACGACTTCGTGATGGCGTTGGACGACGGATACGACACGCTTGTGGGGGAGCGCGGCTACCGTTTCTCCGGCGGCGAGAAGCAACGGCTCGCGATCGCCAGGACGGTCCTGCGCAATCCGCCGGTTCTCGTACTCGACGAGGCAACCAGTGCGTTGGACAATCGGACCGAGCGTGCACTGCAGGATGCACTCGACGAACTCATGGCCGGCCGCACGACAATCCTCATCGCACACCGGCTCTCGACTGTGCGATCGGCGGACAGAATCGCAGTTCTCGGCAACGGTCGAGTCCTCGAAACCGGAACCCACGACGAGTTGATGGCGTCCGACGGGTACTACGTCGAGCTGATTCGGGCGTCGGAAGCGAACGCGACGACAGATCGGGTCGCGGCGTAGCGTCCGCCCTAGCACGGTCCACCGACGCATTCGCGCTCGAAACTGCCTCCGGAACAGGGTTATCCACAGCGAACCGGTTCATCCACAGATGTCGATCGACGCCTTTTCGGGCTGCCGTTTCACGAGACACTTGGCTCATCGGATCGGCGATGCCGGCCCGTATCACCGAATGACTCGTATCACCCAACGGCCAGGGGGCAGAACATGTACGAAGCACAATGTGCAGTAGTAGGGACCGTCATCACCAATCCGATCAAGCGGCAGACGCCGTCCGGCGAGGAAGTACTGAACTTCCGGATGGCGAGCAATGCTCGCCGCCAGGACCGCAACACGGGCGAATGGACGGATGGCGGAACGCTGTTCCTGACAGTGACGTGCTGGCGCAGACTGGTCAAGGGCGTCGGCGGTTCGCTGATGAAAGGCGACCCGGTCATCGCCTACGGGCAATTGAAGACCAACGAGTACACGACGCGAGAAGGTGTCGAACGCTCCGGAGTGGAGATGACAGCGAGTGCGATCGGACCGGACCTTGCTCGCTGCATCGTCAAGCTCGAACGTGCGCGTCCTGTGCCGGTCTCGCAGGTGGATTCGACCGATCAGATGGACGACGAGAACGACGTGTTCGATCACACGGACGACATCACCGAATCCGAAACCGCCGAGACCGTCGGCGTGGCCGTGTAGGAGGCTTCGCGAGTATGCCGGACCCGAACGACGGCATGTCGGGTTCGGCATCGCTCCTTGCGCATCGTTAGCGTGGTCGCATGCGAGGCGGAGCACGTGCATGGGCGATTCTGGCGATGGCGCTCATCATCGGCATCCCTACCGGCGGCGTTGGCTCCGCGGAACAGCCTGACTCTCTCGACACGGTGCCGGGGAACGTCGTGTCGACGGAACCGCTCGCGTCCGATTTCGGTCTGCCCGGAACCGCTCGGGCGCACCGAATCACCTACTGGTCGGCCGGGCCCACCGAGCAACCTGCGCTCAGCTCCGGAGCCATGTTCGTCCCGGCCGGTGAACCTCCAATAGGTGGCTGGCCGGTCGTGTCATGGGCGCACGGAACAGTCGGTGTCGGAGATCAGTGCGCGCCGTCGCGTACCCCGTACGAGGGTCGCACCCGTGACTACCTCGCCCATTGGCTGTCCGAGGGATATGCCGTCGTCGCTACCGACTACGCCGGGCTGGGCACCCCCGGCCCACACGCGTATCTCGAGAAGTCTTCGGCGTCCCGCAACGTGATCGATATGGTCCGCGCTGCGCGTGCGGTCGAACCCACACTGGCGGATCGATGGCTGGCGATCGGTCAATCTCAAGGTGGGCATGCAGTTCTCCACGCCGCGCACATCGCGACGAGCTATGCGCCGGAACTCGACTATCGCGGTGCCGTGGCCACCGGCGCACCGTCCAACCTCGAGTACGCGTTCCAGTTGGGTGGGCCATTGCTTCCGGATCTCGGACTGGACGGTCTCGACGTGTTCGCGACCTATGTATTGGCAGGACTTCGCGAAGCGCGGCCGGACCTGGACGTCGACAGCTATCTGACCCCACTCGGCCGGTCGGAGGTGGACACGGTCGAGAACACCTGCCCAGGTGACCTGCGCACGCATCACGGGTCGGTGGGCGCACTACTCGCACGCCCGATAGCCGGAACCGAGATGTTCGACGCGTTGACGCGGTACCTCGCGGTGCCGACCGACGGCTACGACCGGCCGATCTTCATCGGGCAAGGCGTCATCGACACGATGGTGCCGTCACCTCTGTCGGTGCCGCTGCTGGCCGGTCTGCTCCACAACGGTCAAGACGTCACCTATAACCCCTACCTGTTCTCGGACGGTGAATTCGTCGGTCACGAGGGGACGATGATTGCGTCCACCGTGGACTCCACACCGTTCGTCCACCGTCTGCTCGACCCGATCGCACCGGGCTAGGGGTCAGGTCGAAAGCTGGGCGGACCGACCTCGAGGACAGGGGCGTCCGCCCGCGATTCGGGCGATGGTGTCGGCGGGGCCGCTGACGGATAAGCTGGCCCGCATGGCGGAATTCATTTACACCATGAAGAAGGTGCGCAAGGCGCACGGCGACAAGGTCATACTCGACGACGTCACGATGAGCTTCTACCCAGGAGCCAAGATCGGTGTCGTCGGCCCCAACGGCGCCGGCAAGTCCAGCATCCTCAAGATCATGGCCGGGATCGACCAGCCGGGAAACGGCGAAGCCTTTCTCGCGCCCGGTGCCTCGGTCGGAATCCTTATGCAGGAACCGGTGCTCGACGACACCAAGACCGTCCGTGAGAACGTCGAGGACGGCCTCGGCGAGACGATGGTTCAGCTCAAGCGATACAACGAAATCGCCGAGTTGATGGCTACCGACTACTCCGACGAACTCATGGAGGAGATGGGCGAACTCCAGGAAAAGCTCGATCACTCCGACGCGTGGGAAATCGACTCCCAGCTCGAGCAGGCCATGGATGCGCTTCGCTGCCCGCCACCCGAGTCACCCGTCACGAACCTCTCCGGTGGTGAGAAGCGACGCGTCGCGCTGTGCAAGCTGCTGCTCAGCAAGCCCGACCTGCTCCTTCTCGACGAGCCCACCAACCACCTCGACGCCGAAAGCGTCCTGTGGCTCGAGCAGCACCTCGCTGCATACGCCGGCGCGATTCTCGCCGTGACCCACGATAGGTACTTCCTCGACCACGTCGCGCAGTGGATCGCCGAGGTGGACCGCGGGCACCTGTACCCCTACGAGGGCAACTACTCCACGTACCTGGAGAAGAAGGCAGAGCGCCTCGAGGTCTCGGGCAAGAAGGATCAGAAGCTGCAGAAGCGCCTCAAGGACGAACTCGCCTGGGTTCGCTCCGGTGCAAAAGCCCGCCAGGCGAAGAGCAAGTCGCGTCTGGCCCGCTATGACGAGATGGTCGCCGAGGCCGAGAAGACCAGGAAACTCGATTTCGACGAGATTCAGATCCCCAACCCACCGCGGCTCGGCGATGTCGTCGTCGAGGTCAAGCATCTCGACAAGGGCTACGACGGCCGGGTCCTCATCAAGGACCTCTCTTTCACCCTTCCTCGCAATGGCATCGTCGGTGTCATCGGCCCCAACGGTGTCGGCAAGACGACGCTCTTCAAGACCATCGTCGGTCTCGAAGAACCGGATAGCGGCGAGGTCAAGATCGGGCAGACGGTCAAGCTCAGCTACGTCGACCAGAACCGCTCCGGAATCGACCCGAAGAAGACCGTGTGGGAGACCGTCTCCGACGGACTCGACTTCATCACCGTCGGAACCTCCGAGTTCCCCTCTCGCGCCTACATAAGCTCGTTCGGATTCAAGGGCCACGACCAGCAGAAGCCGGCCGGAGTGCTGTCCGGTGGTGAGCGCAACCGCCTCAACCTGGCGATGACGCTCAAGCAGGGCGGAAACTTGATCCTGCTCGACGAGCCGACCAACGACCTCGACGTCGAGACACTCGGATCGCTCGAGAATGCACTGGAAGAGTTCCCCGGTTGCGCCGTGGTGATCTCACACGACCGGTGGTTCCTCGACCGGACTTGTACTCACATCCTGGCGTGGGAGGGCGGCTTCGGCGACAACGAAGCGGCTTGGTACTGGTACGAAGGAAACTTCGAAGGCTACGAGGCCAACAAGGTGGAGCGGCTCGGACCTGACGCTGCTCGGCCACACCGCGTCACGCACCGCAAGCTGACCAGGGACTGACATCCTTGACCGACAAGAAATTCGAGCATCGACTCCAAGTTCGATGGAGTGACTCGGACCGACTCGGGCACGTGAACAACACCCGATTCGTCGAATATCTGCAGGAAGCGCGCGCACTCTTCATCACGCAAGTCTTGATGGAAGCAGAGGGCAACAGGGGAGCGACGGTGGTCCGAAAGATGACCGTCGACTTCCTGCGTCCCATTTTCGACGAGTCGGGCCCCTTGCTCATAGAGGTGGCGGTCTCTCGTATCGGAAGAACGTCGTTCGACGTTCGACATCGCGTGCGCGACAACAGCGGCTCGTTGTGCGCCGACGCATCGGCCGTGATGGTGGCGTTCGATCTCGATGCGCAGGCGTCTCGCCCGCTCACCGAGCGGGAAAAGACAGTTCTTGCCGAGTACCCCGACACCGGGAAGTCCTGACGGCGACAACCAGATAGCCCACCTGGTCACCTCTGAAGCAGTTCCGGCGTTAGTCTCGTCGTCAGGAGCCTGCGGAACACACACCAGGCGCGATCATCCTCACAAGGGAGTGGTTCAACACATGCCGAACTCGGCGGGTACGACGGACATCGACTGGACGAACGAACTGCCGGGGGAGCTCTCCTCGAAGTTGTCGGAGGTGAGATCGGCGTACTTTGCGCACGTCGACCTTGCTGATCTCGACAGCACGGTCATCGAGCCCGAACAGACGATGTTTCGATTGCACCTCCAACTCGGTGCGATGCGGCAGCCAGGCCAGGCCAACGTGCGGCTGCATGTCCCCGATAGTGACGGTGCGAATGCATCGGCGGGGTTGGCGCTGCAGATCGTCACCGACGACATGCCGTTACTCGTCGAGTCGGTCGTGTCACAGCTGTCGAGACTCGGTGTCGACGTCAACGAGATCGTTCACCCGATCCTGTCCGTCTCACGAGATGCGAATGGCAAGCTCCTGAACGTCGGGCCGGGGAACGGACGTACGACGCCCGGAACCGTCCCTGAATCCTGGATGCACCTGCAACTCAATCCTGTGGTGCCTGACGCTGTTCGCGACACCATCGAAGCCGCGATTTCCCGAGTGCTGACCGACGTGCGCGAAGTCGTCGAGGACACCGAGGCGATGCGCGAGAACCAGACGGCCGTCGCGCACACTCTCGAGAACGCGGCAATCGAGCGCGAGGGGACCGCCGCCGCCGAACTTCACGATGCGGCCGACCTGCTGAGGTGGCTCGCCGACGGCCACTACACATTGCTCGGCTATCGCCGCTACACCGTGACGAGGTCCTCGGACGGCGCCGTCAAGGCAACGCCCGAGGAGGGCAGCGGTCTCGGCGTCCTGAGGCAGAATCGTCAGGGAGTCTCGGATTCGTGGACTTTGGACGATCACACCGAACTTGTCACCCTCACCCAGGGATCGAGCCCGGCAACCGTACATCGCGCGGTCTACCCATACTTCGTGACACTGTTCGACTCCGCTGCGCCCGAACTGGGAGAGCACCGCTTCGTCGGGGTATTCACCGTGACGGCATTGCACGAGAACGTCCTCGACATACCGGTCATCGAACGTCGGGTACGGTCGGCGATCGATCGCGCCGGCTACGACCTCGGGTCGTTCTCCGGCCAGGCGATGCTCGAAGTTCTTCAGTCGATGCCGCGCTCGGAACTGTTCGCCACCGGCGTCGACGCGCTCTACGAGACTGCAACCGCCGTGTTGGCGCTGGGCCGTAAGCGCAGGGTGAAGATATTTCTCCGAGAAGATTCCGGCGGGGCGTTCGTGTCGGCGTTGGTGTATCTGCCCCGCGACCGGTACACGACGCGTGTACGGCTGGCAGTCCAGAATCGCCTGCTGGCCGAACTGCACGGTTCGGGACTCGACTACACCGCCCGCGTGACCGAATCGGACCTTGCTCTGCTGCATGTGACGGTGCGACGAGACCAGGACCGTTCGGCTACGGTGGATCTCTCGCGGGACAACATTGCGCGGATCGAATCGCTGCTCACCGAGACGATCAGGACTTGGGAAGACGGTCTCGCCGAAGCAGTCTCACAGAATGCGGCCATCGACTCCGTCGTCGCCTCGCGGTACGCAGAAGCGCTACCGGAGGCCTACAAGCAGGATTTCGGCCCCGAGCGCGCCGTGTCCGACATCGCGCGTTTCGAGAAGCTGTCGGACGGCGCCATCGACATGCAGCTGTACCGAAATGTCGACTCGGACGTCGGAAGTTGGCGGTTCAGCCTGTACATCGGAGGACGTGGTGTATCGCTGAGTCAGGTCCTTCCGGTTCTGCAGAGCCTCGGGGTCGAGGTGGACGACGAGCGGCCGTACCCGGTTGTTCGTCCGGACGGAATGCAGTGCTGGATATACGATTTCGGAGTCTCGGCATCACGCGAGATGCTGTTGGCGGCGATCGACGGAGACCTGGATTCGGAGTTGCAGGCCGCAGGTTCGGCGGATCGCGAGTCGCGCGTACAACTTCGATTCACCGACGCGTTCACTGCGGTGTGGGAGGGGCGCGCCGAGGCCGACAGATTCAACGAGCTCGTCATGCGTGCCGGCTTGGATTGGCGCCAGGCGCAGATTCTGCGAGCATACGCAAAGTACTTGCGGCAGGCAGCTTTTCCTTACAGTCAGTTCAACATCGAAGGGGTGTTGTTGGCCCATCCACGCACCTCGCGGCTGTTGGTGGGATTGTTCGAAGCGCAATTCGACCCGGAGCACTCCTCCGTCGAACTGTCGGCGGTACTCGACGGTGAGTTGAGGTCCCTGATAGACGAGGTGATCAGCCTCGATGCAGATCGGATTCTGCGCGCGATCTTCGAACTGATCCGCGCAACCCTGAGGACCAACTACTACGTCGTCGACAGTTCCGGTGTCGGCCGCGAGTTCCTCTCGCTCAAGCTCGATCCGCAGCAAATTGCCGAATTACCCAAGCCCAAACCGACATTCGAGATCTTCGTGTACTCGCCTCGAGTCGAGGGCGTGCACCTGCGCTTCGGCGAGGTCGCTCGAGGCGGACTGCGATGGTCCGACCGTCGTGAGGATTTCCGAACAGAAGTCCTCGGATTGGCCAAGGCACAGATGGTCAAGAATGCCGTCATCGTGCCGGTGGGGGCCAAGGGCGGATTCGTCGTCAAGCGGCCTCCGGCGGTGACGGGCGATGCGGCCGTCGATCGGAGCGCGACGGCGCAGGAAGGCCAGGCCTGCTACCGGTTGTTCATCGCCGGTCTGTTGGACGTGACCGACAATTTGGATCGAGCAAGCGGGTCCGTCATGCCGCCCCCACGGGTCGTTCGCCGTGACGGTGACGACACCTATCTCGTCGTCGCGGCAGACAAGGGCACCGCGACATTCTCGGACCTGGCCAATTCGGTTGCCGCAGAATACGGTTTCTGGCTGGGCGACGCCTTCGCGTCCGGTGGATCAGCAGGCTACGACCACAAAGCGATGGGGATCACCGCCAAGGGCGCATGGGAGAGCGTCAAGCGCCACTTCCGCGAGATCGGTGTCGACACGCAGACCCAGGACTTCACCGTTGTCGGTGTCGGCGACATGAGTGGCGATGTCTTCGGTAACGGAATGCTGCTGAGCAGGCACATCGGGCTCGTCGCGGCATTCGATCATCGACACATCTTTCTGGACCCGAACCCGAACCGGCCCAGTGCATACGCCGAACGTGAGCGGTTGTTCGCCCTGCCCCGGTCGTCGTGGGCGGACTACGACTCCTCGCTGATCTCCACCGGCGGCGGGGTGTGGGACAAGACCGTCAAGTCGATTCCGATCAGTCCCCAGGCGCGGGCGTCCCTCGGGCTGGACGAGGACGTCACATCATTGTCGCCGCCGGCACTTGTCCGAGCCATTCTGATGGCACCTGCCGACCTGCTGTGGAACGGCGGGATCGGGACCTACATCAAAGCGTCGAGCGAATCGAACGCCGAGGTGGGGGACAAGTCGAACGATGCTGTTCGGGTCAACGGCAACGAGATCAGAGCGACGGTGGTGGGCGAGGGTGGCAATCTGGGCGCCACCGCACTCGGCCGAATCGAGTACGACATGTCCGGCGGGCGAATCAACACCGACGCCGTCGACAACTCGGCCGGCGTCGACTGCTCGGACCACGAGGTCAACATCAAGATTCTGTTGGAAGCAGCAATCGCCGACGGTACGCTCGATCGCGGCGATCGCGATGAGCTGCTCGCGTCGATGACCGACGAGGTCGGACGCTTGGTGCTTCGTGACAATTTCATGCAGAACGAACTGCTCGGCACATCGCGATTCGACGCACCGTCGTTGCTCACCGTCCACGGCCGCGTCATCGACGACCTGGAAACTCGTCGTGGATTGGACCGCGAGCTCGAGGCTCTGCCGAGCAAGACCGAAATCCGCAAGCGGAAGGGCGAGGGCCGCGGGCTGACGTCCCCCGAACTTGCAACTCTGATGGCGCATGTGAAGCTCAGTCTGGAGAGCGATCTGCTGGCCAGTGAGCTTCCCGACAGTGACGCGTTCGCGCCGAGGTTGCCGAAGTACTTCCCGGCGCCACTACGCGAGCCGTTCCGCGACGCGATCACCTCACACGCGCTTCGCCGGCAACTGGTGGCGACCACGCTCACGAACGAAACCGTCGACCGAGGTGGGATCACCTACGTCTACCGATTGGCGGAGGACGCCGGAGCCACCGGTACCGACGCCGTACGCGCCTTCGCTGCTGCGACGGCGATCTTCGATCTCGACAACCTGTGGGAAGACATACGATCGGCGGGTATCCCCACGGCGTCGTCGGACGAACTTCTCCTCGAATCCAGGAGGGTTCTCGATCGCGTGGCACGTTGGCTGCTGACCAACCGGCCGCAGCCGCTGGCGGTGGGCGCCGAAATCAGCAGGTACGCAGGCAAGGTCGCCGTGCTCAGTGGACTGGTCGGTGGATGGATCGACGGTCACCAAGCACGAGATCTCGACGTCCGCGTCGAATCCGCGGTCGGCAGGGGTGCGCCGAGAGCGCTTGCAACGAAGGTGTATCGGCTGCTCGACGTGTTCTGCCTTCTCGACGTCATCGACGTCGCGGACATCACCGATCACGAACCGGACGAAGTCGCGGAACTGTACTTCGCACTCGATGCGCACATCGGTGTCGACTGGCTGTTGACCTCGGTATCCGGACTCGCGCGAGGAGATCGCTGGCATTCGTTGGCGCGTCTGGCGTTGCGCGACGACCTGTACTCGTCGTTGCGCGCGATCACCAAAGAAGTTCTACTCGGAGGTGAACCGCACGAGAGCGCGGCAGAGAAGATCGCGGAATGGGAAACGACCAATGCGTCGAGGCTGGCACGCGCTCGTGCGGCGCTGCGCGAGATCGCCGATTCCGGCACCCTGGATCTGGCGACGCTGTCCGTCGCCGCGCGCCAGGTTCGCAGCATGGTGCCCTAGAGTTCTGAAAAACCTGACCGCGAACGAAAGAAGACAACTGCAGTGAGTGTCCCTATCAACCACTTGTCCGACAAACGAGATCCGGAGAGCCGCATCGGATTTCACACCAGCGTCGAAGTGCGTTGGTCGGACATGGACGTCTACCAGCACATCAACCATGCACGCATGGTGACGCTGCTGGAGGAGGCTCGGATACCGTGGCTCCTGATCGACGGCAAGCCGACCGCGAACTTGCGCCATGGTGCGGTGATCGCCGACCTACACGTGAAGTATCGCGGGCAGCTTCGTCATGAGGACGGGCCGCTGGACGTGTTCATGTGGGTCGACAAGGTGCGGGCAGTCGACTTCGTCGCCGGGTACGAGGTTCGTGCGAAAGGAAAATCGTTGGATACGCCCGCGGCCATCGTCGCGTCGACACAGATCGCCGCATTCGACATCGACGCGCAGCGGCTGCGGCGACTCACCGCAGAAGAACGCGAATATCTTCAGAGCTGGCAGCGTGTTTGAACGAGTACTCACCGTTCCCGACGCGGTCGAACGCGAAAACCTGACTGCCTTCCTGAGCAAGGCGTTGCGGCTCGACGATGCTGCGGTCGTGCGGATGCGAACGAGATCGGACGGCAGACTTGCGGTGTGGGCATCGACCGGGTTCGACGCGCTCGCCGTTCGGGTCGTCTCGGGCTCGATTGCACCCGACGACACGTCCGCGGCCGCCGATCAGTTGCTCGCGGCGCTCGAATCCGTCGACGACGGTGCGGTGGATCCGGGCTTTTCCATGGATTCTGCATGGCGTGGCGCACTTCCGCCCGAGCACGGTTTCGAACACATCGATGATGTGCCCGCCCGGGTGCTGATCGATCTGGCGCAACGTGGCGCAGTGCTGGCCAAGGAACACGGAAGTAGTCATGGGCCGCCGGTGTCGCTGCTCGACCAGGAGGTCCTACACGTCGACGGTGGTGCCGACGGTGTGTCGATCACGATGAGGACGGTATTCGCGCTCACCGCAATGGGATTCGTTCCGTACACGGGTCAGGACCCGTTGACGGCGACCGTCGATCTCGCCCGAATCGAGGGCAGCGAAATCGTGCGGGTACGAGCAACCAAGGTGTGGTTGCGCCTGGACGCTCGCTACGGTTCGGTGTTCAGCCGACGTGGGAACCCTCTGTCGTTGACTGTCGAGCGCTGAGGGCTCAGACCAGCCACGCTGCGGCGTCGGGCGGCAACTGTCCGTCCACCACGGGAGCGCTCGCCATCAGCAGTTCGCCAGGGGGCAGCGGTATGGGCACGTCGGTCGCGTTGAGTGCGCAGATCAGTCCGCCGCGTCGACGGAACGCAAGACATCCGGGAGGGCTCCCGTACCAATCGAGGCCTGGGCCGGCGAACTCCGGACGCAACGCACGAAGTTCGAACGCCGACCGATACAGGCTGAGCATCGAATCGACGTCTTCCAGTTGCTCCTCGACCGTCAGCGACGCCCATTCCGCGGGCATCGGCAGCCAAGTGTCGTCCGAAGTGCTGAAGCCGAACGGAGGCGTCGATCCCTCCCACGGAAGCGGCACTCGGCAACCGTCACGGCCGCGTTCGGTGCGATCCGAGCGCTCCCAGACCGGATCCTGCAGTGCGGAGTCGGGCAGATCGGCGTTCGGCAGACCGAGCTCGGCGCCGTTGTAGACGAATACTGCACCCGGAAGCGCCAATTCGAGCAGGATCATTGCCCGCGCTCTGGCCGTTCCGCGCTTGCCACCGCCGTAGCGGGTGACTTCACGCACGACGTCGTGGTTGGAGAGCGTCCACGTCGGCGTCCCATCGACCCGCGACACTGCGTCGAGCGAGTTGGACACCGCGTCGCGTATTGCGGTGGCGTCGAATGCTGCCTCTGCCAAGCGGAAGTTGAAGCCGAGATGCAACTCGTCGGGTCGGATGTACTCGCTGAACTTCTCGTTGTCCTGTACCCAGATCTCACCGACAGTTGTCGAGTGCTCGTACTCGTTCATCACTTTCCGAATTCCGCGGTGAATATCGTGTACGGCGTCGTTGTTGAACCGCGGATCGTCGTCGTCGTTCCTCATCAGAGCATTGAGTTCGAGATTCATGTCGGGTAGGCCCGCAGGTTTGGCCATCCCGTGAGCGACGTCGATGCGAAAACCGTCGATGCCCCGATCGAGCCAGAATCGAAGTGTCTTGGACAGATCCTCGAATACTTCCGGATTGTCCCAGTTCAGGTCGGGCTGCTCGGCGGTGAAGATGTGCAGGTACCACTGCCCCGGGGACCCGTCGGACGCGCGCACCTGTGTCCACGCCGGACCACCGAAGATGCTCGGCCAGTTGTTCGGGGGCTCGCCGCCGTCGGGGCCTGTGCCGTCGCGAAAGATGTACCGCGCGCGTTCGGGGCTACCCGGTGCCGCTGCGAGCGCGGCCACGAACCACGGGTGCTGGTCGCTGCTGTGGTTCGGCACCAGGTCCATCGTGACCTTGATGTCCCGTGCATGTGCTTCCTCGATCAGTGCGTCCATGACATCGAGGTCGCCGAACAGTGGATCGATCGCGCGTGGATCCGAGACGTCGTAGCCGTGGTCGGCCATGGGTGAGCGCATGACAGGGCTCAACCAGATCGCATCGATACCGAGCAACTCCAGGTATCCGAGTTTGTCGCGTACACCGCCGAGGTCACCGACACCGTCACCGTTGGAATCTGCAAACGAACGCGGATAGATCTGGTAGAAGACGGCATCCTTCCACCACGGTTCGGTCTCGAGTCGATCGGTCACAGTGGGCAAGTCTGCCAAACGATCACGCTGTGCCTCGATGAGGGAGGGGGTTCGTGTTCGTCACGCCCAACGGATGTGCGGAGCGGCGTCGGCGTTCCCGTGCGCTGGACGGTGTGTGTGGGACCCCGGCCGCACCGAACGACTCATTCGGTCACCTCGAGCGACGAACGCGCAGGTTGCAGCGGCTGCGCAGGTTGCAACGTGCGCATGTGCTGGAACGTGCGCAATTACACACCGTATTGCCGGTTTTGTACGGTAAAACAGTCTCTTTGTCCGAAATATGAGGTACCGTTTCGGACGAAACCGGAGCGAGGGGTACGACACACAATGACCGAACAGTCGATCGAGGCAGTACGCCTGAGTGAAGTGATGCTGCAGCCGAGTCCCATCAACCCGGACTGGATCCTCGATGGCACACCGGAGGCCCGCATGGCCGAGTGGTCACGCAGCGCGGACGGAACGACCACAACGAACGTCTGGGATTGCACAGCGGGCCGTTTCCGGTGGTTCTTCGCCGTCGACGAAATCGTGCACATCATGGACGGCTCGGTGACCGTGTCGTCGGACGAGCTTCCTGCGCGGACGCTTGTTGCGGGTGACGCGGCCCTGTTTCGTGCGGGTACGTGGTCGGAGTGGCACGTCGAAGACTATGTGCGCAAACACGCAATACTCCGCCAGCATCTTCCGCCCTCCCTACTGCTCGCTCTGAAGTTCGCCGGCAACGTGCGCGGCGCACTTCGTCGGGCCAGGGGGCTCGGACGGATAGAACCGGTGTCGTCAGGCCTCTGACGCTCAGATCGCCGAATTCACCATCGAATTCGCTGCCATCTCCATGTAGTCGACCAGCTGTGCGCGGTGAGTCTCGTCCAGTACCGAGTCATCGATCGACGCGATGGCAATGTGCATGCATCGCAACCACGCGTCGCGCTCGATCGGACCGATCCGAAAGCCCGCGTGCCGCATGCGGAGTCGGGGGTGTCCGCGCTCGTCGGAGTACGTGCGCGGACCGCCCCAGTACTGCTCGAGGAACATCCGCATTCGCCTCTCGGCGGGTGCGAGGTCTTCCTCCGGATACAGCGGTCGAACTATCTCGTCCTTGGCCACTTCTTCGTAGAACTTGGCCGTGAGCTTGTGGAACGTGTCCGCGCCGCCGACCGCGTCGTAGAAGGTCTGCTGCGGTTCGGTCATCGTCTTTTCTCTCCAGTCGCAATTGTCGAACAGGGAACTACACGGCCGGTACGAGCAGTCTTACTTTGCCAGGTCGGCCACGGCGCCACCTTGTCGGCCTTGTGGATACGGCGCCTTGATTCCAGCGTCGTCGAACGCCTGGAGAATTTCGCGATGCAGTCGCCGCTGTACCGACCACTGCACGCCCGGCCTGGTCTTGACTGTAATTCGTATGGTGACGGTATCCGAACTCACGGCGTTGACGCCCAGCATCTCCGGGTCGCCCAACAGGTCGTCCTTGAATGCACCGGATGCGACGACGTCGAGTGCGGTCTTCTCGGCGACCTCGCAGGCGTCGTCGAGATTGGCTGTGTGGGCCACCGGTAGATCGAGCACGGCGACGGCGAACCCCTGGCTCATGTTTCCCACTCGAAGAACCTCGCCGTTGCGGCAGTACCAGACTGTGCCGTTGACGTCGCGGATGGTCGTCACACGCAATCCGACGCTTTCCACTGTGCCGATTGCTTCCCCCAGGTCGACGACATCGCCGACCCCGTACTGGTCTTCCAGAAGCATGAATATTCCCGACAAGAAGTCGCGGACGAGATTCTGCGCACCGAAGCCGAGCGCGACGCCGACGATTCCCGCCGAGGCGATGAACGGGGTCACATTGACCCCGACCACTGCAAGCACTGACAGGATGAACCACGTAAGGATGACGACGGATACGCCGGACTTCAGGACCGAACCGATTGTTTCGGCGCGTTGTCTGCGCCGCTCCGACAGAATCGAACCCCGCATCGACGACGGTGCACGTTCGCGCAAGGGGCGCAGCAGAGGTGGTTTGCCGGATTCGACGACAGTTCGCCGGGTGAAGCGAGCGATCAGTCGGTGCAGAACTACTCGGAGCACGATCGCGAGGACGACGTAGCCGGCAATCTGTAAAGGTCTGTCCACCAACCAGTCTCGACCCGTTTCGGTCAGTTCGAATGCCCGTGTGTCGAGGGCGAGTGATGACAGGTGGACGGGTGGGCTCGAAGCAAGAACAGACACTTCCAAAGTCTACGGACGACGCGCAGTTTCGCCACCTTCGTGACGAAGGATGCTCCGTTGGCCCGAAGTTCACGGTTCGGCAAACGGGATTATGACGGAAAGGGGTGTGCAGAAGCGGTGTTTTCGTGTTCCACTGTCTCACGTGTTCCACGCAAGCCATGCGCGGACGCCGACCTCTTTCGGGAGAACACCCATGAAGAACAAGCAACACCGTCATCGACAACTCCTGCCCACCGATGTTCACGACACCGCAGACCAGCGGGAACGGATATCGGGGGCTTCTCCACTACATGTTGTATCTCCTGGTGAGGACGTCGTTCCCGCCTGGGTCAAGCGCCGGGTGCTGCTTCTGAATGCCACCTTCGAGCCGCTGACCGCCCTGCCGATGCGTCGCGCAGTGGTTTTGCTCGTATGCAACAAGGCCGACGTCGTCCACGACGACCCGTCCGGGCCCTATATCCGCTCGGCCGACTTCTCGGTCCAGGTGCCCTCTGTGATCCGACTGAGAACCTTTGTCCGTGTGCCGTACCGCGCGAGAGTCCCGATGACCCGGGCCGCGCTCATGCATCGCGATCGGTTCCGATGCGCGTACTGCGGCGCCAAGGCGGAGACCGTGGACCACGTCGTTCCGCGTAGTCGAGGTGGTGAGCATTCATGGGAAAACTGTGTCGCGTGTTGTGCGCCGTGCAATCACCGCAAAGCCGACAAGATGCTCAGTGAGCTGGGTTGGGCGCTCCGCGCGCAACTCGTTCCGCCGAAGGGTCCGCACTGGCGGTTGCTGGCGAGCAACAAGGAACTCGATCCGTCGTGGTTGGCCTACCTGGGTGAAGGTGCGGCCTGATCCAGGTCGGCGGGGTCAGTTTTGGTAGGTGCCTGGTTTGTCCGTTGCGGGGCGCGGTCGGTGTACTTCGCCCTGGAACGTGACCCGGCGTCGCTCTGCGGCCAAAAGTCGGCTAACGTCACACCCTGTGAGCATTCTCGAGACACTGCTGTTATTCGGCGTGATACCGGCCGCGTTGGTCGGCATCATCGGCGCACTGTCCTTCGTCGCCGACAGGCAGCCCGGCATGAGCGTCACGCCGTACACGCTGTCGGAGAAGTGGACACGTGAACCATTGCTGTGGAGCGCGACCGACGAGGTGACACCGCACGGTGGGCACGGCGGTTCGCACGCATCCACCGCGGATTCGATCGGAGGGTCGGCAAGTGGCAAGTGGTGAACTGGTCAAGAGTCACGTCGATGTCGACGACCTGCCGTACGGGTCTGCCTTGACCTCGAGCGGACGAGTGTCGGCTGCGCACGAGTTCGGAACCGCGAATCCGACGCATCTTCCGTTCGCGACGCAAGATCTCGTTGCCCTCGACGACGCCCTCGCTGAAGCGACGCGTGCGACGCAGATTCGCTTCAATGTGTACGTCGGTGATCTCGGCGACGATGTCGTGGCCGGTGCCAACGATGTGTTCCCGGGTACACCGGACGCGATCCGCTCGATTCTGATCGCAGTGGATCCCAACAACAAGGCAATCGAGATCCGCACCGGTCGTCGAGTGTCCGATCGCGCGACCGATCGTGTCGCGCAGCTGGGCATCACTGCCGCCGTCGGGCCCTTCCGTGACGGAAACCTGATCGACGGGCTGGTCAGCTCGGTACGTGTCATGGCTGCGGCGATCGTCAGTCCATAGGAACTCACACCGATTCACAAGAAATGCGCCGTTCATTCGAACGGCGCATTTCTTGTTTCTGCAGTAGGTCAGCTCGCGTCGAACTCCCGCGCCGCGAGCGCACGCACGATTCCCGCGCGGCCCTCGATCACCAGACGACGTAGCGCAGGCGCCAGATCCTTCTCCAGGAACCTGTCCGCGACAGCGACGGAATCGGCGTCGATCGACCACGATGGGTACAGGCCGATCACCACGGTTTGCGCGACTTCACTGGACCGCCGAGCCCAGACCTTTTCGATCGCGGCGAAATAGCGGTCCACGTACGGTTCCAGTAGTTCCGTCTGGCCGGGGCCGGCGAAACCGCCGACGATCGAACGGGCCGTGATGTTGGGAACAGAGTCGTCGTCGACCACCGTCGTCCACGCTTGTTCCTTGACCGCGCTGTCCGGTCGTATTGCCCGTGCCGCTGCGGCGGAACGGGCGCCCGCCGCGGTGTTGTCCCGAGCGGCCTCGGCGTCGATGACGGGGGAGTCGATACCGTCGCTGTCGATGGCACCGGCTGCCGCGAGAGCGGACACCAGCCGCCACCGCAGATCGGTGTCGACGTCGAGACCGTCGAGTCTCTGCCGAGCGGCGTCACCTTCGAGCAGCGCCTGCAGGACGGTCACGTGACGGTCCGACAATGCCGAACCTGCCAGTGCGTTGACGAACGCCAGCTGATGATCGGAACCGGACTCCGCGGCGCGAGCGCATTCGAGCAGCGTGTCGGCGAACTCGGGCTGGCCGTGCTCGGCGGCCCAGCCGGGCTCGGCGTAGCTGGTGATCGCCGTCTGGGCCTGCAACAGAAGTCGCTGAACGACGCCGACCTCGGTCTCGGCTCCGATCCCGCGCTGAACGAGAGCGACGAAATCACGAGCCTTCATCTCTGCCTGCCGGGTCATCTCCCACGCCGCCGACCACGCAAGGGTGCGGGGGAGGGACTCGGCGATATCACCGATCCGCGCGACGAGCACCGACAGCGAGTCGGGATCGAGCCGAACGGCGCAGTAGGTGAGATCATCGTCGTTGACGAGAACCAGCTTGCCGCGCGGGACACCGACCAGAGCGGGAACATCGGTGCTCTCGGCCGCGTCCAGATCGAGTTCGACGCGTTCGGTGCGCACGAGCTTGCCGCCCTCGTCGTCGTAGATTCCGACGGCGATCCGGTGCACTCGATGCTCGCCTGCACCCGGGGCCGCGCCGCTCTGCTTGACCGCGAACCGGGTGAACTTGCCGTCGGTGTCGACGTCGAAGTCCGGGCTCAGCGTGTTCAAGCCGGTGGTGCGCAACCACTGGGTTCCCCAGTCCGAAAGATCGCGGCCCGATGACTTCTCCAGTGCTGTAAGAAGATCCGAGAAGGTAGCGTTTCCGAAAGCATGGTCGACGAAGTAGCTGCGGAGTCCGGCGAGGAAGTCTTCCTTACCGACGTACGCCACGAGCTGTTTGAGAACGCTCGCGCCCTTCGCATAGGTGATGCCGTCGAAGTTGACCTCCACTGCTGCGAGATCGGGGATGTCCGCGGCGATCGGATGAGTGGAGGGTAGCTGGTCCTGACGGTACGCCCACGCCTTCTCGACGTTGGCGAACGTCGTCCATGCGTTGCTGTATTCCGTTGCCTCCGACTGGCACAGCACCGAGGCGAACGTCGCAAACGATTCGTTGAGCCACAGGTCGTCCCACCACGTCATGGTCACCAGGTCGCCGAACCACATGTGCGCCATCTCGTGGAGAACGGTCTCGGCGCGGCGTTCGTACGAGTAGCGAGTCACCTTGGAACGGAAGACGTAGTCCTCCAAGTAGGTGACCGCGCCGGCGTTTTCCATCGCGCCTGCATTGAACTCGGGCACGAAGAGCTGGTCGTACTTCCCGAATGCATACGGTGTGCCGAAGTTTGCGTGGTAGAAGCCGAAACCCTGCTTGGTTTCGGTGAAGAGACGCTCGGCGTCCATGTAGTCGGCAAGCGATGCGCGGCAGTAGATGCCGAGGGGGATCGTGCCGTGATCGTCGGAATACGAGTCGGTCCACTCTGCGTACGGACCGGCGATCAACGCGACGAGGTAGGTGCTCATCAGCGGAGTCGTGGAGAAGACGTGTTCACCCGCAACGGGTTCCGTTGCATGTGCCGAGTTGGAAATGACTTTCCAGCTGTCGGGAGCAGTCACCTTCAGGTCGAACGTCGCCTTCAGGTCCGGCTGGTCGAAGCAGGCGAACATGCGCTTGGCGTCGGCAGTTTCGAACTGCGAGTACAGGTAGACCGAACCGTCCGACGGATCGACGAAACGGTGCAGTCCCTCGCCGGTGTGCGAGTAGAGGCAATCGGCGACGACAGTCAGCTCGTTGTTCTCAGCGAGGTTCTCGAGCGTGATACCGGTCTCTTCGTCGTACCCTGAGACGTCGAGTTCGGCTCCGTTGAGAACGGCTGACGTGATGCTGTCGGCGACGATGTCGACGAATGTCGAGGCCCCGGGTGTCGCCGTGAACGTGATGGTCGTCGTCGACAGGAAGGTCTTCACACTCGGTTCACCGGACCCGTCGGTCAGGTCCAGAACGATCGAATAGGTGGGATTGCCGAGCACGGCGGATCGTGCTGCAGCGTCATCGCGAGTCAGGTTGGGAGCAACCACGTCAGTCAAGCACCTTCTCCAGTAGGAAACGTTTGATGCCACCATCCCATCACGTCGTGGGTTCGGCATGCCGGACAAGGGAGGCCGTGGAATGCTTCGGCGGTGTCTGCGGTTGAGTGTGCGGACAGGACCTATTCGCTCGAATACGAAGGAGCCTCACGTGAGTGGCAGCGCGCAGAAGGACACTGCGGATTTCTGGTTCGACCCCCTCTGCCCATGGTGCTGGATCACCTCACGGTGGATTCTCGAGGTGGAGAAGGTCCGCGATATCGACGTCAACTTCCACGTGATGTCTCTCGCGGTTCTGAACGAGGGCCGTGACCTGCCCGAGAACTACGCGGAAATGATGAAGACGGCGTGGGGCCCGGTGCGCGTCGCGATCGCAGCCGCACAGTCCGAGGGCGACAAGATCCTGCCACCGCTGTACACCGCGCTCGGTACACGTATTCACAACGAGGGCAACAAGGATTTTCCCGAGGTCATCGAGCAGGCGCTCGCCGAACTCTCTCTGCCCGCCGAACTTGCCAAGGCCGCCGACAGCTCGGAATACGACGAGGCACTCCGAACGAGCCACCACGCGGGCATGGACAAGGTCGGCCCCGACGTCGGCACGCCGACCATCCACGTCAACGGCGTCGCGTTCTTCGGTCCGGTCCTCTCACGTATCCCGCGTGGCGAAGAGGCCGGCAAGCTGTGGGATGCGTCGGTCATCTTCGCGTCGTATCCGCACTTCTTCGAGCTCAAGCGCACCCGTAACGAAGAGCCTCAGTTCGACTAGGCGATCCTCGCCAGTGGCGCGGTCAAGTGCATTGCAGTGCACCTAACCGCGCCACTGGAGGCGGAGTCGACCGTCAGGCGACGATTCGATCCGAGCTGTCCGTCGTTCCGAATGAGCGATGTTCGCCGCGGCTGAATCGCCATGCCGACCATGCTGCTGCGGCCGCGTCGAGTGCGTCGTCGAGAGCTGGGCCAACGGGAAGTCGCGCCAACCCATCGGCGAGGTTGTGCGGGTCGACCCACCGGCTCAGTGCCGCCATTCGCTGTCCTGCTCCGCGTCCCGACTTCTTGGACGCGAATGTGACATCGGGCGCCATCAGCCGGAACGAGCACTCTGGATGAACCTCGACCACGCGTTCAGTGTCGAACGAGATCGACTGCCAGGAACGAATTGCGGGCATCAGATGCCATGTCTGCATGCTGATCGCCTTGCCGGTGATGTCGCGTGAGATCACACAGGCGTCGGCGTAGGACGTCGCCTCGACTGCGGCGTGAACCGGGGTGTGGAAGATCGACGACCGGGCAGGTCCGAGAAATATCTTGGCTTCGACTTCGCTGGCCCGGTATCCCTTGGTCGGCATCGTCAGGGGCATATCGACGCCAACTGTTGTGCACGACGCAGTCGCGGCAAGAACCGACTCGGCATCGTGCTCGACCGTCCAGTCCACCCGATCGCCGTCGAACCGAGCGATCACCCACTTGCCCTTCGCGCCGTCGACTCCGGCCACCGTATTTTCCGTGCGCGAACTCACCTGTCAGACTCTATGCATGCGCGTATACCTGGGTGCAGACCATGCCGGTCTCGAGTTCAAGAATCAGATCATCGAACACCTCACGGCCACCGGGCACGAGCCCGTCGACTGTGGGGCCTTCGATTACGACCCCGTCGACGACTACCCCGCGTTCTGCATCGATGCCGCCCGCCGCGTCGTCGCCGATCCAGGCAGCCGCGGCCTCGTCCTCGGGGGCTCGGGCAACGGAGAGCAGATCGCCGCGAACAAGGTGCCGGGTGCCCGATGTGCTCTTGCATGGAGCGTGGAAACGGCCAAGCTCGCCCGAGAGCACAACGACGCGCAGCTGATCGGAATCGGCGGGCGCATGCATACGCTTCCCGAGGCTCTCGCCATCGTCGACGCTTTCCTTGGCACTGCCTTCTCCGGGGAGGAACGCCATCAGCGTCGCATCGACATCCTGTCCGAGTACGAGCGCAGCGGTGAGGCTCCGGCAGTTCCCGGCGGCGAAGCCTTCGACAATTCCGTGAAGCCTGCCTGACCTTGCCAGAGGGACACACGCTGCACCGACTGGCGGGTCTTCATCAACGACGGTTCGGCGGGGCGCCGGTAGAGGTGAGCAGTCCGCAGGGACGGTTCACCTCCGGCGCCGCGCTGATCGACGGCCTGGTGCTCGAACGGGCCGAGGCGTGGGGAAAGCATCTGCTGCACCGCTACGAGTCGGATCTGATCGTCCACATCCATCTTGGGCTGTATGGGAAGTTCTCGGATCAGACTGTCCCGATGGACGACCCCGTCGGCGCAGTGCGTCTGCGGATGGTCGGGGAGAAGTACGGGACCGATCTACGTGGGCCCACCGCGTGCGAGATCTACACCGACCAGCAGGTCGATTCTCTTCTTGCGCGGCTCGGCCCCGATCCGATTCGTAAAGACGCCGACCCGGAACAGGCGTGGAAGCGAATCAGCAAGTCGCGCACACCTATCGGTACCCTCCTTATGGATCAGAAGGTGCTCGCGGGTGTGGGGAATGTGTACCGCGCCGAGATCTTGTTTCGGCACGAGATCAACCCGATGCGCCCAGGCAAAGACCTCGACCACGCGGAATGGGATGCACTATGGCTCGATCTGGTCGACCTGATGAAGATCGGCGTCCGTAAGGGAAAGATCATCACCATTCGCCCGGAGGACGATCACGGTGACGGGAGTTACGGAGCGAGACGACCCCGCACCTACGTGTACCGCAGGGCGGGGCGTCCATGTCGCGTCTGTGGAACCGAGATCCTGCATTCGGTGATGCAGGCGAGGAATCTGTTCTGGTGTCCTGTCTGTCAGGCGACCTAGAAGCCTCCGAAGTCTCCGCCGCCGCCGAAGTCTCCTCCGCCGCCCCAGTCGCCGCCGCTGTCACCCATGGCGCCGTATTCCTCGCCGCCGCCCATGTCGCCGCCGCCGTCGCTACCTGCGTCGCCGCCGCCCATGTCGCCGCCTGCGTCGCCGCCTTCGGAACCGTCACCGGATCCGCTGGCGAATTCCTGTTCGCCGTACCCGACGCCGGCCATGCCGGAGAACATCGCCGAGAACAGGAACATCGAACCCACACCCCACGCACCTGCGACAAGCGCTGGGCGCCACCAAGGCTCGGAGTACCACCCGGCAGGCACCGGTCTGCCTGCGACCCGTCCGCCGGGGTAGTAGTTGGGGGTGCGGTCCGAAGGATTCGGTGATGCCTCGACCTGTCGGCCTTCGAAATCGACCTTGCGGTCCTCGGTGACGTGACCGGCCGACTTCTGGCCGGCGATGCCCTGGATCTCCGGTCCTGGGTCCATCCCCATTGCCAGGCGTGCGGCGCGAATGTAGTACAGGCCCTCCAGCGCAGTCTGCTTGGCCAACCGTGCCTGTTCGACGGTCTTTGCCTGATCGATCTGCGACCCGGCGGCGATGTTGCGTTCCGACGCGTCGGCGAGTGCTTGCTTCGAGGGCGTGTCGGTGCCGGATAGGTTGTAGATCTGACCGGCGAGGCGCTCGATGGATTGGCGCGCATCCGCCTTTGCGTCCTCCACAGAGCTTGCGGATCTGGCCGCGTTGTTCTTCTGGCTACGAACGACCAGAAATACAACCGCAGCAACGACGATGACGACGAGTAAGAGAGCTTCCACTGGTTACCGCTTCCTTCGGACGCGTTTCGAGATTCTCGACTTCCGATATGTCCGATCTGCGGACAATTCGGACACAGATCCACGATACGCGTCCGATCAGTCGGTGAACCAGGCTCGGCAGGTGCAAGATCGCGGGTATGACTCCCGACGAGCAGTTGCCGCTTCTGTCCGCCGAATGCAATCTGATGAGCTCCCTCACCCTCGACGATGCCAGTAGTCCGGTTCCGTCGATGCCGGACTGGACGGTCGAGAAGTTGATTCGCCACGTCACGTTCGTGCACCGCATGGCGCTGGCAGCACTGGACACGCCCGCAACCGATGGGATGGCGAAAGTGATTGCAGGAGTGCAGAGGCCGGAGCGTGGTCCTCGCGCGTTCGACGACTATCGCGAATCCGCCGCCGCCATGCTCGACGCCTACTCGGTGGTCGACTACGCGCAGGAAGTTGCGACGTGGGCAGGAGTGGGAACGGCGGACTACTGGATTCGTCGGCAGCTCCACGAAGTCACCGTCCACCGTTTCGACGCGCAGGATGCAGTGCACGCACGGGGAGGTGCCGAACCGGACCCTGCTGACCCGGTCGGTGCTGCGGACGGCGTCGCCGAGTGGGCGGAGTCGTTCCTGGCGAGGGTGCCACTCGAACAACTCCCGCAACTAGCCGGGCGAACGGTCCACCTGCATACCGACGACGGAACCGGCATGGAGCTGTTCCTGGACTTCGGGGGGTCCGAGATTTCGGTGACGCGTGAACACCGCAAGGGTGACGTGGCGTTGCGGGGGTCCGCCCAGAACCTGCTGCTCGCGGTGTGGCGAAGGCGTCCGCTCGCTGTCCTCGACGTCGTCGGCGACGCGTCGGTAGCAGAGGCGCTGTACGACGGGGTTCGGATCTGAGGGTCTTGGTTGGGACCGAATGAGCCTTTCGGTCACTTGGGCGCGAGCGCGGCGCGCGCAGGTTTCAGCGGCTGCGCAGGTTGCAACGTGCGCGTTCGCTGGAAGGTGCGCGGTCAGGCTGGGTTGGGACCGAAACAGACATTCGGTCACCGGCGGGCCGAGCGCACCGAGCACCCACCACAGCACAAAGCCCGCCTCCGCGTTGCGGGGCGGGCTTTGTAGTGAGCCGATGACGAGAATCGAACTCGCGTAGCCTGTTTGGAAGACAGGGGCTCTACCATTGAGCTACATCGGCATGCCCGCGACAACGATGGGATCGCCATCAGCGCCGCGTGCAGTTCGAAACTCTACATAACCTCGGTTCGGGATTACAAATTGCCTGCATGTACAGTCTTCGAAGACGGAAGCGGTGGCCCGGCTGCGGGTACCGCTGGTGTCTGCTGTTCAATGGGACATGTACGTTGAATGGCGTCGGTAAGACGGGGTGTGGCGCAGCTTGGTAGCGCATCCGCTTTGGGAGCGGAGGGTCGCAGGTTCAATTCCTGTCACCCCGACAAAAGAACGAAGCCGGATCCATCGGGTCCGGCTTCGTGCGAAGGATTCACTTCGCCACGGATTCGCCGACGGTCGCCCTACGGCTTGCCGCGAGTGACGAGTGAATCGGACCGACAGCAAGGCACGACCACCAGAAGGAGCATGTCCCGTGAAGAGCACCGTCGAGCAGCTCAGCCCGACGCGAGTCCGTATCAACGTTGAGGTGCCCTTCGAGGAGCTCAAGCCTGATTTCGACCGCGCCTACAAGGCACTCGCGCAGCAGATCCGTCTGCCTGGCTTCCGTCCGGGCAAGGCACCGGCCAAGCTTCTTGAGGCCCGCGTCGGACGCGGCGCAGTGCTCGAGCAGGTCGTCAACGATGCCCTTCCCACGCGCTACTCCGAGGCTGTCTCCAACGAGAAGATCAAGGTGATCGGTCAGCCCGACATCGAGATCACCAAGATCGAGGACGGCGAAGAACTCACGTTCACCGCCGAGGTCGACATTCGTCCCGAGATCGCGCTTCCCGACTACTCGACCATCGACGTCACCGTCGATCCCCTCGAGATCACCGACGAGGCAGTGGACGAGCAGCTTCAGTCTCTGCGTCAGCGGTTCGGAACCCTCACGGGTGTCGACCGTCCGGTTCAGGACGGGGACTTCGTTTCGATCGACCTGTCCGCCACCGTCGACGGTGAAACCGTCGAAGAAGCGTCCGCCAACGGGCTCTCGCACGAGGTCGGATCGGGTCAGCTCATCGAAGGACTCGACGACGCCATCGTCGGTGTATCCGTCGACGAGTCGAAGGACTTCACCTCCACCCTCGTTGCAGGCGAGTTCGCGGGCAAGGAAGCGGTCGTCACCGTCAAGGTCGTCTCCGTGAAGGAGCGCGAGCTGCCCGAGGCCGACGACGAGTTCGCGCAACTTGCAAGCGAGTTCGACACGATCGACGAGCTTCTCGCTGATCTGAAGACGCGTGTCGAGCGTGTGAAGAAGGTCGAGCAGGCCGGCCAGATTCGCGACAAGGTGCTCGAGACGTTGCTCGAGACCCTCGAGATTCCGGCTCCCGAGGCCGTCGTCAAGGCCGAGGTCGACTCGCAGATTCACGAGGCGATTCACGGTCTCGACCACGACGAGGCCAAGCTTGCTGAGCTGCTCGAGTCGCAGGGCTCCAGCCGTGAAGAGTTCGACAAGGACATCAAGGACACGGCCGAGAAGTCGGTGCGCACGCAGCTGCTCCTCGACGCTATCGCCGAGGCCGAGGGCACCCAGGTCGGCCAGGACGAGCTCACCGAGCGGATCATCTTCCAGGCGCAGCGCTACGGCATCTCGCCGGAAGAGTTCATCCAGCAGGTGCAGCAGGCCAACCAGCTCGGTGCGGTGTTCGCAGACGTGCGTCGCGGCAAGGCACTTGCCTCGGTCGTCGACCGCGTGAACGTCACCGACTCCACCGGTGCAGCCGTCGACACGTCCGAGCTTTTCGGTAGTCCCTCAGACACGGAAGAGCCTGCAGCAGGCGATTCTGCCGAGGGTGAACAAGAGAAGTAACGCTGACAGCGAACGACGGCGGTTCCGGGACTCCGGGGCCGCCGTCTTTCGTTAGTGTCTGTATCAGGAACCAACGATCGTATGGAAAAGGCAGGTACCGTGACTGTTCAGAATCCGGCGGCTTCGCACCAGCAGAGTCCCGTCATGACTTCGGCCGCTTCCGGCTTGAATCTCAGTGACTCCGTGTACGAGCGTCTGCTTCGCGAGCGCATCATCTTCCTCGGTACTCAGGTCGACGATGACATCGCGAACAAGCTCTGCGCACAGATTCTTCTGCTCTCCGCCGAGGATCCCACCCGGGACATCTCGCTGTACATCAACTCACCCGGTGGCTCGGTCACCGCGGGCATGGCCATCTTCGACACCATGGAGTTCGCGGAGTGCGACATCGCGACCTATGGAATGGGCCTCGCAGCATCGATGGGGCAGTTCTTGCTCTCGGCAGGTGCCAAGGGCAAGCGCTATGCGCTGCCGCACGCGCGCATCATGATGCACCAGCCGTCCGCGGGTATCGGTGGCAGCGCAAGCGACATCGCGATCATGGCGGAGCAGTTCGCGCACACCAAGCGCGAGATGGCCGAACTCATCGCCCTGCACACCGGTCAGACGGTGGAGCAGATCACCGAGGATTCCGATCGTGACCGGTGGTTCACGGCAGCAGCGGCCAAGGAATACGGCTTCGTCGACCACGTGGTGTCGCGGGCACGGCAGGCAGGCGGCATCGGCGACTAGATCGCCCGGTATCCGAACCTCGAAAACCCACTTCTTGGAGAAACGATGACAAACTTGTTCGAACCGAATCAGATGCCGTCCTCGCGGTACATCCTGCCGTCCTTCGTCGAGCACTCCAGCTACGGCGTCAAGGAGTCGAACCCGTACAACAAGCTGTTCGAGGAGCGCATCATCTTCCTCGGTGTGCAGGTCGACGACGCGTCCGCCAACGATGTGATGGCTCAGCTGCTCGTGCTGGAGGGGCTCGACCCCGATCGCGACATCACGATGTACATCAATTCGCCCGGCGGATCGTTCACCTCGCTGATGGCTATCTACGACACGATGCAGTACGTCCGCGCCGACGTCGCGACCGTCTGCCTCGGACAGGCTGCATCGGCTGCAGCTGTTCTGCTCGCGGCCGGTACCCCCGGCAAGCGCGCCGCTCTGCCCAACGCTCGAGTGCTGATTCACCAGCCGTCCAGCGGTGGAATTCAGGGCCAGGTGTCCGACCTCGAGATCCAGGCGGCCGAGATCGAGCGTATGCGTCGACTCATGGAGACGACGCTGGGACGCCACACCGGTAAGGACCCCGCAGTCATCCGCAAGGACACCGATCGCGACAAGATCCTGACTGCCGAACAGGCAAAAGACTACGGAATCATCGATACTGTCTTCGAGTACCGCAAGTTGTCGGCACAGAAGTAGCCCAAGCGGGTATCTTCGCAGGACCGCTCGAAGGTGTCGAGAGGCGGCGCACGCCGGCGCTCGACACCTTCGGACGCGGACAGCCGCACCGTTTCGAGGCCATCGGAGCGACCATGGCGGCGTAGTTCGGTGACCGGGCTCGAATAGTCAAGAATTCGGGCGGCGAATCACCGGAAACAACTCGCCCGGTTCTGCGGAACACGGGTACGGTCGCATCAGGACTCGAACGCTGTCGATCGAGAAGTTGCTCACGGTTGTATTGGCATCTGCAGGGTGTCCGTCGACCAGACGCGGACAAGGAAGTAGGAACCTCGAACATGGCACGCATCGGTGACGGTGGCGATCTGCTGAAGTGCTCGTTCTGCGGCAAGAGCCAAAAGCAGGTGAAGAAGCTCATTGCAGGTCCAGGTGTGTACATCTGCGACGAGTGCATCGACCTGTGCAACGAGATCATCGAGGAGGAGCTCGCGGAGTCGAGCGAGGTCAAACTCGACGATCTGCCGAAGCCGTCCGAGATCAGGGATTTTCTCGAGAACTACGTGATCGGGCAGGACACCGCCAAGCGGACGCTGGCCGTGGCCGTCTACAACCATTACAAGCGCATTCAAGCAGGGGACAAGGCACGGGACGCCCGCGGGGAAACCGTCGAGCTCGCGAAGTCGAACATCCTTATGCTCGGACCGACCGGTTGCGGCAAGACCTACCTCGCGCAGACGCTGGCCAAGATGCTCAACGTCCCGTTCGCGATCGCCGACGCCACCGCGTTGACCGAGGCCGGGTATGTCGGTGAGGACGTCGAGAACATCCTTCTGAAGCTCATTCAAGCTGCGGACTACGACGTCAAGCGCGCCGAAACCGGCATCATCTACATCGACGAGGTCGACAAGATCGCTCGCAAGAGCGAGAACCCGTCCATCACCCGCGACGTCTCCGGTGAGGGTGTACAGCAGGCGCTGCTGAAGATTCTCGAAGGCACCCAGGCAAGCGTCCCGCCTCAGGGTGGCCGTAAGCATCCGCATCAAGAGTTCATCCAGATCGACACGACGAACGTGCTCTTCATCGTTGCCGGCGCCTTCGCCGGGCTCGAGAAGATCGTGTCCGATCGCGTCGGCAAGCGTGGGCTCGGATTCGGTGCCGAGGTCAGGTCCAAGGCGGAAATCGACACGCAGGACCACTTTGCCGAGGTCATGCCGGAAGATCTGATCAAGTTCGGCCTGATCCCGGAGTTCATCGGTCGTCTGCCGGTTGTCGCGTCGGTGACCAATCTGGACAAGGAATCACTGGTCACAATCCTGTCCGAACCGAAGAACGCACTGGTCAAGCAGTACAGCCGGTTGTTCGAGATGGACAACGTCGAGCTCGAGTTCACCAAGGATGCGCTGGAGGCCATCGCCGACCAAGCAATTCTTCGTGGCACTGGTGCTCGTGGTCTCCGCGCGATCCTCGAAGAGGTTCTCAACCCGGTGATGTTCGACATCCCGAGCCGCGACGACGTGGCCAAGGTCGTCGTGACATCGGAGACCGTCAACGACAACGTGTTGCCCACGATCGTTCCGCGGAAGCCCGAGCGTCCGGAGCGTCGAGACAAGTCGGCGTAGTACAAAGGCAAAACGAAAAGGCCCGGTCATCGAAGTCGATGACCGGGCCTTTTTGCGGTCGACGGCCGAGAGTCATGCGATCACGATGGCGTGGGCGCGGGGGACTGTTGTCACGGGGACGTGCCGACGGGCCACTTCGGGGTCGTGCCCTGGAACCACCAGGTGTGGACCGTCCGCGAGCTCGTTGATCCGGTCGAACGCGAAATACATCCCAGGAACGTCGTGCAGTATCGCGAACGGTGAATCGTCTTCGATGTTTTCGTAGTAGTGACTCGCGTCCGACGCGATCACCACGTGGCCGTCCACAGTCTTGATCCGCACCACTTGCATGCCCGCGGTGTGCCCGCCGACGAGGTGCACCGACAGACCGGGCAACAGCTCCTCGTCGCCCTCGACGAGTCGGAGGCGGCGGCCGACCGACCGGATGTGCGAAACGTCCTTCGTCGAGCTGAGCCACTGCTCCCTGACGTTCCGGCGAGCGAGGGGCCCGGTCCAGTAGCGTAGCTCCTCGGCTTGGACAACGTACTGTGCACGGGGGAGGTCGGCGACAATTCCGGTGTGGTCGTAGTGGAGGTGGGTCAGGACTGCAAGGTCGATCTGCTCCGGAGAGATGCCAAGAGCCGCAATGAGTTCCGTGGGAGATCCGTGATACTCGAGACCGTCCATGTTCGCGGCTGTATCAGGGGCGAGACCGGCATCGATCAACACGGTGTGGGTCTTCGACACCGCCAGCCACACGTAGTAGGCGGTGGGGTGAGGTTCGTGTCCGCGTCCGTCGCAGTAGTGGAAGTGCTGCTCGCGCTTCGCTGTTCGAGATGCGTAGTGCAGAGCGTAGACCGTGAAGCACTCATCCGACGGCGGCCGGATCGCGGCCGCCGTCGGAACGGTGTGGTTGTCCGTCATGTTGGGGTGTCAGACCGTCGCACGAACGGCCGCTTCTTCCTTCTTGGTGAGCCCTAGCTTTTCGGTCGGAACGCGGAACGTTTCACGTGAGGTGGCGACGATCGTGATGTTGATGGCACAGAACACTGCGGTGATGATCGCCACGGGAAACCATGCTCCGATGCCGTCACCGGCGATGGCGCTGGCGATGGTGGGAGCGAATCCGGCTATGGCGAAACCGATCTGCGTTCCGATGGCAGTGCCTGACAGTCGGACCTTGGCAGGGAACATCTCGCCGTAGAACGCCGGCCAGACGCCGCCCGTCGCGCTGTGGACGATACCGAACATGACGATGCCGAAAGCGAAGATCAGAAGGTAGTTGCCCGTCGAGATGGACCACAGGTAACCGAACATCAGAAGTGCACATCCGGTGGAGCCGAAGATGAAGACCGGCTTGCGACCGATGCGATCGGACAGGGCACCGAAGAACGGAAGCGCGAAGAGTGCGGCCACGTTGGCGAGAACGCCGACCCACAGCATCGGAGTGCGATCCAAGCCGACGGTATTGACTGCGTAGGACAGAGCATAGACGCTGAATATCGTGCTGACCGAGGCGATCACGGCTGCGAACACGACGCGGAGCACCGAACGCCAATGATCGGTGAGCAGAGTCGACAGGGGCATCTTCGGCTGCTCTCCCGCGGCGAGTTCTTCCTCGAAAACCGGGGTCTCGTCGAGCGAGCGGCGAATGAGGAATGCGGCGAGAACGACGAATGCACTGAGGAAGAACGGAATTCGCCAGCCCCATGTCAGTAGCTGCTCTTCGGGAAGCATGGCAACAGGAAGGAAGACTGCGGTCGCCAGGATCTGACCGCCCTGGGTTCCGCTGAGGGTGAAGCTGGTGAAGAACGCGCGACGGTTGTCCGGGCTGTGTTCGAGCGTCATGGAATTGGCGCCCGCTTGCTCTCCGCCTGCCGAGAAGCCCTGGCAGAGGCGCAGAAAGACGAGAATGATCGGCGCGGCGATTCCGATGCTGTCGTACGAGGGCAGTAGTCCGACGCCGAGTGTCGCGACGCCCATCAGGAGAACTGTCGCGACGAGCACTCTCTTGCGCCCGTATTGATCGCCGATGTGGCCGAGTACCAGCGCGCCGAGCGGGCGCGCAAGGTAGCCGACACCGAACGTCGCGAGCGCCAGGAGGGTGCCGGTCGCAGCGTTGGATCCAGGGAAGAACACCCGACCGAAGACGAGGGCTGCCGCTGTTCCGTAGATGAAGAAGTCGTAGTACTCGAGCGCACTGCCGACCCAGGCTGCCGTTGCGGCGCGCTTCGGATTGGCGGTGGCCCGTGCACCGTTGTGGTGCGGCTGGGGCGTCGCAGGATCGGTCATCTTCGGATCTCTCTTCGCGTGATCGGGGAGGTGGACACCAGGTCGACGAGCCGAGGTGATCTCGGGCCGGACCGTAATGTACTAAATGGTTAAAACGCGGTGTGAGTAGATATTGAACGTGACCGGGGCCACGTGTCAAGCCCCAAAGAGGTCCAGTCGACAATTTCTTCGGCGCGCTGGGTTCCGGCCACCGGGCAACCACGCGTCGGGACACCGGTCCGTCAGGACGGTGGCGCGTCGGGAAGGTGACGTGTCAGGAAGGCAGGGGAGCGGTCGACGTCAGAAACGCGATGATCATCTCGCCCAACATCGTCCGAAGGTGCTCCCGGTGTGCGGGGTCGGTCAGGTCGCGCCCGAACAGTGCTTGAAAGGTGTAGCGATTGGATAGGCGGAAGACGCAGAAGCTGCTGATGGCCATGTGAACGTCGAGGGCGTCTACGTCCGTGCGGAACAGCCCTTCGGCTTGTCCTCGGGTCAGAATGGATTCGAGCAGTTCCGCGGCGGGGTTGCCGAGGTTGCTCAGGGCCTCGGATTTGCGGATGTGCTCACCGCGGAGGATGTTCTCGGTGGAGACGAGGCGGATGAAGTCCGGGTTGTGCTCGTGGTGGTCGAACGTCAGCGAGGCGATCGCCCGTATCGCCTCGGTGGGGGTCAGCCCCTCCGTGTCGAGCTCGCGTTCACGATCGCGAATCTGGCTGTACGAGCGTTCGAGAACTGCCTGGTACAGCCCTTCTTTGTCGGTGAAGTAGTAGTAGATCATTCGCTTGGTGGTGTGGGTTCGCGCGGCGATTTCGTCGACCCTGGCGCCGGAGTACCCCTTGTCGGCGAACTCGCTCGTCGCCACTTCGAGGATGTTGTGGCGGGTGAGATCGCTGTTGCGTCGGCGCTTGCCGGTGTCCTCGGTGTTGCCGCCCTGCTCGGACGGCTTCTGAGGACGCGGGCGTGTCATGAAACAGCACTCTATCTGCGGATCGGACGTTGGAAACGGTTGGGTGAACGGCTCCCGCGAGGTACTGTGCACTAACTCACTAGTTCGTACATTGTGAATTCACAGCACACAGAGGGAGTCCTGCGTGGACGAATCGTTGGTCTGCGGCCTGATCGGCACAGGCATCGGAAAGTCACTGACCCCGGCTATGCACGAGCGAGAAGGTGCTGCTCAGGGACTGCGCTACGTGTATCGGATCGTCGACATCGAGGCGCTGGCGCTGACGGTGGACGATCTTCCTCGGTTGGTGGACACTGCAGCTGACCTCGGGTTCCGCGGCCTCAACATCACGCACCCCTTCAAGCAATCGGTCATCGACGTTCTCGACGAGCTGTCGGATGACGCTGCCAAGCTCGGAGCGGTCAACACCGTGTTGTTCGACCGGGGGAAGAAGATCGGCCACAACACCGACTGGTCCGGCTTCGGACGAAGCTTCGAGCTCGGGTTGGCAGGTGTCCGGATGGAACAGGTCGTTCAGATCGGGGCGGGCGGAGCCGGAGCCGCAGTGGCATATGCGCTGGCCAGCAAGGGCGTTCGCACGCTGACCGTCATCGATGCCGACCCAGGCCGGGCACGGTCGGCCGCGCGCAGCCTCGAATCGATGTTTCCGGCCACCGAGTTCGCGGCGGCGGGTCCGGCCGATATCGCCGGTGTGCTTGCCGCGGCCGACGGAGTCGTACACGCAACACCGGTCGGGATGATCGCGCATCCGGGTGTTGCATTCGACCCGTCGTTGCTTCGACCCCAGACCTGGGTCGCTGAGGTCGTGTACCGACCGGCGAAGACGGAACTGTTGAGCGCGGCCGAATCCCGTGGGTGCCGGACGTTGAGCGGAACGGGAATGGCCGTGCACCAGGCCGCGGACGCCTTCGAGATATTCACCGGTCGGCCGGCCGACGCGGTCCGCATGTCGGCGCATATGCAGGAGTTGATCGGTCGCGAGGACACGACTTCCCTCGCCGGTGCACTCTCGTGATTCGGACGTCGGTGGCGACGGTCTCGTTGAGCGGATCGCTTCGGGAGAAGATGACGGCGATTTCCGAGGCCGGATTCGACGGTTTCGAACTCTTCGAACCGGACCTTGTCAGTTCTCCGTACCGGCCTTCGGACATTGCCGCGCAGGCCGCGGATCTTGGTCTGTCCATCGATCTGTATCAGCCGTTTCGTGATCTCGACAGCGCCGACGAATCCCGCTATCAGCGCAATCTCGTTCGCTTGCAACGCAAATTCGACGTCATGGAGAGCCTCGGGTGCGACCTGCTGCTCGTGTGCTCCTCACCGTTGCACGGGGCCGTGACCGACGACGATCGTCTGGTGCAGCAGATGTCCGGAGCCGCTGAACTTGCGCAGTCACGCGGTATGCGGTTGGCCTACGAAGCGTTGGCATGGGGCACGCATGTCTCGACCTACCGGCACGCGTGGGAAATCGTCGAGCAGGTCGGCCACCCATCGTTCGGAACCTGCCTCGACAGCTTCCACATACTCTCGCGCGGTGACGATCCGTCGGGCATCGCGAAGATCCCCGGTGAGAAGATCTTCTTCCTTCAACTCGCCGACGCCCCGCATCTCGTCATGGATGTGCTGCAGTGGTCCCGGCACCATCGTTGCTTTCCCGGTCAAGGCAACTTCGATCTGACCGCATTCGGTGCGCACGTCGTCGAATCGGGATACGACGGCCCGTGGTCACTGGAAATCTTCAACGACGTCTTCCGTGAGTCGGCAACGGGAAGGACCGCCGCCGATGCGCACCGATCGCTGCTGTACCTCCAGGAGCAGGTCTCGGTGCGGCAGTCGGACCGACCTGAGACTCTGTTCGAGGCCCCGGCGCCCGGACCCATCGAGAACATCGTCTCGCTTCGGATCGCGGCAGGCCCCTCTCGCGCCCACGAGCTGGGACAGACGGTGCGACACCTCGGATTCGAGATGACCGCCGCGCACAGCGAACACGGTCTGCAGCTCTACACCCAGGGCCCACTCGCGATCGCCGTGGACACGACCGTCGACAGCTTGTGGACGGCACCCGGAGTTCCGGCTCATCTGCCGGCCCTCGCGCAGATCGGCGTGCGCAGCGACGACCCAGAGCAATGGCAGACGCGTGCACGGGCTTTCGGGGTCCCGGCGGACTCGGTATCGATGCCGGGAGTCCAGGACAGTCGGCACGACGTGGTCAGGATGAACGTGACCGACGCGACGTCGTTGGATCTCCGTACGCGGGCGAGCGCGGGTGCATGGCAGTCCGCCTTCGACCTGGTTCCCCGGAGTGACCTCCCGACAGAGAGTCCGATAGTCGGCGCCGTCGATCACATCGCGCTCGCGGTACCCGCAGACAGTTGGGACGGCATCATGCTGTTGCTGCGGTCGGTGTTCGGAATGACTCCGCACGAAGGTCAGGATGTCGTCGACGCCGTGGGCTCGATACGAAGCCAGGCGCTGACACTGGCGACCGGGCACGGCACGATCAGAATCTCGCTCAACATGGTTCCCGGCCGCTCGTCCGGGACTGATCCGCTCCCGGCAGCCAGGCGCGGCGGCGTCAGCCATGTGGCGTTCGGATGTGCGGACATCGTCGCTGCGGCGAAACGAATGGTTGCACGCGGATTCCGTCCGCTGGAGATTTCGTCGAACTACTACGACGACCTGGCAGCGCGGTTCGATCTGGATGTCGGACTACTCGCGTTGCTGAAGACCTACGGAATTCTCTACGACGCAGACGGGTCCGGCGGGGAATTTCTGCACTTCTTCACACCTGTGGTGGGGCAGGACCTGTTCTTCGAGGTGTGCGAGAGGCGCGGCGGATACTTCGGCTACGGCGAGGTGAACTCGGCCGTTCGGCTTGCGGCCCAGCTGCAGCCGTAGCGCGAGCGTCGCGAACACCGGGCAGAATCTCGGACTATGACCTCGCCGAACCGCATCACCATCGAGTACTGCACGCAATGCCAGTGGCTGCTGCGAGCAGGATGGATGGCTCAGGAACTGCTCAACACGTTCGGACAGGAGTTGTCCGAAGTCGCGTTGATCCCGGGCACGGGAGGCGTCTTCCGCATCGAGGTCGACGGTGAGATGATCTGGGACCGCAAGCAGCGCGGCGGCTTTCCCGAGATCACCGTGTTGAAGCAGCTGGTACGTGACCGAGTCGCGCCGGAGCGCGATCTCGGCCACGTCGACCGCACGACCTAGTGCGGATCTCGCTAGGTCGTTCCGCTGCCTAGGTTTTCGAAGACGGCAGCGAGTCCCTGGCCACCGCCGATGCACATCGTTTCCAATCCATAGCGCGCGTCCCGACGCCTCATTTCGCGCAGCAGCGTCGCGAGTATCCGGCCGCCGGTGGCTCCGACCGGGTGTCCCAGCGAGATCCCGGAGCCGTTGGGGTTCAGACGAGAATCGTCGGGGTCGATGCCCCACGTGCGCAGCACCGCGAGAGTCTGAGCAGCGAACGCCTCGTTGAGTTCGATGACGTCCATGTCGGTGAGTGTGAGGCCGGCGCGACCGAGCGCTTTCTCGCTCGCGGGGACCGGTCCGATACCCATGGTGCGTGGCGGAACGCCGGCAACTGCCCAGCTGACGAGCTTGGCGATCGGTCGCAATCCGAGTTCGGCTGCCTTTTCGGGAGTAGTCACGATCGCCAGAGCCGCGCCGTCGTTCTGTCCGCTGGCATTGCCGGCGGTGACCGTGGACTCGGGATCGATCTTCGCGCGAATAGCCCGCAGCTTCGACAGGGTGTCGACGCTGGTGTCGGCTCGGGGGTGTTCGTCGGTGTCGATGATCAGAGGGTCGGATCTGCGCTGGGGGACCGAGACGCCGACGATCTCCTCGGCGAAAACACCGTTTTTCTGGGCCGTCACGGCTTTCTGGTGGGACTGGACTGCGAGCGCGTCTTGATCGGCCCGGCTGATGGAGAACTCGGCGCGCAGGTTCTCCGCGGTCTCGATCATGCCGCCGGGTACCGGATAGTTCTTGCCGCCGGCGGTGACTCGGGCGCGAGCGAGGCGATCCGACAGCGCGACGGCCTCGGCCTTGACGCCCCAGCGCATTCCGGTTGCGTAGAACTCGGCCTGACTCATGCTTTCGACACCACCGGCCAGAACCAGGTCGTTGCCGCCGGACTGCACCTGCATGCATGCTTGGAGCACCGCCTGCAGGCCGGACCCGCAGCGACGATCGATCTGTTGGCCCGGCACTTCGACGCCGAGACCGGCGTCGAGGGCAGCGACGCGGCCGATGGCGGGCGCGTCGCCGTTCGGTGACGCCTGGCCGAGGATGACGTCGTCGATGTCGGAACTGGAAATTCCGGTGCGTGCAACGAGTTCGGTGATGACGGTTGCGGCGAGCGCCTCGGGCGTGATGTCGCGGAACACCCCGCCGAAACGCCCGATAGGCGTCCGTAGCGGCTCACAGATGACGGCGTCAGGCATGGAGACTTCCTTTGTGGTCGGTCGATTGCGAGTGCACGCGATCGAGGTCCGTTTCGATTGCGCTGCTCGCCCGCAGAAGCGCGGGCAGCAGATGTTCGCGCACCGCGTCGGCACTGTGCCGCGCGGCCTGCGTCGACACGTTGGCGGCGGCCACGACCTCGCCCGTGTGGTCGCGAATCGGGGCCGCGATCGATCTCAGCCCCTCCTCGAGTTCTTGGTCTACGAGGCAGTATCCCTGTGCGCGTACGTCATCCAGTTCCGAGCGAAGCGATGCCGGGTCGGTGATCGTCTTCCCGGTGAGGGCTGCGAGCTCGACGCGGCCGAGGTAGTCCTCGAGCTTCTCCGGGGACAACCCTGCAAGCAGAACGCGTCCCATCGACGTCGCGTACGCCGGGAACCGAGTTCCGATGGTGATTGCCACGGTCATGATTCTGCTGACAGGAACTCGCGCGACGTACACGACGTCGTCGCCGTCGAGGATCGACACCGAAGACGACTCGCGGACCTGTTCCGCCAGGGATTCGAGGTGTGGACCTGCGACATCCGGCAGGGTCAGGGACGACAGGTAGCTGTAGCCGAGTTCGAGGACACGTGGAGTCAACCAGAACATGGATCCGTCGCTTCGGACGTACCCGAGTTCGACCAACGTCAGCAGGAAGCGTCGTGCAGTCGCGCGGGTCAGATCGGTCGTCTTGGCAACGTCGGAGAGCGTTCGACGGGGGTGTTCGGCGTCGAAGGCCCTGATGACCGCGAGACCGCGTGCCAACGACTGGACATAGTCAGGTGACGGGTCCCGCTGGTCGGGTGCGAGCCGTTCGCTCATGAGGTCTCCGATCGCACGGTCTCGGTTGGCAGGGTTTCGGTCAGGGCGACGTCGGCCATCGCGAACGCGGCATTGCTGTTGGGGACACCCGCGTACACAGCGGTATGGAGGAACACCTCGGCCATCTCGTTGGGGTCCAGTCCCGCTCGCAGAGCTGCACGTATATGCATGTCCAGTTCGTGCTGGTTGCCTACCGCGGTCAGAATCGCCAGGGTGAGCAATCGTCGGGTGCGGTGATCGAGTCCTTCGCGGGTCCACACGTCACCCCAGGCCGTCCGCGTGATGAAATCCTGGAACGGTGCGGTGAACTCAGTAGTGCGCGCGATGCTGCGCTCGACGTGGGCGTCGCCGAGTACCGACCGACGTACGGCCATGCCCGCATCGTGTGCGGCCTGTCGACCTGCGTCGTACACACTGCCCGTGATCATCTCGACGATGAGCTCGGTGATGCGACCTGCCTGTTCGACGTTGGCGAGATGTGCGGCCTCGGGCAGAACGTGAAAGCGTGACCTCGCGATACCGTCGGCAATGATTGCCATGTCGGCGGGCGTCGTTGCAGGATCCTGCTCGCCGGCGACGACCAGAGTCGGAACGCTGATTCGGCCCAGGTCGGCTCTGTTGTCCCACTGCGACAACGCTTCACACGACGCGGCATAGCCCTCGTCGGGAGTCGCGCTGATCATCGCCCGGTGTCGCGCCGCGAGTTCGGTGTCGCGCGATATCAGTTCGGGCGTGAACCAGCGGGAGAGAACGGCATCGGCCAGCGATTCGGTGCCGTCGGCGCGGACCGCTGCAGCGCGGTCGAGCCATGCCTGCGATTCGCCGAAGCGAGCCGACGTGCACAGCAGCGTGAGTGTGAGTGCGCGGGCAGGTCGATGCACGGCGATCCACTGAGCGATCGCGCCGCCGAGCGAAAGTCCGACGAGGTGCACGCGATCGCGACCGAGCGAGTCGAGCACGGCAAGAACGTCTTCGGCCATGTCCGCTACGGAGTACGGGCCTTGCGGAACCGGTGATTTTCCATGCCCGCGTAGATCGACCGCGATGACATCCGCTACGTCGGAGAGTCCCGGGATTTGTGGATCCCACATCGAGCGTTCCGACCCGAGCGATCCGATCAGCACGACGGTGGTGTCACCCGAGGGGCCGGGTACCAGGTCGTAGGACAGTTCGACGGTCATGATCTTCCTTCGCTTCGAGCGTGGACGTCGGCAACTACGCGGTCGACGATGTCGCCTGCGTGGCCCAGATACTGTGCGGGATCGAGAAGTTCCCGAACCACGTCGGGATCGAGAAACTCGGTGATCGAGGGGTCCTCGTCGAGAGGGGAACCCGATGCACATGCGACCGTGACGATCTCGCGGGCGGAGTCGGTGTGATCGGACAGTGCGGTGGTGACGCGCTCGGCCAGCAGGAGTCCGTGGGTGATGTCGAGATTTCGGGCCATGGCGTCGACATGCACCTTCAGCCCGGCGATGCTGACGGCCACCTGGTGGGCGCCACCGGCGACGAGTCGGAGTAGATCGGTGAGGGTTTCCCACTCCGCATGCCACGCGCCTGCCGCACGTTGGTGCTCGTGCTCCATCGAGCTCAGCATGGTGGCGACGAGACCGGGGACGCGCTTGACGGCGGCGCGTGCAGTGATGGCCGCGACCGGGTTTCGTTTGTGTGGCATAGCCGAGGATCCGCCGGGGGCGGCTTCTTCGACTTCGCCGACTTCGGTCGAGGCCAGGAGAGTGATGTCGAGGGCGGGCTTTGCGATTGCTCCGGCCACTACGCCGAGGGCGCCTGCGACCTCGCCCATCCGGGTGCGCTCGGTGTGCCAGGGAACCCCCTGATGTGCAAGGCCCAGTTCATCCGCCAGCGTGTCGGCAACCTTCGGGCCGTAGGGGAACAGAACCGCCGAAGTCCCTGCGGCGCCGCCGAACTGAATCGCGAGCGAACCCTCTGCCCGTGCGAGCATATCGTCGGCTCGCGCCAAGCCTGCCACCCAGCCGGCCACGACGGCACCGAATGTCGTCGGCAGAGCTTGTTGACCGAGGGTGCGCCCGGCAATCGGGGTGTCCCGGTGCACCCGAGCGAGGTGCGCGCCCGCAGTGATCGCGCCGCCGATCGAGGATCGAATCGCCGTCAGCGATCTCTGTGTGAGGAGCATCAGCGCGGAGTCGACGATGTCCTGACTCGTCGCCCCCGGGTGGACGGCGTTGCCTGGGACGCCACGTGGCGCGACCGCTCGTCGAAGGATGTCCACGAGTGGGATGACGGGGTTCCCGCCGACAGCCGAGCGTGCGCCCAGCTCGGCGAGATCGACGACGCCAGGCATGCCGAGCTCGGATGACACAGTGGAGACGATCTCGGCATGCGCTGCGTCGACCAGACCGTGGTGTGCCGCAGCCCGTGACAACGCGGCCTCCACGTCGAGCATCGCCGTGACCCAGGCCTGATCGGATAGGAGTGCTGCAGCGTCGCCGCTGCCGAACGTGGGGTCGAACAGGGATCCGCGGGTGTTCGTCATCGATCGCTTTCGTTCGTCACAGATCGAAGAACGGAGTTTCGTCGCCGTTCGGGTCACTGTCCTGGACTACCACATCGAGGTGGTAGCCGGTGGGTGTTGCGCGTGCGATCAGCTTCTCGCGTTGCCGCGGGTCCATTCCGGACAGCACTGGGTCCGAGAAGTTCCGTTCGGTCTCGTCGGGAAAGTAGATCCGGGTGACCAGCCGCTCCAGCATGCCGCGGGCGAAGATGCCGACATCGATATGCGGGGCCTCGATCGATCCGTCCTCGGCGGGGAGCGGGCCGGGTTTGACGGTGTGCACGGTCGAGGTTCCGGTGGAATCCGCCACTGCGCGGCCGAATCCACGGAAGCGCGCCGGCGTCGGTTCCGCACGGCCCCGCGGGTCGTTCGGGTGGTCGAAACGTCCGGCAGCGTCGGCTTGCCAGGTCTCGATCATGGCGTCGGCAATGGGGGTTCGATGTCCGTCGTAGACGGTGACAGTGATGTCGATGGAACCTTCTGTTCCGCTGGGTACCACATCAGGGCCGTCGGGCCAGGGCAGTCCGATGTGGAGGTACGGTCCGACGGTCTGCGATGGTGTCTGCCCGAACGCCACCTTCGTGAAGTCGATCCCCGGGGTGACGGGGTATCTCGGAGCGAAGTCAGTCATCGTGGTCGTCACCTTCGAACGGAGTTGCGTTGCGGCCGCGCAGGACGATGTCGAAGCGGAAGCCCAGGGCCCAGTTGTCCTGTGTGGTTTCGTAGTCGAACGCGCTGATCATGCGACCCCTTGCCTCTTCGGGGGCCGAGTTGAAGATGGGATCCTGGAAGAACATCGGGTCTTCCGGGAAGTACATCTGCGTGACGAGGCGTTGCGTGAACGCCTGACCGAAGAGCGAGAAGTGAATGTGCGCCGGTCGCCACGCGTTGTGGTGATTGCCCCACGGGTACGCGCCGGGTTTGATCGTCGTGAATCGGTAGTTGCCCGTGGCGTCGGTGAGTACTCGGCCGACGCCGTCGAAGTGCGGATCCAGTGGCGCGGGCCAGGTGTCGCCTGCGTGGCGGTACCGTCCGCCCGCGTTCGCCTGCCACACCTCGACGAGTGTGTTCGGTACTGCTCGCCCGTCACTGTCGAGGACGCGCCCATGGACGATGATGCGCTGGCCCTGGGCTTCACCGCCGTTCGCGAGCGTGAGGTCTGCATCCGCCGCGGTGACACGGCCTTCGCCGAGAACGGGGCCGGTGATCTCGGTCAGGCGCTGAGGTAGAAGCGTGAGCGGCTGCTTCGGGTGCCTGAGCGTGGTGGTGCGGTACTCGGCGAAGTCGCGGGGTGCGTTGACGCCGGACTGGTCGCGGTACGGCCGGTTCGCTTCGCCGGTGACGGTGAAGTCGGGCGGTAGTTGGAGCATCGGTTGTTCCTCACGTTGGAGTTACGTGTATTCGCATTCTGAGTGTTCGCCATGTGGACACTCGGCCGCTATCCGAACCACTTTACGTTCACGACGGGCCTCAGGCAATGGAATCGGCCAAAATGTTCGTATAGCGGCGATATGTTCACATTACGCACAATGTTCGGTAGGGTTGTCGACATGATGGACAAAGTGATGACGAGTGCTGCCGAAGCAGTGGCCGACCTGCCGGACGGGGCTTCCGTCGCGGTCGGTGGCTTCGGCCTTGTCGGTGTTCCGGAAATCCTGATCGATGCGGTGCTGCATCAGGGTGCAACCGATCTCGAGATCGTCAGCAACAACTGCGGAACCGACGGTTTCGGTCTCGGCGTGCTTCTGGAGAAGCGTCGAATCCGCCGAACGATCAGCTCTTACGTCGGGTCGAACAAGGAATTCGCGCGGCAGTACCTCGCCGGCGAACTCGAGGTCGAGCTGACCCCGCAAGGCACACTTGCCGAAAGGCTTCGTGCCGGCGGCGCGGGTATCCCGGCCTTCTTCACACCTGCGGGTGTCGGAACTCAGGTGGCCGACGGCGGCTTACCACTGCGCTACGACGGCCACGGTGGCATTGCGCTGGCGAGCCCACCGAAGGAGACGCGCGAATTCGACGGAACCACCTACGTGATGGAGCGTGGAATCGTCGCGGACTACGCGCTCGTTCATGCGTGGAAGGGCGACCGGCACGGAAACCTCGTATTCCATGCCAGCGCACGTAATTTCAATCCCCCCGCCGCTGCGTCGGGGCGAATCACCATTGCTCAGGTCGAGCACTTGGTCGAACCCGGAGAGATCGGACCCGACGACGTACATACGCCGGGGATCCACGTGCAGCGAGTGGTGCACGTCGGCAAGGTGACCGTAGGAATCGAGCAGCGGACGGTGCGAGCATGAGCGAGAACATCACGAAGCTGACGCGAGAGCAGATGGCTGCGCGGGTTGCGTTGGAACTGGGCGACGGTGAATACGTCAACCTCGGTATCGGTATGCCGACTCTCGTACCCAATTACCTGCCGACCGATATCACCGTGATTCTTCATTCGGAGAACGGTGTGTTGGGCGTAGGGCCGTACCCGACCGAGGACGAGCTCGATCCCGAGGTCATCAACGCAGGTAAAGAGACGATCACGGTTCTGCCCGGCGCCTCGTACTTCGATTCCTCGCAGTCGTTCGGCATGATCCGCGGTGGGCAGGTCGACGTCGCCGTACTCGGTGCCATGCAGGTGAGCGCGACGGGTGACCTCGCGAACTGGATGATTCCCGGCCACATGGTCAAAGGGATGGGTGGCGCAATGGATTTGGTCCACGGTGCGCGTCGAGTCATCGTGATGATGGAACACGTGTCGAAGAAGGGGGAGCCCAAGATCCTGGAGTCGTGCACCCTTCCGCTCACCGGTGTCGGATGTGTTCAGCGCATCATCACCGATATGGCGGTTCTGGACGTGACCGAACACGGCCTCAGATTGGTCGAGACCGCACCCGGCATCACCGTGGAGCAGGTAGTAGCGGCGACAGGCGCCACACTCACCGTGTGATTCTGTGCGTGTGCGAGTACAGATTCATGTCCTCGCCGCGCAGGAATCCGACGACGGTCAATCCTGATTCCTCGGCAAGATCGACGGCAAGCGAGGACGGTGCCGATACAGCCGCAAGAATTGGGATGCCGGCCATGACGGCTTTCTGAGCCAGCTCGAACGAGGCACGGCCGCTGACCATCAGAACCGTGCCGACGAGCGGAACTCGACTGTCGCCCGTCGCCCACCCGACTACCTTGTCCACGGCATTGTGCCGTCCGACATCCTCGCGGGAGACGAGCATCGTGCCGTCGGCGTCGAACAGCGCAGCGGCATGCAACCCGCCGGTGGAGTCGAACGCCTTCTGCGACCCGCGCAGTGTGCCCGGCAAGGTGGTCAACACCGAGGCTTTGACCTCGGTCTGGTCGGCTGCGGGGGAGTGCCGAGTTTTCAGTCGAACCGCATCGAGTGAGCCTTTGCCACACACTCCGCACGACGACGTCGTATAGAAATTGCGTTCGACGCCCGGCTCCGGCGGCGCCACTCCAGGTGCAAGAGTGACGTCGAGGACGTTGTAGGTATTTTGGCCGGCGTCGTCGACGCCGTCGCAGTACCTGGCCGCCGAGATGTCCTCACGCCCGCCGATGACGCCCTCGGTGAGCAGGAACCCGTGCGCAAGTTCGACGTCGTGGCCTGGAGTCCGCATCGTCACGGCGAGCGCCGATCCGTTCACTCGGATCTCGAGTGGTTCCTCGACGACGAGGGTGTCCGGTCGAGACGTCTCGTGTGGTCCACGGATTCTGACGACCGGACGCCGAGCGGTGATTCGTCCCATGACTCGATTATGCGCCTCTCCCTCCACGCGCGATCTCTGCCCGCCCGACGGACCTAGTCACTCACGGGCGACAATCCCGCTTTCAGGGCCGCCTCGTTCAGGGCCTCGACCAACGACACCATCCGCGGATGATCGACGAGATCGTCGACCCACACCGCTCGACCCTTGTGGTCGGCCAACGGTATCCGCCAATTCTGGTACTGGGTCTCGTCGGTTCCCGGCTGATTCTGAATCCGGTTCTCGCCCACTGCATCCACGAGCGCCACGCCGAGCAGGTTCGAGGGGCTCCGCGCGATCAATCGGTACAGCGCCTCGACGGTTTCCTTCTCCGACGCGTCCGCCGACAGCAGTCCCCGGGTCCGCGCGAGGTCGAGCACTGCTTCGCGACCGGCCGCGTCCTGCGCGGTTTCGGCTTCCACATCTCGTTCGAGCAATCCGAGGCGCGACCGCAGCGCGATGTGCTCGCCGCGCAGGTATCCGACCGTCGGTGGTAGATCGTGGGTGGTCACCGACGTCAGGCACAGTTCCCGATAGTTCTCGGGCGGAATGGGCGAGTCGCCGTCGTTCTCGAACCACAGAATCGACGTTCCGAACACGCCGCGTTGCCCGAGGTACTCCTGAACTCGCGGCTCGAACACGCCGAGGTCTTCTCCCACCACGACAGCTCCGGCCCGCTCGGCCTCGAGCACCAGGATGCCGATGAGCGCTTCGTGGTCGTACTCGACGTAGGCGCCCTCGCCCGGTGTCCGAGCCGCTTGCGGGATCCACCACAGCCGGAACAGTCCAAGGATATGGTCGACGCGTACGCCTCCTGCGTGCCGCAGAATCGTGCGCAGCATGTCGCGATAGGGTCCGTATCCCAACTCGCGCAACCGATCCGGATTCCATGGCGGCTGGTTCCAATTCTGGCCCTGCTGGTTGAAATTGTCCGGCGGCGCGCCGACTGTCACCCCAGCGGTGAGCGCGTCCCCGAGCGTCCACGCATCGGCGCCGTGTCGATGCACACCGACTGCGAGATCGTGCATGATTCCGATGTCCATGCCCGAGCGCCGCGCTGCCAGCTGGGCACGCTCGAGTTGCTGGTCGCAGGTCCACTGCAGCCACTTGTGAAACGCGATCCGATCGGCAGCGGTCGAGCGAAACTCAGTGGCGAAGTCGGTGCCGGGATGCGCTGCTTCTGCTTGCCAGATCTTGTCTTCGGGGCCGAACTTCTCGGCGAGAGCGCACCACAGGGCGAAATCGTCGAGCCCGTGTCCTTCCCGTTCGCAGAAGGCGTCGAATTCTGCTTGCCTGGTGGCAGACAACGTGACGCGGTGAATCCTCGACAGTGCGCGAAGTTTGGCGCGAAACGACGGGTCTCGATCGATCTTTCTCGTGCGCTTGTTCGCCTTCGAGAAGCGGCGCGCGGACTCGCGCACCTTGGCGTACTGGTCACGGGGCAGGTACGCGGTCTCCGGTATGTCCTCGACCCTGATGTACATCGGATCGAAAAACCGTCTCGTCGTCGGCAGGTACGGCGATGCCTCGACCGGGGGTTCGGGACGCTGAGCGTGAAGCGGATTGACGAGGACGTAGTCGAACCCGTGGGTTCCGCCTGCGATCGTGGACAGGTCGGCGAGGTCGGCGTAGTCACCGACTCCCCACGATCTGTCCGATCGGATCGAGTACAGCTGCGCCGCGAGACCGCTCCGCTGCTCGCCGAGCAGTGCATCGTTGGCGGACAGGCGCCTCGGCGTGACGACGAGGGGGCATTGAGCGCGAGTCCGATGTGCGGAGTCGATCTCGCTGTCCGCAGTCACGGTGTGCCAACCAGTCGGCAGATCGGCGGGCAGACCGAACGTCGCGCGCCCTACCAGGGCTCCGTCGATCTCGCGAGGATCGACCCACACCTGAATCTGTGTGAGCGGGACATGCTCCCCGAGCTCCGTCGTGACATGAACCGACACGGGATCGCCATGCGGGACATGGACTTCCACTCGATGAGTCTCACCTTGGACGATGACGACGACCGGTGGTAGCGTACGTCGCCACGGCGCTTCGTCGAGATCGCGTAGCGAGGCGGCGACGTCGTCCTCGGTGTCGGCGCCGATCCCGCGGGCGGCGAGAATGTGGTGAAGCGTCGAATCGGACACTTCGTGTTCGGTGTGGTCCCATCCGCGGTACGACGTCGACACGCCACATTTTCCAGCAAGCTCGCGCAGTTGCGAAGTGTAGGTCACTCCAGTGATCGTGCCAGGCGCGCTCGCTCACGTCACTTGCAGGAGTTACGGGCGGCGAAGGCAGGCCCGGCCGACAAGTAGCGCGAGCGGCTTACCGCTGGTGACAGCTGGGATTGAACTTCGACGGCCCCGGGTAGTCTGATCGCGGTCATGGTGGCTCACTAGCTACCGGACCTGAAATTTTGAGTGCAGTGTGGTGCACGAACGCGTGAACCACGAGGAAAGTCGAGACAACGGATAGGGAGCGCGAATGACTGGCGTTGGCAAGATCGAAGAGCTGGAAAGAAATTCCGGCGCACCGGTCGAGCTGCGAGTGGTCGCGGACGCCGATCAGTTGCCGGTAGTGCGCGCGGTAGCAGAGACACTCGCAGTACTGGGGGACTTCACGCTCGACGACATTGCAGACATCAAGCTCGTGGTGGACGAGGTGTGCTCGGAGTTGATCGCAGGCGCGGTCGAGGGCGCCGAGCTGAGCTGTTCGTTCGTCGTCGGTGACGCAGGTATGCGGATCACCACGACATCGGTGGTACAGACTGGTCGCGTTCCGAAGTCGGACAGCTTCGGATGGCACGTGTTGAACACGTTGACCGACTCGATCTCACTGAGTGCATCGTCGGTCGACGGCGGATCGGCCGTGGTAGTCGACGCGGTCAAGCGGAGGAGCAACGTCTAGTGCCCGTGCCGTACGAAAAACCAACGCGGCGTCAATCGGACGACTACAGCGAAGTTGTACCCCTCATCCAGCAGATGCAGGCATTGGAGGTCGGTTCACCGCAGCGACAGGTGTTGCGGGATCGCATCATCACTCGTTGTCTGCCGCTCGCCGAACACATTGCCCGGCGGTTCGGGGGCCGCGGTGAAGCGCACGAAGATCTTCTGCAGGTAGCGAGACTAGGCCTCGTCAATGCCGTCGATCGCTTCGACATCGAGCGCGGATCGGACTTCGTGTCGTTCGCCGTACCCACGATCATGGGTGAGGCGCGACGCTACTTCCGAGACGCCGGATGGTCGGTGCGGGTGCCGCGACGGATGAAAGAGCTGAACTCGATGATATCCGGCGCCGTGGGGACGCTGTCGCAGAAGCTCGGTCGTGCACCGACGGCCAGCGAAATCGCGGCCGAGCTCGACATCGACGTCAAGGAAGCCTCGCAGGCGTTGCTCGCGCGGAGCGCCTATCAGACCGTGTCGGTCGATTCGGTGGTCAGTGACGACCGACTCCCGCTGATGGATACCCTCGGCGCGGACGATCCGGAGCTCGAGAAGATGGAGAGCTACCTGACCGTTCGCCCTGCGCTCGAGAAGCTGCCGGAGCGTGAACGTCAGATCGTGATTCTGCGGTTCTTCGGGTCGATGACACAGACGCAGATCGCCGACCGGATGGGCATCTCGCAAATGCACGTGTCCCGGATTCTGGCGCGCACGTTGGTGCAGTTGCGGGAAGACCTCGGGCCGAGCTGACCGAGGAGAGCCGGTCCGCCGTAGCATTCGCGACAGCGAACGTCGGACTCTTCTCATCCCAGGAGCAACGCCAGTGTCAGAGAAGCCAACAGGGATTTTCGACGACCTCGACAGGTATGTGTCCTTGCCGCGGGTGGACGATTTCGCTGTGTCGGAGGACGGCTCGAGGGCGGTCGTTGCGATCGCCGAGTCGAACTCCGACGGAACGAAGTACGTCGCCGCATTGTGGGACATCGATGTGGCAGGCGTCGATTCGGCGCGCCGGCTCACCTTCGACGAGGGCGGGGCGAGCGGCCCCGCATTCGACTCGACGGGCGATCTGCTCTTCCTGCGGCGTGCATCCGGCGACGACGAGTCCAGTGCAGTCTGGTCGCTGTCGAGGAACGGCGGAGAGGCGCGCGTCCTCGTCTCGCGCGGGGCCGGCTTCTCCGGAATTCGAGCGGCCGCGCACGCGCGCACGTTCGTGGCCGTGTCCGACGTCCACCCGTCCGCCGACACGGAGGACGACGACAACCGAATCCGACTGCTGCGCAAGGACGGTAAGGTCTCGGCGATTCTGCACTCGGGCTACCCGATTCGGTACTGGGACCACGACCTCGGTCCCGCCTCTCCGCATCTGTTTGCCGCCGACGTGTTCGCTGCCGCTGCCGATCCGACCGAAACCGATGCGGTCCGCCGAATCACGGCCGACGCCGGGGGTGCGCTGCGGGAGGCGTCGTACGACATCAGTTCCGACGGCACGTTCGTAGTGTCCACCTGGACGGTGCCCGGTGCGCTCGCTACGTCCAGGACTGTGCTGGTCAGGATCGACGTCGCCACCGGTGAGCAGACCGTGCTGGTCGACGACGACGGTGCCGACCTCGGATCGCCCGCGATCTCACCCGACGGCCGTCGCGTCGCGTTCGTCAGGGAGACACTGTCCACTCCGGAGCAGGCGCTGCGCATGACACTGCAGCAACTCGACATCGCCACCGGTTCGGTCGTCGACGCCGCTCCCGGATGGGACCGGTGGCCCACGAATCCGGTCTGGCTGGCCGACGGCAGCGGAGTACTCGTCGTAGCCGACGAGAACGGCCGCGCCCCGATATTCCTCGTGCGCGACGGTGTACCCACACGCGTCACCGACACCGATGCCGCGTACACCCACGTCCACGCCTGCGCCGACGGCTCGATCTTCGCGCTCGAGGCGTCGTACCTGCAGCCGCCGCATCCGGTGCGCATCGACCTGTCCACGGGAAGCGTCCGCCGACTTCGCCTCGCCGGCGAGCGTCCGGAACTGCCGGGAACTCTCACCGAGATCGAGGCTTCCGCTGCAGACGGAGGACGGATCCGGGCATGGCTCGCGCTTCCGGCCGGTGCAGGCGATGCAGCGAAGGCGCCACTGATTCTCTGGGTGCACGGCGGTCCGTTGGCATCGTGGAATACCTGGTCGTGGCGGTGGAACCCCTGGCTGCTCGTCGCGAAGGGGTATGCGGTGTTGCTGCCTGACCCCGCGTTGTCCACCGGATACGGCCAGGACTTCGTACAACGAGGCTGGGGGAGATGGGGCAAGGAGCCGTTCACCGACCTGATGGCGATCACCGACGCAGCCGTCGAACTGCCGGAGATCGATGCGACGAAGACCGCGGCCATGGGGGGCTCGTTCGGCGGGTACATGGCCAATTGGATCGCCGGGCACACCGACAGATTCGACGCGATCGTCACCCATGCCGGTCTGTGGGCACTCGATCAGTTCGGGCCGACCACGGACGTGGCGTACTACTGGGGCCGAGAAATGTCGCCGGAAATGGCCGTCGAGAATTCGCCGCACCTCTATGTCGCGGATATCACCACTCCGATGCTCGTCATCCATGGTGACAAGGACTATCGAGTTCCTGTCGGTGAGGGTCTTCGGCTCTGGTACGAACTGCTCAGCGAGTCGGGTATCCCCGCCGACGACGAGGGTAGGACCGACCATCGTCTGCTCTACTTCCCCACCGAGAACCACTGGGTGCTGACGCCGCAGCACGCGAAGATCTGGTACGAAGTCGTGTTTTCGTTCCTGGCCGAACACGTTCTGGGCGAGCCCGTGGCATTGCCGGAGGCGCTGGGCTGAGTCGGCGGTGAAAAGGGCGTGTCGGAGCGGTCGGACGCGACCACTAGAATCGACCGGTGACCAGTTCAGCGCCAGAGACCCCAGCCAACCCAGCAGACCGCTTACCCAAGAGCTGGGACCCCAGCGAGGTAGAGGCGAAGCTGTATCAGGGCTGGGTCGACGCCGGCTACTTCGAGGCCGATCCCGCCAGCACCAAGCCTGCCTACTCGATCGTCCTGCCGCCCCCCAACGTCACGGGCAGTTTGCATATGGGCCACGCGCTCGACCACACCTTGATGGATGCGCTGAGCCGCCGTAAGAGGATGCTCGGCTTCGAGGTGCTCTGGCTTCCCGGAATGGATCACGCGGGCATCGCGACGCAGACCATCGTCGAGAAGCAGCTCGCGGTGGACGGCAAGACCAAAGAGGACTTCGGCCGCGAACTGTTCATCGACAAGGTCTGGGATTGGAAGCACGAGTCGGGTGGAACGATTCTGGGCCAGATGCGTCGCATCGGTGACGGTGTCGACTGGAACCGCGAGCGCTTCACCATGGACGACGGATTGTCCCAGGCCGTGCAGACCATGTTCAAACGGATGTACGACGACGGTCTCATCTACCGGGCCGAGCGGCTCGTCAACTGGTCCCCGGTGTTGCAGACGGCGATCTCCGACATCGAAGTCAAGTTCGAGGACGTCGAAGGCGAGCTCGTCTCGCTTCGCTACGGATCGCTGAACGACGACGAGCCGCACGTCATCGTCGCCACCACTCGAGTGGAGACCATGCTCGGCGACACGGCCGTGGCGGTGCACCCGGATGACGAGCGATACCGCCATCTCGTCGGCACGACCCTCGCGCACCCGTTCACAGGCAGACAGATCCCGATCATCGCCGACGACTACGTCGACCCCGAGTTCGGTACCGGCGCAGTCAAGATCACCCCTGCGCACGATCCGAACGACTTCGAGATGGGCGTGCGGCACAACCTGCCGATGCCGACGATCATGGACAAGGCCGGCCGAATCGCCGACACCGGAACCGAATTCGACGGTCTCGATCGCTTCGAGGCTCGCGTGAAGGTCCGCGAAGCTCTCGCCGAGCAGGGCCGGGTCGTGGCGGAGAAGCGTCCGTACCTGCACAGTGTCGGCCACTCCGAGCGAAGCGGTGAGTCGATCGAACCCAGACTCTCGCTGCAGTGGTGGGTCAAGGTCGACGGTCTGGCCAAGGCCGCGGGCGACGCGGTTCGCAACGGCGACACAGTCATTCACCCGGCAAGTCAGGAACCGCGTTGGTTCGCCTGGGTCGACAACATGCACGATTGGTGCATCTCACGCCAGCTGTGGTGGGGACACCGCATTCCGATCTGGTACGGACCCGACGGTGAAACCGTCTGCCTCGGCCCGGACGAGACTGCTCCGGAAGGGTGGGAACAGGACCCAGACGTCCTCGATACGTGGTTCTCGTCCGGTCTGTGGCCATTCTCGACGATGGGATGGCCGCACGCCACCGACGACCTCGCGAAGTTCTATCCGACGTCGGTTCTCGTCACCGGATACGACATCCTGTTCTTCTGGGTGGCTCGGATGATGATGTTCGGTACCTACGTGTCCTCCGACGCGTCGGTCACCGCCGGGGAGAGGGGCGGTCAGGTTCCGTTCACAGACATCTTCTTGCACGGCCTCGTCCGAGATCAGCACGGCAAGAAGATGTCCAAGTCACGCGGCAACGGCATCGATCCACTGGACTGGGTGGACCGCTTCGGTGCGGACGCGCTGCGATTCACCCTCGCCCGCGGAGCCAATCCCGGAGCGGACCTGTCGGTCGGCGAGGATCATGCGCAGTCCTCCCGCAACTTCGCCAACAAGCTGTTCAACGCGACGAAGTTTGCGCTCATGAACGGCGCTGCGCCGGCGCAGCTTCCGGCGCGCGAGGAGCTGACCGACGCCGACCGGTGGATACTTGATCGTCTCGAACACGTTCGGGCAGAGGTCGATACTGCTTTCGAGCGATACGAGTTCAGCAAGGCATGCGAGGCCCTCTATCACTTCGCTTGGGACGAGGTGTGCGACTGGTACCTCGAAATCGCGAAGGTGCAGTTCTCGGACGAGGGGCAGGCGGCATCGACTCGGGCGGTGCTCGGAAACGTGCTCGACGCACTGCTGCGGCTGCTGCATCCGGTCATTCCTTTCGTCACCGAAACGCTGTGGAAGGTGTTGACCGGGGGAGAGTCCATCGTGGTCGCATCCTGGCCGACCGCATCCGAGATCGAAGCTGATGCGATTGCCGCACAACGCGTTTCCGACATGCAGAAGCTCATCACGGAGATCCGCCGGTTCCGTAGCGACCAGGGACTCAAACCGTCGCAGAAGGTCGCCGCCGCGCTCATCGGGATCGAGGCGGCCGACCTCCTCGCACAGGTTCCCGCAACCCGTGCGCTCGCGAAACTCACCGAACCCGCTGACGATTTCAATGCAACGGCGTCGGTCGAAGTCCGTCTGTCGCAGGCAACCGTGACGGTGGAACTCGACACCTCGGGAACGGTCGATCTCGTCGCCGAACGGGCAAGGCTGGTCAAGGATCTCGCGGCGGCGGAGAAGGAGCTCGCCCAGACGACCGGCAAGCTCGGAAACGAGGCGTTCCTCGCCAAGGCGCCGGATGCCGTCGTCGACAAGATCCGTTCTCGCCAGCAGATCGCCACCGAGGAGATCGCGCGCATTCAAGCCCGTCTCGAAGCGATGGGACAGTCGTGAGCGAATTCGACACACCGAGCGTCGATCCGGGCCCGGTCGACCTCGCCGAGATGGCGCTCGTCGAAGCGGAACTCGACAAGCGTTGGCCCGAGACGAAGATCGAGCCGAGCATCTCGCGGATCGCAGCATTGATGGACCTGCTCGGTTCGCCGCAGAAGGCGTATCCGTCGATTCACGTCGCAGGTACCAACGGCAAGACTTCCGTGACACGCATGATCGATGCCTTGCTGACGCACTTCCACCGTCGGACGGGTCGAACGACGAGTCCGCACCTCCAGCTGGCGACCGAACGCATCAGTATCGACGGCACACCGATTTCTCCTCGGCTCTACGTCGACACGTACAACGAGATCGCCCCGTTCGTAGACATGATCGATGCGAAGTCCGAGGCCGCGGGCGGACCGAGGATGAGCAAGTTCGAGGTGACCACGGCGATGGCCTTCGCGGCGTTCGCCGAGGCTCCCGTCGAGGTGGCCGTCGTCGAGGTCGGATTGGGCGGACGTTGGGACGCGACCAACGTGGTCGACGGCGAAGTCGCGGTGATCACTCCGATCGACGTCGACCACGTCGAGTTTCTCGGCTCGGATCTCGCCGGCATCGCGGCGGAGAAAGCCGGGATCATCAAGAAGGCTCCCGAACGACTGGTGCCCCGCGACACCGTCGCGATCATCGCCGAGCAGAAGCCTGAGGTCGCCGAGGTGCTCCTTCGCGCTGCCGTCGAGGCCGATGCTGCAGTCGCTCGGCAGGGATCGGAGTTCCGGGTGCTCGCCCGCAGAATCGCGGTGGGCGGCCAGCAACTGGAACTGCAGGGTCTCGGCGGTGTCTATACCGACATCTTTCTGCCGCTGCACGGTGAGCACCAGGCGCACAATGCGTCCCTGGCGCTCGCTGCTGTCGAAGCGTTCTTCGGTGCCGGCGCAGACAGGCAACTCGATGTGGAGATCGTGCAGGCAGCTTTCGCATCCATCGTCAATCCTGGACGATTGGAACGGGTCCGCAACGCGCCGACGGTGTTCGTCGACGCGGCCCACAATCCTCACGGGGCGCGAGCACTCGCCGCAACCCTGGCTGCGGAGTTCGACTTTCGCAAGCTTGTCGGCGTCGTCAGTGTCATGGGTGACAAGGACGTCGATGCCATGCTCACCCTCCTCGAACCGGTGTTCGACGAGATCGTGGTCACGCACAACGGATCACCGCGAGCCATGGATGTCGAAGAGCTGGCGAACATCGCGGTGGCCAAGTTCGGCGACGAACGTGTCGTTGTGTCTCCGACGCTCGCCGATGCCGTGGAGACGGCCATCGGGCTGGCCGAAGAAGTGGGGGATCCCGGCGAGGCTGTATCGGGTGCTGGAGTGATCGTGACCGGCTCGGTCGTGACGGCCGGTGCTGCGAGAAGTCTGTTCGGAAAGGAACCCGTATGAGTCAGGACGGCTCGGATACCGACGCGCCCAGGTTCAAACCCCCCACCAACGATCCGTGGAAGGGATTTCGGGGTGTCTGCGCGGGCACCCTCATCCTCGAGATGATCGTCGTGTTGCTGGCGTTGCCGGTCGTGGCGACGGTCGGTGGCGGCCTGAGCTGGTTCTCCACGCTCTACATCGTCGGGCTTGCTGTGTTGATGGTCCTGGCCAGCGGTATGCAGCGCCGCAGGCAAGGCATGCAGATCAATCTCGCACTTCAGGTGCTCGTGTTGCTCGGGGTGTTCATCCACCTGTCGATCGGAATTGTCGGGCTGATCTTCGGGGCCGTGTGGCTGTACCTTCTCTACTTGCGCCGGGACATCACCCGTCGGATCGAGCGTGGCCAGCTGTACGGACAGCGAGAGTGATGGCCAGCGAGAGTGATGGCCAGCGAGAGTGATACTGACGAGCGACGCTTACCGACCGTCCACTACTGTCTGTTGTCGTGACTGAGCGCACCCTTGTACTTATCAAGCCCGACGGAGTTGCCCGCCGCTACGTGGGAGAAATCCTTGGCCGCATCGAGAAGAAGGGACTGAGCATCGCAGCACTCGAGCTCAAGTCCGTTCCGCGCGAATTGGCCAGTGCCCACTACGCCGAACACGAGAGCAAGCCGTTCTTCCCTGACCTGCTCGAGTTCATCACCTCGGGTCCGGTCGTAGCGGCGGTGCTGGAAGGCCCGCGTGCCATCGCGGCGTTCCGGCAGATCGCGGGCGGTACCGATCCGGTAGGGAAAGCAGTGCCGGGCACGATCCGCGCCGACCTCGCGCTCGACGGGCAGCAGAACCTCGTGCACGGATCCGACTCGGTCGAGTCTGCGGAACGCGAGATCTCGCTCTGGTTCCCCGGCTTGTCCTGATCCTCGGACGACACAGCCCGCCACGCCGCCGATAGTGCATTCTTCGGCGGTATGGCGGGACCACCACTCCGGTGTGGGATACTCGTGAAGGTTGCTTCACAGTTTGGTTCCACCGAAGGACACGCTTCAGCAGTAAATTCAGCCCAGTACCTCTAGATACGCAGGACTTCTACACCAGCAGGACGATCGAACGCCACGACAGTGGCGTTCTCGTGACAGCAACCGGATGACTGACGGACAGTGCGATGCCCGTCATCGCTGCCGACGGCGAGGGGACACCCTCACCGCCTCAGGCATGCTTGATGATCAGGCGCTCGTACTCGAAGGACTTGAAAAGCCATCCAGCCAGGCACCGTGCTCGGCGCACCGGCCACTTGCCGTGGACAGTGCACCAGGTGCGGAGCAAGACCAGACGACACTGACGTCAAACCTTTCGTCAGGACACAAGGATTGCCCTCGCGTGGCCGCGTCACACCCAGTAGGTGGACGCGCCCGGGGGCCCGAGGAGACATACGTGGCCGATCAAGCCCCGCCCGAAGATGTACAGAATTCGAACACGGGAAGTTCTGCAGGTGGCGCTGATGCGTCCGCCGGGGCAACTCCGTCGTTCCCCGACCGCCTGCGTGTGCACGCATTGGCAAAGATCATCGGTGTCACCAGTAAGCAGGTGCTCGCCAAGCTCGTCGACCTCGGCATCGAAGCGCGCAGCGCACAATCCAGCCTCAACCGCGACGTCGCCGAGACCGTGCACTCGGCCTTCACGGCGCCCGAAGACTCTGCTGCCGGACCGGTCCTAGCCGATCCGCCTGCCGTCGAGGAACCTGCTGTCGACAAGCCAGCAGAATCCAAGCCGGCAGTATCCAAGCCGGCAGTATCCAAGCCGGCAGTATCCAAGCCGGCGGTGGCCGAGCCGACCGGGTTGTTTTCCACCGAAGACGTCGCTGTGACCACCGAGCGTGCGCCCGGTGACCGACCCGCATTCACCGGCCCGTTGTTCCTGCAGCCCGAAGCTGTCGTCGAGGCTCCGCGTGCACGTCGGCGCAGCAAGAAGGCGGCGGGCCCGGCGGTCGACACCAGCGCGACCGACGCTGCGTCCGAGCCGACAGGGAGCGCAACGGCCGAGTCCGAAGGCGTTGCTCCGGACCTGACCGTCACCGCTGCGCCCGACGCTGGAAGCAGTGGCGCGACCGACTCCAGCGACGCGAACAAGAAGACCGGTGCCGATAACGAGCCCGCCGGTACCGACGACGGCGATGCCGAGTCGGATTCCTCTGGTCACGACGACGACGGGGACGACGACCAGTCACAGCCTCGACGTCGCAGGCGAGGACGACGTGGCCGCGGTCGCGGTCGCGGCGACCAGTCGAGCGATGGAACCTCCGAGGACGGCGACAACGACGACGAGAGCCAATCAAGTTCCGACGGCCAGGATTCGTCCGCCGAAAACGCAGCCCCGGTGTCGGATGAAGAAGCATCGGCCGACGAGGATTCGTCGACCGATTCGGAGTCCAGTAGCGAGGACAAGCCCAGTGGCGAACGCCGCTCGCGTCGGCGCAGTCGATCGCGCGGGGGAGCCAAAGCGGCCGACTCATCGGGCGAGGACGAGTCGACTCCGCCCGCCGAGACGGACGCCGAGGATTCCACGGCGGACGCGTCCGCGGACGATACCGACGACGACCAGGACGAATCGGACGGGTCGAGCCGTCGCCGTCGTCGTCGGCGTCGTCGTCGCAGTTCTGGAGAGACCTCATCCGACGCTGCGTCGTCCGAGGACGATCCGCCGAACACGGTGGTCCACGAGCGGGAGCCCCGCAACAAGCCACGTACCAAAGACGAGGTTCAGGGAATCAGCGGGTCGACCCGTCTGGAAGCGAAGCGTCAGCGTCGCCGCGACGGGCGAGATGCCGGTCGCCGTCGACCGCCGATCCTGACCGAGTCGGAGTTCCTGGCTCGTCGTGAATCCGTCGACCGGGTAATGGTCGTCCGCGAGAAGTCGTTCCCTGACCACGGTGGCGATACCACCCAGGTAGCTGTCCTGGAAGACGGAGTTCTCGTCGAGCACTTCGTCACGAGCAGCGCGTCGGCCTCCATGGTCGGCAACGTGTACCTCGGACGTGTGCAGAATGTGCTGCCGAGCATGGAAGCGGCGTTCATCGACATCGGACGCGGTCGTAACGGCGTGCTGTACGCCGGTGAAGTCAACTGGGACGCCGCAGGTCTGGGCGGTAACTCGCGCAAGATCGAGCAGGCGCTCAAGCCGGGTGACCAAGTTCTGGTGCAGGTGAGCAAGGATCCTGTCGGGCACAAGGGCGCCCGCTTGACGACCCAGCTCTCGCTGGCCGGTCGCTACCTCGTCTACGTCCCCGGCGGCAGCTCGACGGGCATCAGCCGCAAGCTCCCCGACACCGAACGCAAGCGCCTCAAGGAAATTCTGCGCGAGATCGTGCCTGCGGAGGCCGGGGTCATCATTCGCACCGCCGCCGAGGGGGTCAGCGAGGAGGAACTCGCACGCGACGTCACTCGGCTGCAAGCACAGTGGGCGACGATCGAAGAGGCATCGGCCAAGGCAGAGTCGAGCAAGGGCAGCCAGCCACAGACTCTGTACGAAGAGCCCGATCTTCTCGTCAAGGTCATCCGTGACCTGTTCAACGAGGACTTCGTCAAGCTGGTCATCGAGGGCGAGAAAGCCTGGACGACCACGTCGAACTACATCGAAACCGTTGCCGCAGACATGCTGCCGAAGCTTCAGCGCCACGTCGTGGAGCCCGGCCAGCCGGATGTCTTCGAGGCGCATCGGATCGACGAGCAACTGGCGAAGGCACTGGACCGAAAGGTCTGGCTGCCGTCGGGCGGGACCCTCGTCATCGATCGCACCGAGGCGATGACCGTCGTCGACGTCAACACCGGCAAGTTCACCGGCGCAGGCGGGAACCTCGAAGAGACGGTCACCCGCAACAACCTCGAAGCTGCCGAAGAGGTCGTTCGGCAGATGCGCTTGCGTGACATCGGCGGAATGATCGTCGTCGACTTCATCGACATGGTTCTAGAGCAGAACCGTGACCTCGTGCTCCGCCGGCTGACCGAAGCGCTGGGGCGCGATCGGACGCGTCATCAGGTGTCGGAGGTGACGTCGCTCGGGCTGGTCCAGATGACACGTAAGAAGCTGGGAACTGGCCTGGTGGAAGCGTTCTCGACGAACTGTGAGCACTGCCAGGGCCGAGGAATCATCGTCCATCCGTTCCCGGTCGAGACCAAGCCGGACGACGGATCCAAGTCCAACTCGTCGCGGGGAGACTCCAGCACCCCACGGAAGCGACGTGGTCGCGACAAGTCCGACAACGCCGTTTCGGGCGTAAGTGCGGGCGCCTCCGAGCACTCCGAACCCACGGTTGATCCGTCGATCAAGCGTGCGCATCCGGTTGCTCTCGCGATGGCCGCCCATCACGACGACGTCGTCGCCGATGTCACGCCTGCCGATGTCATCGACAACGATGTCATCGACAACGGTGTCATCGATAACGGTGCAGTCGACAACGGTGCCGACGCCGCGACGCAGTCGACTCCGCGGATCATCGGTGCGTCGGAGGTTGCTGCTGCTCAGGGCAACAGCCCGCAGGACTCACACGAGCAGAACTCGACCGACTCGTCCTCTGCACCTGCCGACACGGCGTCTGCAACCGAGTCGAGCGAGGTTCCGGCCCGTCGCGGAGGTAGGAGTGGGCGTCGTAAGGCCTCCAGGCCTGCTGCGGCGACCCCTGCAGCTGCCGCGGTGGAAGCCGCGGTGGAGGTTCCTGTGGATGTCGTTGTGGACGCCCCTACGGATGCTGCTACAGAGGTTCCTGCGAACCCGGTAGGCGACGCGCCTCAGGACTCCACGCCACCCGACTCCACGCCACCCGACTCCACGAGGTCCGATGCGGTGTCAGGTTCTGCAGCGTCGGAAGATCCCCCTGAGCCCGTCGTGAAGGCGAGACGCGGTAGGCGTGTAGCAAGGAAGGCGGCGGCGCCCGCAGCAGAAGCGCCCGATGCCGGAACCGTGTTCGTGGTTCCGGCCACCTCGGAAGCCGGCACGGACGCCGACGAGTCGGCGCCGACGCCGGTGACTGCTCCAGCATTCACGCAGGTGGACAGTGCTGAGGCTGTCCAAGAGGCGCCAGTGGCCAAGCCTCGCCGACGTCGTGCCGCAGCACGACCGGCAGGCCCTCCGGTCGACGCGTAGGGGTTCGGAGACGGGCGGTTTGACCATGGCCGCCCGTCTGCCGTAACCTTGATAAGTCGCTCCCGGTGACAGTGTTCTGCTATGCCTCGAGTCCGTTCGCGGTCTTGTTCGAGTGCGCAGACGTTCACACCCGGTAGCAAGAAACAATGCAAGATCAGACCAGTCGTGTTGCCGTGGGCAGCGCGAGCAAGTTCGAAGAAGCAAGGGGTAGCCCTCCGATGGCAACGTACGCGATCGTCAAGACCGGCGGAAAGCAGTACAAGGTCGCTGTTGGTGACCTCGTCAAGGTCGAGAAGATCGAGGGAGCGCCCGGCACTGCTGTCTCGCTTGCTCCGGTCCTCGTCGTTGATGGATCCGACCTGACCACAGATGCAGACAAGCTGGCGAAGATCTCGGTCGCCGGTGAGATCGTCGAGCACACCAAGGGCCCGAAGATCCGCATCCACAAGTTCAAGAACAAGACCGGCTACCACAAGCGTCAGGGACACAGGCAGAAGCTGACTGTCCTCAAGGTCACCGGTATCAAGTAGCAGTTCTCTCACAGCCGGTTTTGCTCGCGGAGCTGGCGTTCTTCTTACCCGAGGAGGGTACGCACATGGCACATAAGAAGGGTGCATCAAGCTCCCGTAACGGTCGCGACTCAAATGCTCAGCGCCTCGGCGTGAAGCGTTTCGGCGGCCAGACGGTCAGCGCAGGCGAGATCCTGGTTCGTCAGCGCGGCACTCACTTCCACCCCGGCGTCAACGTCGGCCGTGGCGGCGACGACACGCTGTTCGCTCTCTCTGCAGGAGCAGTCGAGTTCGGCGCCAAGCGTGGACGCAAGACCGTGAACATCGTTCCGGTCGCAGTCGAGGTCTAGTCCTACACTGCATCATCTGCGTCGATCAGAGGCCGGAGAAGTCCGACCACGAGACGACGCGCCCAAGCCAGTCGACAAGGGCGGACCAGGGTCATTCAACCCGGGTCCGCCCTTATCGTCTTTCCTAGGGCATCGAACATTTCGGTCGGTAAGAACGACCGAGGAAGGATCGAAGGCAGCTATGTCACGATTCATCGACCGCGTGGTACTGCATGTCAGTGCCGGTAAAGGCGGCAACGGCTGCTCTTCGGTTCATCGCGAGAAGTTCAAACCGCTCGGCGGCCCCGACGGAGGCAACGGCGGTCAGGGCGGCGGCGTCGTGTTCGTCGTCGACAGCAGCGTCCACACGCTTCTCGATTTCCACTTCCATTCGCATGCCAAGGCGAGCAACGGAACCCAGGGAATGGGCGGGAACCGGGAGGGGGCCAACGGTGAGGATCTGATCCTCAAGGTCCCTGACGGCACGGTCGTCCTGGACAAGGACGGACGCATCCTCGCGGACATGATCGGCGAGGGCACCCGGTTCGACGCTGCACCAGGAGGTCGTGGCGGACTGGGCAACGCAGCGCTGGCGTCGAAGGCTCGTCGTGCGCCTGGATTCGCCTTGCTCGGCGAGGAGGGCATCGAGCGCGATTTGGTGCTCGAACTCAAGTCTGTTGCCGATATCGGTCTCGTCGGATTCCCGTCCGCAGGCAAGTCTTCGTTGGTGTCGGTGTTGTCTGCCGCCAAGCCGAAGATCGCGGATTACCCGTTCACCACGCTTGTGCCGAACCTGGGCGTCGTCTCCAGCGGCGATACGACGTACACCGTGGCCGACGTCCCGGGCCTGATTCCCGGTGCGAGCCAAGGCAAAGGACTCGGTCTCGACTTTCTGCGGCACCTCGAACGAACTGCGGTCCTGGCTCACGTAGTCGACTGCGCCACACTGGATCCGGGCCGCGACCCGGTCTCCGACGTCGACGCGCTCGAAGCCGAGCTCGCAGCCTACAAGCCTGCGATGCTGGGTGATGCAAGCCTGGGTGACCTCGCCGACCGTCCGCGGATCGTCGTACTCAACAAGGCGGACATCCCCGAAGCTGCCGAGTTGGCCGAGATGGTCACGCCCGAGTTCGAAGCTCGCGGTTGGCCGGTCTTCACGATCTCCGCTGTGAGTCACGAAGGCCTGAAGCCGCTGATCTACGCCCTCGGCAAGATGGTCGAGGACTACCGCGTCGCCCACCCGCCGGCAGAACCGCGTCGACCTGTCCTGCGGCCCGTTGCACGCAACGAAGAGGGCTTCCAGGTCATCAAGGATCCCGATGTGCCGGGCGGATTCGTGGTGTTGGGCACCAGGCCGGAACGGTGGGTGCGCCAGACACAGTTCAGCAACGACGAAGCGGTCGGTTACCTCGCGGACCGTCTGGCGCGCCTCGGCGTCGAGGACGCTCTCATCAAGCTGGGAGCTCAGCCGGGCGCATCCGTGACCATCGGCGACGTGTCGTTCGACTGGGAGCCACAGACGACCGCCGGCGTGGAGATCACCCGTACGGGACGCGGCACCGACATTCGACTCGATCAGGTCGAGCGCATCGGTGCAGAGGAACGCAAGCATGCTCGTCGAGTCCGCCGTGGACTCGACACCGAAGAGTGAGTGGACGTGACTGCTGAATCCGATTCTTCAGTAGGGGTATCGGCGACCAGGTCGACCATCGCCGATGCCAAGCGGATCGTGGTCAAGATCGGCTCCTCTGCGTTGACCTCACTCGTCGGTGGTCTCGACGTCGGACGCCTCGATCTTCTTGCCGATGCCGTCGAGGCCAGGATGCGGGCAGGTACCGACGTGATCGTGGTGTCCTCCGGGGCTATCGGCGCTGGTATCGCCCCATTGGGACTGACCAAGCGGCCACGGGATCTGGCGACGAAACAGGCTGCCGCCAGCGTCGGGCAGCTCGCACTTGCACACGCGTGGGGGACGTCGTTCGCACGGTACGGACGCACCGTCGGACAGGTGCTCCTCACGGCCGAGGACATCGCTCGTCGCACCAATCATCGCAATGCGCAACGCACCCTCGACCGGTTGCGGTCCCTCGGCGCGGTCGCCGTGGTCAACGAGAACGACACGGTGGCCACCGCCGAGATCCGCTTCGGTGACAACGATCGACTGGCCGCGCTCGTCGCGCACCTCGCGGGGGCCGAGGCCCTGGTACTTCTGTCCGACGTCGACGGTCTCTACGACGGTGATCCGCGCAAGGGTGACGCCGTGCTCGTTCCCGAGGTGAACAGCCCGGAAGACCTCGACGGAGTCGTCGCCGGGGCCGGGGGAGCCCTCGGAACCGGCGGAATGGCGTCCAAACTGTCCGCTGCGCGCCTGGCTGCGGACGCCGGTGTCCCGGTCCTGCTCGCAGCGGCCGCGGACATCGACGTCGCGTTGACGACGGCGCAAGTCGGAACGGCCTTCGCCGGTCGACCGATACGGCTGTCCTCACGACGATTCTGGGTTCGCCACGCCGCCGATGTACAGGGCGATCTGTATCTGGACGCGGGTGCGGTCACCGCAGTGGTCGGTGGTCGGCGCTCGTTGTTGTCTGCGGGAATCACCGGAATCTCCGGGCGCTTCTACGGAGGCGATGTCGTGGCGCTGCGCGATCCCGACGGTGTCGTCGTCGCTCGTGGCGTCGCCGCGTACGACGCCTCCGAGCTGACCGGAATGCTCGGCAAGTCCAGCTCCGACCTGTCACCGGAGTTGCAGCGTCCCGTCGTACACGCCGACGACCTGGTCTCGGTCGAGAGCTAGATTTCCACCCATACCGGACAAAGCGGTTCGTTTTCGCTCGTAGGTGTTGCGCTGCACGTGAATCGACAGTTCGATGGTGTGCACCGAAGGTGATCTAGGAGCGCGCTATGGACCGGACCGAACTCTCGACCGACGCGGACGCAGTGTTTCGGCGGCGGTGGCTCATCCTCGCGGTCATGGTGGTGTGCCTTCTGGTCGTCATCCTCGACAACACCATCCTCAACGTCGCGCTGAAGACTATTCAGTCCGACCTCGATGCGTCGCAGAGCGCGATGCAGTGGGCGGTGGACAGCTACGCGGTCGTGTTCGCAGGACTGTTGATCGTGTGGGGTGTGACCGGTGACCGAATCGGACGCAAACGGACCCTCGTTATCGGAATGGTGTTGTTCGGCATCACGTCGGCGCTGTGCTCGACGGCCGACAGCGCGACCGAGCTCATCGTCTACCGGGCGCTCATGGGTATCGGCGCGGCGGCAGTTCAGCCGCAGACACTGTCGATCATTCAGAACGTGTTCGAACCGGACGAACGCCCGAAGGCAATCGGGATCTGGGCAGCGGCGTCGGGAATTGCGATTGCGCTCGGTCCGATCACCGGTGGAGCTCTGCTCGAATTCTTCTGGTGGGGATCGGTTTTCCTCGTCAACGTTCCGATCGTCATCATCGGTGTTGCATTGATCGTCGTACTGGTTCCCGAGTCGAAGGATCCGAATCCAGGCAAGATCGACCCGTTCGGAGTGGTTCTGTCCATCGTGGCCCTGGTCACGCTCGTCTTCGGGATAATCGAGGGCGGCAACACCAATGACTGGTTCCAGTGGCGGTCGTTGGGTGCCATCGTCCTCGGGCTGATCTTGTTGACCCTGTTCGTCGTACTGGAGCGTCGAAGCGCGCACCCGACGATCGACGTGACGTTGTTCAAGAATCGACAGTTCTCTGCGGGCACCATTTCGATTGCCCTTGTGTTCTTTTCGTTGATGGGTGCCACCTTCTACCTGGCTTACTATCTGCAGGCCATTCGTGGCTACACCCCGCTCGCCGCGGGTGTTGCACTGATCGCGGTCGCCGCGGGCGTCATGATTTCGGCCAGTCAAGCCGCCAAGCTGTCCGATCGGTTCGGTGCCCGGTACGTCGCCGGCAGCGGGCTTACCCTCTTCGCGCTGGCGATGCTGTCCTACGGACTGGTAGGGGAGACAACACCCCAGTGGGTCGTCGAAGTCCAGATGTTCGTGCTCGGCTCTGGCATGGGATTGACGATGACTCCGGCGACGAACGCGATCATGGGGGCAGTTCCACGGGACAAAGCCGGAGCCGGATCGGCCGTCAACAACACGGTCCGGCAGGTCGCAGGTGCGCTCGGTGTGGCGGTGCTCGGGTCGCTGCTGGCGGTGGCGTTCCGCGCGGACTTGGGCGCCGCGACCCCCAACGACGTCGCATCCGCGCTGGATCAGCCTTCGCAGATCGTGTCTCAGCTGCCGACGGAGGTCCAGGTCACTCCGCTGGTATCCGCCGACGCGAGTGAATCCATCGGCGGCGCACTCGAATTCGCGGGCCGGTCAGCGGAGGCGCTGACAGCACGTGCCGCGTTGCCGCAAGCGGATCGAATTCCTGCCGATGTCATGGCGGAGCAGAAGCAGAACGCCGAGGAGACGCTGACGACATTCGTCGCCGAGTCCAAAGCGGCTTTCGTCCACGGCATGCATGTGTCCTCGGTCGCAGCTGCGGGGAGCGCCTTCCTCGGGGCGATTGCCGCGTTCACGCTGCTACCGGGCAGGCTGCGGGTGGAGGACGAGGTCGAGATTTCGGTGTGAACGAGGTCTAGTGAAGGGGAGGCAGCGCTTCCACCAGCGCGGCCAGCGTCTCCGAGCAGCCCGCGTGGGTTGTGATGGACGCGAATTCGTCGCCCCTGGTAGGGCCGCGATTCACGACGACGATCGGCATTGCGGCTTTTGCCGCCCGACGGACGAACCGTAGCCCGGACATGACGGTCAACGACGATCCCACCACCAGAAGCGCATCCGAGCTGTCCACCAGGTCGAAGGCTTGCGCCACACGGGGCTTGGGCACGCTCTCACCGAAATAGACGATGTCCGGTTTGAGTATCCCTCCGCAGCGTTCGCAGTCGACCATGTGAAAGTGCGCCGTGTCGGTGATGATCGCATCGGCGTCCGGCGCGATCTCCACCCCCTCGGAGGGGGCGACACTGTCGAGAAATCCCGGGTTCTTCGCGTCGAGACGCCGAGCCAGCGTGAAGCGTGACACCAACTGTTGGCAGTCGAGGCATCGAACGCGGGCATACACGCCGTGGAGGTCGATCACCTGCTTGCTCCCGGCCTTGGTATGCAGCATGTCGACGTTCTGGGTGATGATCCCCGAGACAATGCCTCGGCGCTCGAGAGCGGCGAGAGCACGATGGCCATCGTTCGGACGCGCTGCGTCCATATGACGCCAGCCGACGTGGTTGCGGGCCCAATAGTGGCGGCGGAACTCGTCGTCGCCGACGAACTGCTGATAGGTCATCGGGTTGCGTGGGGGTGAGTCCGGCCCGCGATAGTCGGGAATTCCGGAATCGGTGGACATCCCGGCGCCGGATACGACCGCAACTCGCTTGCCCTCGAGCAACCGCGAAATGGCAGTCAGATGCGCCGAGGCCAGGTCGGAAGGAACGAGTGAAGCCACGCACTCCAGATTAGCGCCCGATACCGAGCGCATCACGGGAGTAGGTACAGCTCCGCCCCGCTCGATCGCTGTCATCGACTTTCGGTCCTGTTCGGGGCCGACGGTTGTAGCGTTCGGGCGGGGCGGAGGTGAAGAGATACGCGAAGAGCCTGCGGGCTTTAAGCAGGTACCTCGACGAGGGGGTAGACACCGTTCTCGTCGTGGGTCTCGTTGCCCACCACGGGTGGGTTGAAGACGCACAGCATGCGCATCTGTGTACGAGGTTCGACGGTGTGGCGCTCGTTGCCGTTGAGTAGGTACATGGACCCAGCGGCGAGCTCGTAGGTCTCACCCGTCTCACGATCGGTGAGTGTGCCTTCACCCTCGATGAGCCACACGGCTTCGATGTGGTTGGCATAGTGAAAGTTGTTCACCGTGCCGGCCTTGATCGTGGTCTCGTGGAACGAGAAGCCGACTTTGTCGCCGCCGAGGATGATGCGCTTGCTGCGCCAGTTTCCGTCCTCGCTGCTGATGTCGCGGTCGGTTCCGGTGATTTCTTCGGTGGTACGTACGATCATGTTCTGATCCCTTCGGCTGGCGTTGTCTCAGGCGTACGAGAAGTGGCTCAGGAGCACACTTTAGCTGTCGCGACTTCGATGATGTCCAGTCCACGATCGAGTTCTTCGATGGTCGTCGTCAGCGGCGGAAGCAGCTTGACGACCTCGTCGGACGGTCCTGCGGTTTCGACGAGCAGTGCCTCGCCGTAGCAGAGGGCCGCAACCTTGCCTGCCATCTCGGGCTCGTCGAAGACCAGAGCCTGAACCATGCCGCGTCCTCGTGTCGATACTCCATCGAACTTGGCGCAGAGCTTGATGAAGCGGTCCTGGATGTGCTCGCCCTTGGCGAGGACCTCCTTCTCGAACTTGTCGTCGGACCAGTAGGTGTCGATCGCAGTCTTCGCAGTGACGAACGACGGGTTGAATCCGCGGAAGGTTCCGTTGTGCTCGCCCGGGGACCAGGCGTCGAGCTCGGGCTTGAACAAAGTGAGCGCCATCGGCATGCCGTAGCCACCGATCGACTTCGACAGCGTGACGATATCGGGGACGATCCCGGCTTCCTCGAAGGAGAAGAACTGACCGGTGCGGCCACAGCCCATCTGGACGTCGTCGACGATCAGCAGGATGTCGCGGCGCGAGCACAGCTCGGCCAAGGCGCGCAACCATTCCGGGCGTGCAACGTTGATGCCGCCTTCTCCCTGAATGGTCTCCACGATCACTGCGGCCGGACGGTTGAATCCGCTGCCCGAGTCGTCGAGGACACGTTCGAACCACTGGAAGTCCTCGGTGACACCGCCGAAGTAGTTGTCGTATGGCATCGGTGTGGTGTGTACCAGCGGAATTCCGGCGCCAGCTCGCTTCATCGAGTTGCCGGTAACCGACAACGCACCGAGTGTCATGCCGTGGAATGCGTTGGTGAAGTTGATGATCGCTTCGCGACCGGTCACCTTGCGAGCGAGCTTCAGTGCGGCTTCGACAGTGTTCGTGCCGGTGGGGCCGGGGAACTGAACCTTGTAGTTCAGGCCGCGCGGATCGAGAATGTTCTTCTTGAACGACTCGAGGAATTCACGCTTGGCGACCGTGGACATGTCCAGCCCATGGGTGATGCCGTCGCTCTGGATGTAGTCGACGAGTGCGTCCTTGAGGATCTGGTTGTTGTGTCCGTAGTTCAGCGCACCCGCGCCGCCGAAGAAGTCGAGGTACTCGCGACCGGTTTCGTCGACGATGGTGGAGTTCTTCGCGGTCGTGAATACTGCCGGCCACTGGCGGCTGTAGCTACGGACGGCGGACTCGACGGTTTCGAAGATGTCGGGCTTCTCTGTGGTTTTCGTCTTTTCGGTCATGTTCTGCGTGTTCCTTTCGTCTGTGCGCACGGCGGCTGGGCCTACTGTGTAGAGCTCTTCTGCCTCGTGGCTATCAGGGAAATCGTTCGGCGCGAACAAATCTGACTTTTCGATATCGGTTCCTCGTGTTCGGGCGAGGGCCGTGAACAGTGCGATGGACGCTTCGTTGTCCGGGCTGATCGTCGTTTCCAAATGTGTGATGCCCTGCGGGGTAAGGCGATCGAGTAGTTCGTTCAACATCCGTCCGGCGAGGCCTTTGCCTCGTTGATCGGCATCGACCGCAACCTGCCACACGAAAAACGTTGTGGGGGAGTCTTGCCGGATGTAGCCGGTGACGAAACCAACTGCTCGTCCGTCGACGTCGGAGACGACGGATGTGGCCGCAAAATCTCTGCACCACAATATGTACGAGTAACTCGAGTTCAGATCGAGCACTCTCGAATCTCTTGCGATTTCCCAGAGCCGGACTCCGTCGGAAATCTTGGGGCTACGAAAAATCACTGCGTCCGGCGTAGTGACTGTGGTCGCTCTTAGCTGTGCAGGCTTCATAGGTAATACAAACGTAACAAGGTGGGCAGGGCTTTTCACGTAGCTTCCGAGATTGGTTGCCGAAACCCCCGCGCTTGCGCAGGTGACAGGGTGATTGTGACGCTGGTCACAAATTGTTGTTGTGTGGTAAAAGCGCGATCGATTCGGCGGTGTAGGTGACGGTTCGGTTCCCGAAGGACAGTGTGGACTTAACGTCGAGCGTCGCCCTTCTGGGGGGTGCGAACTGACGGATGACGCGCTACTTGGGGGTGGCCAGGGCAAACGGAAGCACCGCGTCTGCCCCTGCGCCCCTGAGCGCAGCCGCGGCGCAGGTGAATGTCCAGCCGGTGTCGGTTGTCAGGTCGACGAGCAACACCGGGCCATCTGTGCTGGTCAGATCCGGTACGTCCCACGAGGCGACGAGGCCGGCCACCCTGAACGCCGAGTTGGCGGCCGTCACACGCGGGTGGTCCGGCCTGTGTCGAAGCACGCCCAGGTCGGTCAGCTTGCCGATCCGCGCAAGTTCACCCGCTACCGACTGGACCAACGCAGGGTGCGAGTCCGACTCCATGGCGAGCACAGCTGTCGGCCGAGCCTTCCAGTCCCACGACGCGAGCACGGCGATACAGCCGTCGACCAGGGCCGATGGCGCCGGACCGTCGGGGCCGTCGAGCACGGCACGTAGACGGCCACCCCATCCGAGGTCGGTGAGCCGCCCTAGGACCCGTCCTGGTTCGGGACCGTCGGTAATTTTCCCCGAGAGCGAGACTCCGAGCTTCTTCATCCCGCTCGGCCACTGTTTACGCGGCGGAAGGTCCAGGCCGGGGCGGTCCAGTCTGGCTTTCGCGTTTTCGACCGCAGTCGCGTCGACCTGCGAAGAGTAAGACTGCCCTGTGCAATTGTCGCACCGGCCACACTCGGCTCTTCCGTCGCCGAGGTTCGGATCGTCCAGCTGCCGACGGAGGAATTCCATCCTGCAACCCTCGGTTCGCTGATAGTCGAGCATCGCCTGCTGTTCCGCGTCTCTGGCTTGCTCGAGGCGCTCGTAACGGTCGGCATCGTAGGTCCAAGGCTGACCCGTCGAGATCCATCCGCCACGCACACGCTGAACGGCCCCATCGACGTCGAGGACTTTCAGCACCATTTCGAGGCGGCTTCGATTGAGATCGACCAGAGGTTCCAGAGCCGGCGTCGACTGCGGCTTCACCGGGTCCAGGTTGTCGATGACCTGACGGACGACATGCTCACGCGGGAATGCCACGGAGGCGAAGTAGCTCCAGATCTGCCTGTCCTCGTGACCGGGGAGAAGGATCACTTCGGCGCGTTCGGTCGCACGACCTGCACGGCCGACCTGCTGGTAGTACGAGATGGGGGACGACGGCGCCCCCATGTGCACGACGAAACCCAGGTCCGGCTTGTCGAACCCCATGCCGAGCGCAGACGTCGCGACCAGGGCCTTCACATCATTGTTCAGCAGGTCGGCCTCGAGGGATTCGCGCTCGGTCGTGTCGGTCTGGCCGGTGTAGGCCGAGACCGCGAGACCCTGGTCCGACAGCAAGCTCGCGAGGTCACGTGCCGCCGAGACGGTCAACGTTTAGATGATTCCCGATCCGGGAAGTTGCGCGAGGTGGGAAGCCAGCCACGCCGCGCGTTCGGTGGAGTTCTCGATCTTCACCACCGACAGGTGCAGCGACTCTCGTTCGAGGCCGCCGCGGAGCACGAGTGTGTCGCCGCCGCCGACGCCGAGTTGAGCTGCGACGTCCGACACCACACGATCGTTGGCCGTTGCGGTGGTCGCAAGGACTGGGATCCCTTCGCGCAACTCGGAAATGAGCGTTCGTATACGCCGGTAGTCCGGACGAAAGTCGTGACCCCAGTCCGACACGCAGTGCGCTTCGTCGACCACGACCAGCCCGGCGTCGCCTGCGAGAGACGGGAGTACCTGGTCGCGGAAGTCAGGATTGTTCAGCCGCTCCGGGCTGACGAGAAGGACATCGAGCCGCCCTGCCGCCACATCTGCGTGCACGTCCTCCCATTCCGTCATGTTGCCGGAGTTGATGGTTGCTGCCTTGACACCCGCTCGTTCGGCGGCGGCGACCTGGTTCCGCATCAGAGCAAGCAGCGGCGACACGATGACGGTGGGGCCGAGGCCCTGCTGCCGGAGCAACTTCGCGGCGATGAAGTACACCGCCGACTTTCCCCAACCGGTGCGTTGGACCACCAAGGCGCGTCTGCGGTGCACGACGAGGGCCTCGATGGCGATCCACTGATCTTCCCGCAGGAGGGCATCCGGGCCTGCAAGTTCGCGGAGCAGGCGCTCGGCGTCGGTGCGCAGGTCTGCTGGAGTTTCGGATGCGGTGGTCATGGGGTCCATGGTGCCGCATACCTCCGACACCGACGGCTCCGTGCGGACCGCTAGCCTGTCCGAGAGCACACCTGAGCGGAGAGGCGACATGGCCGATAGACCCAACGCCGGCGATCCGTTCGCCGAGTTGCCGATGGACCCGGACGTCGACGACCTTGCAATGATCGGCAGCCCGACCAGGCCACTACATCTGCAACCATCGGCGGTGGCTTTGGTGTTCGCCGGCGGAGTCGTCGGGACCCTGGCCCGGTACGGCGTCGAAGTGGCCGTCCCCTTTCGCAGTCCGGACTGGCCCGTCGCGACGTTCCTGGTCAACCTGGTCGGTGCATTTCTGCTGGGTTTGGTGCTCGAAAACCTGATGCGACGCGGACCCGATGTCGGCGCGCGCCGACGGGCTCGGTTGCTTGCCGGCACGGGGTTCTGCGGTGCTTTCACCACGTACAGCACGTTCGCGTTGGAGACGGTACTGCTCACCAGGGACGGTCATTGGACGACGGCCCTCGCGTACACGACGTCGACCGTCGCGCTCGGTGCGCTGGCGGCGTGGGCAGGCATCGTTGTCGGTGCCCGCCGGACCGGGACCGCTCGATGATCGTCGTCCTCCTCGCAGTCGCGGGCGCGCTCGGAGCGGTCAGCCGGTTCGTGATCGACTCGTTCGTCAAATCGAAGCTGAAGAACACGGTGTTTCCGTGGGGGACCGTAGGCATCAACGTCACCGGATCGCTGCTGCTCGGATTTCTCGCGGGACTCGTTGTGCTGCACAACGGTTCGACTGACGTGCAGACGGTGATCGGAACAGGGTTCTGTGGTGGGTACACGACGTTCAGTACGGCGAGCGTCGAGACGGTCCGCCTCGTACAGTCCGGCAAGCATTCCCTTGCATTGATCAATGTCGTCAGCACGCTCGTGGTGTCGGTCGGGGCGTGCGCTGCGGGCTTCGCTCTTGCGGGCGTGATCTGACGTCGCCTATGTGCGTCGAGAGACAGCGATGTCGAGGAAATCCCGACTCGGACCGCGCAGCTGCTCCTGCTGATTCCAGATCGCGCGGAGTTGACGAGGCATCGACACGCCGACGACTTCGATACGGACCAACCGTCCGTCTCGGATATCGTCTTCCACTGCCAGCGACGACAGGACGCTCGGCGCACCGGCCGTCACGACCGCGGACTTGATCGCGGTCACCGACTCCAGCTCCAACAGGGGTGGTTCGGTCGGGTGGACGATGTTCTCGAAGGTTGTTCTGGTACCCGAGCCGGATTCGCGCTGCACGAGCGCAGTCGACGCCAGTTCCTCCACGGTGACGGATGCGGTTGTTGCCCACGGATGGTCAGGACCGGTCACGACGACGAGCTCGTCCGTGGCGATGACGCGAATGCCGAGTCCGCTCGGGATGTCCGGTCCCTCGACGAATCCGATGTCCGCGCGCCCGTCGAGCACGTGCTGCGCTGCTTCGGCAGAGTTCATCAACCGCATCTGGGTTCGGACGCCCGGGTGGCGAGTCCGCATCAGCACGATCCAGCCGGGGACGAGGTGCTCGGCAACGGTCATGCTCGAAGCGACCGTCAGGTGTGCGATGTCTTCCCGAAGGAGCGAATCGACGCCGGTGGCGAATTCCTGTGCAGCGTTGAGGACGTTCTCGGCCCATTCGAGTACGGCGACACCCTCGGGCGTGAGCCCCACGCCCGTGTTGGTACGCGCGAATACGCGAAGTCCGATGTCGCGCTCGGCTGCGCGTACTCGCGCGCTGACCGCCTGCTGACTCAGACCGTGCTCACGTCCAGCGGCGCTCATGCTGCCGAGCCTCGCTACCGACACCATGACGTCCAGTGCGGCGAGGTCGGGTACCCGAGGCGAGAGCGTCATCGACACACCGTATCGAAGGTCGGCCCCGGCAGTGGACGCGATCAGGCAAGCAGAGATTCTATGTCGTTCCTGACCCCGGAAGAAGATCCAGCGCCGCGCCGGGTGGCTGCGAATGCGCCTGCGGCACAGGCCCAGCGGACCGCCGCTTCGGCACCGGTGGACCATTTCGCCGCCAACGCACCCGCAAACGCGTCGCCTGCTCCGGTCGTATCGACCGCGTCGACTGTGGGAGCAGCGACGTCGGCCGAGGACTGCGGTCCTCGGTAGCGAGCACCCGCCGCACCGAGAGTGGTCACGACATACGGAATGCGGTCGACGACGTCGCTGCCGATCGCTGCCGCTTCGCCTTCGTTGACGATGAGGAGATCGACGGCGTCGACGAGGGCGTCGGGCAGCTTCTGGACGGGTGATGGATTCAGTACGACGAGAGTGCCGTTCGCGCGTGCGTGGGCTGCGCCGGCGAGGACGGTATCGACCGGAATTTCCAATTGGCACAGCATGATGTCCGCGTCTGCGATGACTGCGCGTTCGGCGTCCGTGAGGTCACGCATCGCGCCGTTGGCCCCGGCGACCACGACGATGGTGTTTTCGCCGGCCGCATCCACGGCGATGGCGGCTATTCCGCTGGGGCCCGTCGTGCGGCGGGTGAACTGCACGTCGACTCCCGAATCGGTGAGAGTGCGAAGCAGTTCCTCGGCGAAGGCGTCGTCGCCCACGGCTCCGAGGAAGGTCGTCGTGGCTCCGGATCGGGCAGCAGCGAGCGCCTGGTTCGCACCCTTTCCTCCCTGCGAGTTCTCGAAGCTGTCGCCGAGCACGGTTTCGCCCGGTCGAGGCAACCGCGCGGTGTGGGTTGTCAGGTCCATGTTGATGCTGCCGAGAACGGCTACCCGTGTTACTGCCATGTCCCGACCCTAAGGGACGGGAATCGTTTGTTGCAGATTGTTGACAATCTGCACGCCCTCGATAACGATGACTCCCATGACAGCGTCGACTCGCACACACCTCAGCCCTGCACTCAAGCAAGCCACCCCGGTTGTCGTCGACTACGCCGCCGGTAGCTGGATATATGGCACCGACGGAAACCGATACCTCGACTTCACGACGGGCATCGGCGTCACCAGCACGGGCCACTGCCACCCCCGAGTCGTGGAAGCGGCTCGCGAGCAGGTCGGCAAGATCATCCACGCGCAGTACACGACCGTCATGCACACACCGCTTCTCGAGCTCACCGAGAAGCTCGGTGACTTCCTCCCGAGCGGCCTCGACAGCGTCTTCTACGCCAACTCCGGGTCCGAGGCCGTGGAGGCGTCGATCCGGCTCGCACGCATGGCCACCGGTCGCCCCAATATCGTCGCGTTTCACGGTGGCTTTCACGGACGCACTGTCGCCGCAGCGTCGCTGACGACCGCGGGGACCAAGTTTCGTTCCGGGTTCTCGCCGATCATGGGTGGCGTCCACATCGCACCGTTCCCGTACGCGTTCCGGTACGGCTGGGACCTGGACACCGCGGTCGCGTTCGCGCTGCAGGAACTCGACTACTTGTTGGCAACGATTTCCAGCCCCGCCGATACTGCCGCGCTCATCATCGAACCCGTCCTCGGCGACGGTGGTTACCTCCCGACTCCGCCGAAATTCCTGGAAGGTCTTCGGCGTCGCGCGGACGAGCATGGCATAGTGCTCATCGTCGACGAGGTCCAAGCAGGCGTCGGCCGCACCGGAAAGTTCTGGGGACACGAGCATTCGACCGCGAGGCCCGACATCGTCATCACCGCGAAGGGGCTCGCGTCCGGGTTCCCGATCTCTGCGATCGCCGCGTCGACCGAACTGATGTCCAAGGCATGGCCAGGCTCGCAAGGCGGAACCTACGGAGGCAACGCCGTAGCGGCAGCCGCCGCGGTCGCCACCCTCGACGTTGTACGGGATGAGGGGTTGGTGGAGAACGCAGCCACGCAGGGTGCTGTTCTGCTCGACGGGCTGAAGGCGTTGAAGGAGCAGTATTCGGCTATCGGCGACGCCCGCGGCCTGGGCCTCATGCAGGCCCTCGAATTCGTCGACGAGAACGGCAAGCCCGACGCTGCCGCCGCTGCACGCGTACAGCAGACCGCCATTTCGGAGGGCTTGTTGCTGCTGACCTGCGGTGCTCTCGGCAACGTCGTTCGCGTGATTCCGGCTCTGGTGGTCACGGACGACGAGGTCGCGGAGGGCCTGGACGCCATCGGGCGCACACTGAAGCGAGCATTGTGACCGTCCTCGACCTGCTGCGTGGGGCGGGCATCGAGGTCGACGACTCGCCACGACGGCTCGCCGAGTACTCGTACGATGCGTCGAATTATCGGGTTCCGCCGTCGGCCGTCGTGTTTCCGCGCACCGTGGACGACGTTCGAATCACGGTGAAGGCGTGCGCCCGGACAGGCATGACGGTAGTGAGTCGCGGGGGCGGAACCTCGATGGCAGGCAACGCGATCGGTGCAGGCGTCGTACTCGACTTCTCGCGCTACATGAACAAGGTGATCTCGGTCGACGCATCCGAGAAGTCGGCGGTCGTGCAGCCAGGAATTGTCATCTCCGAGCTCGCGGCGGCCGTATCGACTGCAACAAACGGTCAGTTGACCTATGCGCCGGATCCGTCGAGCAAGACGCGTGCAACGGTCGGTGGCGCGATCGGCAACGACGCGTGCGGCAATCACTCGGTGCGATACGGCCGCACGGCAGATCACACCATCGCATTGGATATCGTGACTGCGGACGGTCATCTGTTACGGGCGACGCGCTCCGGTATCGACGCGGTGGATCCGAGCGATTCCGACGCCGTGGACGCCGCGGCCCGCATCGGCGCCGACTTGGCAGCACTCGTGGCGGACAACATGGCGGACTTTCGCCTCGAACTCGGCCTCATCCCGCGTCAGGTGTCCGGATTCCATCTGTCGAATCTTCTCCCGGAGAACGGGTTCGACGTCGCCCGGGCCTTGGTGGGAAGCGAGGGTACGTGTGCGATCGTCGTGGCAGCGACCGTCGCACTCGTGCCGGTGCCGAAGGCTGCCCTGTTGCTCAGCCTCGGCTATTCCGACGTCGTCGAAGCTGCGCAGGATGTCATGACGATCCTCGAGTTCTCGCCGGCCGCGGTCGAGGGCATCGACGAGAAGATCGTCGAGACCATGCAGGCTCGTCGCGGAATCGACTCGGTCCGTGGCCTTCCGGCTGGGAATGCGTGGCTGTACGTCGATCTCGACGGCGACGACCCCGCGGAGGTGGAGGACAAGGCCGAGCGGCTGCTGGCGCGCCTGAAGGAGTCGGGGAGGCTGAAAGACGGTCGTGTTGTCGCCGATCCCACCGAACGCAAGTCTTTGTGGCGTGTGCGCGAAGACGGTGCAGGACTCTCGACACGGTTGGTCGGGGGTGGCGAATCCTGGCCCGGTTGGGAGGATTCCGCCGTCGCACCGCAGAATCTGGCTGCCTACCTGGCCGACTTTCGTGACCTTCTCGCCGCTCACTCGCTGACTGGAGTGATGTACGGCCACTTCGGAGCCGGGTGTATGCACGTGCGGATCACGTTCGATCAGCGCACCGAACGCGGACGCGGGATCATGCAGGCCTTTCTTCGTGACGCGGCCGAACTCGTCGTCCGGCACGGTGGTTCGTTGTCCGGCGAACACGGTGACGGCCGAGCCCGATCCGAGCTGTTGCCCATAATGTATTCCCCAACGATGCTAAATGCCTTCGCGAGGTTCAAGCGGATCTGGGACCCGGCGGCACTGCTCAACCCGGGAAGCATCACCGATCCGGCTCCCATGATGAACGACCTGGCACTGCAGGGTGTTCCAGACCGAAAGTGGAAGACGACGTTCGAGCTGCATCAGGTGGGGTCCGGGGTGGACCTGGATCCGTTCGTGCACGCCACCCAGGCATGCGTCGGCGTCGGCCGCTGCCGATCGAGTAGCGGTGGGGTGATGTGCCCGAGTTACCGGGCCACCGGCGACGAGAAGGATTCGACGCGAGGGAGAGCTCGAGTCCTGCAGGATATGGTGCGAACCTCCACGACCGTCGCCGATGGTTGGGCCTCGGAGGACGTCAAGGCCTCGCTCGACCTGTGTCTGTCGTGCAAGGCATGCTCGTCGGACTGCCCGGTCGGAGTCGACATGGCCACGTACAAGGCAGAGTTCCTCGATCATCACTACGCGGGCAGGATCCGCCCGATGGCGCACTACTCGCTCGGTTGGCTGCCCCGGTGGTTGAAGCTGACGTCACGGATCGCCCCTTTGTTGAACAGGGCGCTCACGCCGCGAACCGGCAGACTCGCAGCCAGGTTGGGCGGGTTGACCACCGAGCGGTCGCTTCCTCGCTTCGCCTCGCGGAGGGAATTGCGTGCGCAGAGTGCCGGGTCGACGCCGGGCGGGGACGTCGTATTGTTCGTGGACTCGTTCACCAAGGGTTTCCGGCCCGAGGTCGTCGGTGCTGCGGTGCGGGTATTGGCGGACGGAGGGCGAACTGCGGAATGCCGCAGCGACATGTGCTGCGGCCTGACCTGGATCTCCACCGGCCAATTGGCGACGGCGAAGAAGCAGTTGGCGCGGACCGCCGAGAAGCTGGACGACGGTACGGACCGGCCGATCGTCGTGACCGAGCCGAGTTGTGCCGCGGCGTTGAAGAAGGACCTGCCGGAGTTGGTGAACACCGATGCGGCTCGACGGGTCGCGGCACGAATACAGAGCTTTGCGGCGGCGGTCATCGACCAGGCGGCAAGTGGATGGACGCCGTCCGCACAGGTCCCGGCCGAAGTCACCGTGCAGACGCACTGCCACGAATACGCCGTCTTCGGCGAAGCAACACAACGCAAAGCTCTTGCAGCGGCTGGCATTTCCGCGGTCGACGAGGCCACGGGGTGCTGCGGGGTGGCGGGTAACTTCGGGTTCGAACCCGAGCACTTCGAGATCAGCATGAAGGTCGCCGAACAGGCGCTCGCACCGGCAGTCCGACGCGCTGGGGACCGTCCGATTCTCACCGACGGTTTCAGCTGCCATATGCAGGTCCGCGAACTGACCGGCGATCACAGCTCCGCGGCGTCGACGCATCTGGCGCATGTGCTCGATCCGAATCCCCAGTGGCACGCCCAGGTGTCCTCTGGTGCACTCAACCATGCCACTGGGCCGCAGGCCCCATCGAGCACTGGGCCGCAGGCCCCATCGACCACACGGAGGGACACATGACCACTACATCGACCCGCACCGAATCGACCCGCACCGAGTTCGGCTCACCCACGGGCCTGTTCATAGGCGGCAGTTGGCGTGCGGCCCACGGGGGCAAGACGTTCGATGTTCTCGACCCTGCGACTGGGGAGGTCATCACCGACGTCGCCGACGGTGGCGTCGTCGACGCCGAAGCTGCGATGGCGGCTGCTGCCCAGGCACAGGCGTCGTGGGCCGCCACAGCACCGCGCGAACGCAGCGTTGTTCTGAGGCGCGCTTTCGAATTGATAATCGAGCGCACCGAGGAACTTGCCGCGATCATCACCGCCGAAATGGGCAAACCGCTCGCGGATGCGCGGGGTGAGGTGGCGTACGGCGCCGAGTTCTTTCGATGGTTCTCCGAGGAAGCAGTGCGGATATCCGGGGATCACACGCTGACCGGTGACGGCAAGAATCGGATCATCGTTACCCGCGCGCCGGTCGGCCCGTGCATTCTGGTGACGCCGTGGAACTTTCCGCTTGCAATGGGAACCCGCAAGATCGGGCCTGCACTGGCGGCAGGATGCACCGTGGTGTTCAAGCCGGCGGAGCAGACACCACTGACGGCTCTCGCGCTGGCCGACATACTCGTCGAGGCAGGGGTTCCCGACGGTGTGGTCAACGTGGTTCCCACCACGGACGCGGCAGGAGTGGTCGGTTCGTGGATGTCGAGCGGATCCGCCCGCAAGATCAGCTTCACGGGTTCGACGGAGGTGGGCAGGATCTTGCTGGCTCAGGCCGCGCCTACCGTGATGCGCACGTCGATGGAGCTCGGTGGCAATGCACCGTTCATCGTTGCCGAGGGTGCAGACGTCGATCGCGCCGTCGACGGAGCGATGGTTGCGAAAATGCGCAACATGGGCGAGGCCTGTACTGCAGCGAACAGATTCTTCGTATACCGGCCACTCGCAGCCGAATTCGCGGACAAGCTCGGAGCGAAGATGGGAGCGTTGAAGGTCGGCGCAGGTAGTGCGGACGGAGTGGAGGTCGGCCCTCTCATCGACCAGGACGGACGCGCCAAGGTTCAGCGTCTCATCGACGATGCACTCGGCAGGGGAGCCCGCGCAGTAGTAGGGGGCACGGAGAACTCCGGCCCCGGCTACTTCTACCCGCCGACTGTGCTCGACTCCGTGGATTCGGCGTCGGAACTGATGTCGACGGAGATCTTCGGCCCGGTTGCCGCCGTAGTGCCGTACGACACGGAGGACGAGGTCATCTCGCTCGCGAACGACACCGAGTGGGGGCTGGTCGGATACGTGTTCACTCAGGACATCGATCGAGCGCTCAGGATGGGGGAGCGGTTGGAAGTCGGGATGGTCGGCTTGAACACCGGTCTCGTGTCGAATCCCGCTGCCCCGTTCGGCGGGGTCAAGCAGTCCGGGCTCGGTCGTGAGGGCGGAAAGGTCGGAATCGACGAGTTCCTCGAATACAAGTACTTTGCTGTTCCCCGCTCCTAGCAGCCCTAGCAGTCCCAACAGGAGGAATACCAGTGTCCGGTTCTCGAAGATTGACGCCGATCAACGCTCGAAATACTTCGATGGTCATAGCGGATCAGATTCGCGATCGGATCATCGACGGCTCGTACGCGCCAGGCGAGCAGATCAACGAAGCGAATGTCGCTGCCGAACTGGAGATTTCGCGAGGTCCGGTTCGCGAGGCATTGCAGCGCCTCAATCAGGAAGGGCTGCTGGTCAGCTACCGGAACCGTGGCGTTTTCGTCGTCGAGCTCAGCAGTGACGACGTGGCGGAGATCTACGACGCGCGGGCTGCGATCGAGGTCGGCGCTGCGTGGACGCTGGTGCGGGGCGAGGTCGCGGTCTTGAAGGCAACCGCGGCGCAGCTCTCGGCCATCGTCGACCAGATGCAGCCGTTCATCGACAAGGCGGACTGGCTGGGACTCGCCGAGCGTGATCTTGCGTTTCATACCGCGTTGGTGGCAGCGACCACGAACAGTCGAATGTCGAGGATGTATGCCACGCTCGCGGCCGAAGCCCGTATCTGCATGGCGAATCTCGAGACGGCGTACTACCGACCGGAGGCGCTCGTGGAGGAGCATCAATTGCTGGTCGACTTGCTCCTTGGCGACGATTGGGCCGCGCTGGAGGCTGGGCTGCACGAGCACATGGACACTGCGATCCACGATCTGACACAGGCAATGCACGATCAAGCAGAAGAGGGCGCCGACGCCCCCGTGCGCGTATAGCCAGGGCGCGAAGCGCCCGCAACGAAGAAGTAACACGACATCTCTTGCAGGACCCTCCACAGGCAATTAGCCTGATTGTCAACAATCTGCAAAATGCTCACGGGCCGCTGAACGCCTCCCGCGATGCTCGAGAGGGGGTACCAGTGAACGAGAACGAGTATTACGCCGCCGAACTCACCAGCGCGGTCGGCCGGGATCACGCGCCAGGTCTTGCCGAGTACGCAGATCTGCCGAACAGCACACCCATCACGTTCACCGACGAGGAGTACTCCACCCGTCTCGCCAAGGTCCGGGCGCGCATGGCGTCGCAGAACTTGACCGCGTTGATCGTCACCGACCCCTCGAACCTGTACTACCTGCTGGGCTACAACGCGCTGTCGTTCTATACCCCGCAGATGCTCTACGTTCCGGTGGAAGGGGAATTGTTCTTCTTCGCCAGGGAGATGGACGCCAACGGAGCCTTCCGGACATCGTGGTTGCCGCAGGAGCAGACGTTCGGATATCCGGAAACGTTCGTGCAGCGCAAGGACACTCATCCGTTCGTGTGGGTCGCGGGGAGGCTTCGCGAACTCGGTGTGGTGAACAACTTCTCGCACGGTCAGGTCGGACTCGAGATGGACTCGTACTACTTCAGTCCCAAGGCGTTCGAAGCGCTCGTCAAGTCTCTGCCCGAGTACGACTTCACCGATTCCTACGAGCTGATCAACTGGGTACGCGTGGTCAAGTCACCCGCGGAAATCGACCTGATGCGTGGCGCGGCCCAGGTGTGCGGATCAGCGATGTCGGCGGCCTACGACTCGATCGTGGCGGGCGGCCGTCAGTGCGATGCTGCGGCGGCAATCATGAATGCTCAGGTCAAGGGAACGGCCGACTTCGGCGGAGATCACCCGGCTATCGTCCCGATGCTGCCCACTGGTGCAGGTGCCGACACTCCTCACCTGACCTGGTCCGATCAAGTCTTCATCGCAGGTGAGACCACAGTCGTCGAGCTGGCCGGAGTGTTTCGGAGATACCACGTACCGATGGCACGGACGGTGGTGCTGGGAAAGCCGAGCAAGCGCCTGGACTATCTCGCGCAGTCGACCGGCGACGCGCTGAACGAAGTGCTCGATACCGTGCGACCCGGGATCACCACGACCGAGCTCGCGCAGGTGTGGAATGTCAGCCTCGCGCGTCACGGACTGCACAAGCCCTCTCGCATAGGCTATTCCATCGGAATAGCCTATGCACCGGACTGGGGTGAGCGCACGGTCAGCATCAGGACGGACGACGACACGGTGCTGGCCGAGAACATGACTTTCCACATCATCGGCGGAATGTGGATGGACGACTACGGATACGAGGTGTCCGAGGCCGTGCGCGTGACCGACAGCGGGGTGGAGACATTCACCGACTACCCGCGCCAACTACTGACGAAGGAGTGAGACATGATCGCCACCACCATTCCGTGGGCTCTGCGCACCGACAAGCTGGTGGGGTCCGTGATCGACTCGTCGACCTCGCTCCTCGCAGCTCAGAAGCACGACATCGTCCGGTTCGCGATGGGCTCTCCTGCTGCGGAAACCGTTCCCGCGGCAGCATTTTCCGAGATCGCGTCGAAGGTCATGACCGCGGACGCCATGGACTATGCCGCCACCGAGGGTGACCCCGGCCTGCTCGACGCCTTGCTCGGCTACCTCGACTCGGTCGGCGAGCCGACCTCGGAGGACCGACTCGTCATCACCTCGGGAGGCATGCAGGGTCTCGACCTCGCCTGCAAGCTGTTCGTCGATCCCGGTGATCTCGTCATCGTCGAAAGCCCCACGTACACAAACGGAACCGCCACCGTGCTCAGTTACGGCGGCGACGTCCTCGAAGCACCGATGGATTCCGACGGCCTCATCGTGGAGGCCCTGCCGGAACTGGTCGAGCAAGCGGGTCGCCTGCCGAAGATGATCTACGTCATCCCCAATTTCCAGAATCCTTCCGGCACTACGATGTCCCAGGCCAGGCGCTCGCTGCTCCTCGAACTCGCGCACAGGTGGGGATCGGTGATCCTCGACGACGACCCGTACGGGCTCCTGCGATTCGAAGGCGAGCACATCCCGAGCTTCAACGCGCTGAGCCCGAACGATCCGCTCGTGTTCTCCGTCCGCACGTTCTCCAAGATGATCGCCCCCGGCTTGCGCGTCGGCTGGGTCGACGCGGCTCCCGAAGCGCGACAGCTGCTGATCAACGCCAAGCAGGCGATGGACACGTGCACCAATCTGCCGAACCAGCGCATGATCGCCGAGTTCATCCGGCGGGGTCACCTCGACACCCACCTGCAGTCGCTTGCCGCGGTGTACCGGCCACGCAAAATTGCAATGCAGCGCAGTCTGGAGAAGTACTTCGGCGACCGCATCGAGACGACCGACCCGGAGGGCGGCTTCTTCCTGTGGGCGACGCTGCGCGGCGACGCAGCCGCGGTATCGACGCAAGATCTGTTCGAAATCGCTTTGGCCGAGGGTGTTGCATACATTCCCGGCCCCGCTCTGTCCGTCGGTGGGAAGTTCCACGATTCTCTGCGGCTGTGCTTTGCCTCTTCGACTCCTGAGCGGATCGACGAGGGTGTCAAAAGGCTTGCCGCGGCGGTGGATCGCGCGAGCACCATGCTGTCGAGCGATCCGACTCGATGATCGAGGCCGAACAACGATTGCTCGACGAGATCGACTCCGAGGACATCGTCGATCTGGCATCGGCACTCATCGACGCGGGCGGAGAGAATCCGGGCGCCACCGAGGAATCGGTCGCGATGGTTCTCGTCGATCGATGCAGGCAACTCGGCTTCGACATCGAGATCGACGAGGTTTCGCCTGGACGCCCGAATGTCGTTGTTTCAGTTGGCGGAGCGGAAGAAGCCGGGGTGCTCTTTCTCGGGCACTCCGACGTCGTTCCCGCGGGGGGCGGCTGGAGCACCGATCCGTTCGACGCAGTGGTACGCGAGGGACGGCTGTACGGGCGGGGCGCGTGCGACATGAAGGGCGGGATCGCTGCGGTCGTCGTTGCGATGGCTGCACTGAAAAGATCAGGAACACTGTCGCGTTCGCCGGTGTCACTGGCGTGCCTCGTCGACGAAGAGGACACCGGACTCGGGATTCGAGCGTTCGTGGCCGGTCAACACACCAGGCGGTACACGCATTGCATCGTCGCTGAGCCGACCGATCTGGTGACCATCACCGGATGTCGGGGCGCAGCGAATCTCGAGATCACTGTCTCCGGGCGCTCCGCGCATGCCGGACGACCCAGTAACGGGCGCAATGCAGTATCGGCGGCCGCACGCATCGTCGGGCTGATCGACTCGATGGGCGAGGAGTTGAAAGCGCAGGCACACCCTGCACTCGGGCCCGCGACATGGAACATCGGCACCATCGACGGTGGCACGGGAACGTCCATGGTGCCGGATCGATGCGTGATTACCGTCGACAGGCGCCTCCTGCCAGGTGAGGACGCGCGTGTCGTTGCGTCGCGGCTGCAGAGAGACATCGAGAACGCAGGCATCGTCGGCGACGGCATCGAAGTGGCCGTGGACGTTTCGATGGAGATGCCTGGCTTTCTGACCAGCGAGAATTCCGATATTATCGCCGCCGCGGTGACTGCGGTGACCGATGCAGTCGGCTTTCGCGGTACCGATGTATGGACCGCGTCCTGTGACGGTGGTTTCGTAGTGCGTGACTTGGGTATAGAGACCGTCGTGCTCGGTCCCGGAGAGATCGAGACACAGGCTCATCAACCCGACGAATCCGTGTCGGTGCAGCAATTGTGTGACAGCGCACGAGCGTACGCGCTGCTCGCATCGAGAATCGTTGCGTTACCAGCAGTTATGTCGGAAATCCGGGGGTAGTGCGCCCAGTCGCGTCGCCGCTTCCGTAATGTGAAGCGCTGCGAAGTACCAAACCGACGCTCCATGTTAGTTCCAAAGCGAGAGGTATTGGACCGTGTCAGAATCATCCAGCAGTGGGTTCAGTAGTACAGGTTCAGGCGGATCGACCACCGGTTATGCGCCGAACACCCAAGAGTTGAACGCAGAAGAAACCAAGGTCCTCCATCGTGCGATCGGGGGTTCGGCCCTCGGAAACGCAGTCGAGTGGTTCGACTACGCCGTGTACGGCTACCTGGCGGTGTACATCGCGGCGAACTTCTTCCCGTCCGAGGACGGGGGAGCGAGTCTGCTGTCGACATTCGCAGTGCTCGCGGCGTCGTTCATCATCAGGCCGATCGGCGGAATTGTGCTCGGACCGCTCGGTGACCGGATCGGTCGCCAGAAGGTTCTCGTCCTCACCGTCACCATGATGTCCATCGCGACGGCAACGATCGGCATTCTGCCGACGTTCGACACGATCGGAATTCTGGCGCCGATCCTGCTTCTCGTCTGTCGCCTTGTACAGGGATTCTCAACCGGTGGCGAGTACGGTGGCGCAGCAGTGTTCATGGCGGAATACGCACCGGACAAGCGTCGCGGGTTCTTCGGTTCGTTCCTCGAATTCGGTACGCTTGCAGGCACTGTCGCAGGCGCAACGCTGTGCACACTGCTCAACCTCGGGCTCGGCGACGACACGATGGAGGCGTGGGGCTGGCGAATTCCGTTCCTGCTCACGCTCCCGCTCGGCATAGTCGCGCTGTGGTTGCGTACCAGACTCGAGGATTCGCCGGTGTTCTCCGAGGCAAAGGCCGACGGCGAGACGGTGTCCGAGGGTGCGGCAGGTGGCGCCATCGCGTCGCTCAAGACGACGATGACCTACTGGCAGCGGATTCTCATCCTGATGGGATTCGTTCTGCTGTTGAACATCGCGTACTACACCGTGTTGACGTTCCTGCCGTCCTATCTCAGTGACACGTTGGGACACAGCACGACTCAATCCAACTTCACTCTCGTGATCATCATGTTGATCATGATGGCGATCATCAATCCGATCGGCGCGCTGTCGGACCGAATCGGACGAAAGCCGCTGCTGCTCGCGGCGTGCGTCGGGTACTTCGTGTTCAGCGTGCCGCTGTTCCTGCTGATCATCAATACCGGGCTCGTCGGCCAATCGATCGGCCTGCTCGGCCTCGGCATTCTGCTCGTGATCATGTGCTCGTGTGTGTCGTCGACTCTGCCGGCGTTGTTCCCGACGCAGGTTCGATACGGCGCGTTCGCGATCGGCTACAACGTGTCCACATCGCTTTTCGGTGGCACAGCGCCGCTGATTCTGACGTTCCTCATCGATCGGACCGGTTCCAATCTCATCCCGGGTTGGTACATGATGATCGCCGCGGCCATTGCGTTCGTCCCCATCCTGTTGATGCCGGAGACCGCAGGCCGATCGCTGCGCGGAACGCAATGCCCGGGTGACAACGACGACGAAGTCGCCGCGACCGGCGTGGAACTCGTGGGGTACAAGAAGTAGTGGGAGACAGACTGGTTGTCGTCGTCCTTCACGCCGACAACCTCCCCGCGGGGATGGACTCGGTGTCCGCTGTGGCAGAAGTTCGGTACGCCACGGCGGACACCCTCGGGGATGCGGTTCCGGGAGCCGATGTGCTGCTGCTGTGGGACTTCTTCTCGCCCGCGGTGAAGCAGGTGTGGGATCGATGCGATTCGCTGAAGTGGATCCATATCGCTGCCGCCGGTGTGGATTCGCTGATGTTCGACGAACTCGTCGATTCCGATGTGGTGGTGACCAATTCGCGCGGGATCTTCGACCGACCGATAGCGGAGTTCGTCCTTGCGCAGATACTCGCGTTTGCGAAGGACTCTGCCACGTCGGCGGAGCTTCAGCGGCAACGAAAGTGGACGCATCGCGAGACCGATCGCCTCGACACCGCGAAGGCGATGATCGTGGGAACCGGAGCGATCGGGCGTGAGATCGCGCGGCTGTTGTCTGCCGTCGGGATTTCGGTTGCAGGCGTCGGTCGGACCGGGCGCACCGGTGACGCGGACTTCGGCGTCGTGCACGCGAGTTCGGATCTCGAACAGGTCGTCGCCGACGTCGACTACCTGATACTCGTTGCACCGTTGACCGACCAGACGCGTGGGGTCGTCGACACATCGGTCATCGCTGCGGCCAAACCCGGAGTACGCCTGATCAACGTGGGCAGGGGTGAGTTGCTCGACACCGAAGCGCTTCTCGACGGTCTGCGGTCGGGTCACGTCGCAGGGGCCGCGCTCGACGTCTTCGAGGAGGAACCACTTCCCGTGGACAATCCGCTCTGGACCGCTCCCAACCTCGTCCTCACCCCGCACATGAGCGGCGACGCGGCGGGTTGGCGTGACCGCCTCGCAGAGTTGTTCGTCGCCAATTTCGAGCGCTACGCAGTATCCGAGGAACTGCGCAACGTCGTGGACAAGAAACTCGGGTTCGTTGCGAATCAGTAGACGGGTCTGTCCGACAGGAAAGTTGGAGCCAGCTCCAACAACGCCCGCGTTGCCCGCGAGGTATCCGCTCCGGCTCGAACAACCGCTGACAGGGTCCATGTCAAGGTCGCGCCCGCGATAGCAGTCGAGGTCAATCCCAACTCTTCCGACCTGCTCATGTCCGGGACCACGGCGGTACCGAGACCAGCGGCGACGAAGTCGGGAATCGTAGTCAGATCGGCGGCCTGCACGGAGATCGACCTGGTCAATCGTGCGCGCCGAAACGCGTCGTCGAGGAGGGTTCGAATTCCGAATCCGACCGGCATGTCGACGAACGGGTCGGAGGCGATGTCGGACAGTCGTACCGACTTTCGAGTCGAAAGCCGGTGGCCGGGCGGCAGCAGCACATGTAGCGGGAGAGTCCGCAGCGACCTCGGCTCGACCCCTAGTGCGTCCGACGGGGAAGCCACACTGACGAAGGCGACGTCGAGCGTGGCGTTTCGCACCTTCTCGAGCAGGCCGGAGGAACCACTCGGCGAGGTTTCCAGATAGAGGCTCACCTGCGGGTGCAGCTGTGCGAAACGTTGTGCCATGGCGGCACTGTTCAGTGCCGTCATTCCGCTCAGCGTTCCTACTCGTAATGCCCCTCGCAGTCCGGCGTCCGTGTCGCGCACGGTCGCGCGAGCACGCCCGAGTACGTCGAGCGCGGCCTTTGCTTCGGGGAGGAACGCGCGTCCGGCTTCGGTGAGATTCACGCTCTTGCTCGTGCGTTGCAACAGGCGAGCATCGAGACTGTGCTCCAGCGCTCGAATGCTGGCCGATACCGTCGATTGAACGACGAAGAGCTTTGCCGCCGCGCGGGTGAAACTCAGTTCCTCGGCCACTGCCACGAAGTATTCGAGTTGACGTTCGTCCACGCCGCCAACGATCGCATGTTTCGTTCTTCACCGAGCAGATTCCGGTCCGCATCCCTCGAAGATGTCGGCCGATGCACCCCACGCGACCGCATGTCCGAGCACAGCCGGAGTGGCTGTTCCTATGCACGTGCGATCGTCGTCCGACGTGTTGGTGAATCTGTAGAAGATGTCGGTGAACATGATGCCTCCGCTGGTAGGTGGTCTAGATCACTTTCCCGCGGCTCGGCAATCGTGTCCAACGATAAATTTTGGTGCTCACCATCGAACATTTCGATAGTTACACCCGGTCGACCGCGGCAGTGCCGATGTCGCTGACCGTCAACGCAACTGCGACCTCCATCGCCTGATCGGGACGAGCAAGATCAAGATCGGTCAGCGTTTGGATTCGTCGAAGTCGTTGCGCGACGGTGTTCGCGTGGACGTGGAGAGTGCGGGCGGTGGCCCCAGTGAGCATGCCGTTCGCGAAATACGCACGCAGCGTGGTGATCAGTTCGGTGCCCCGCGTGTTGTCGTGCGCACGAACCGGACCGAGAGTGCGATCGCCGAACCGAAGGAGCTGTTCGGTGTCGTCGAGCTGAAGGAGCAGTCCGACAAGGCCGAGGTCTTCGAGCGAAACCGAGACGTCGGTGCGGCTCGTGAGCCTCATGGTGTCCAGAGCTCCGGCCGCGGTGCGGTACGCCCGGACATAGGACTGAACGGAGAGGCAGGGTCCTACGGTCACTGCGGTTGCTGTGGAGGCGGTCCGGCTGGATCCGGCCAGGGACCGAATCGTCTCGGAGGTCTGTGGAACATCGCTCTCCGCCTCCGGAACGAGTACGACGATCCGGTCGTGGTGGATGGCAGCGAGTGGCAGCGGATGAAGACTTTCGGCCCAACGGTGTATCGAGCGAAGTGACTGCCGTAGGCCGCTGTCGACGTCCGCTGACTCGATGCCGGATAGGGAGACGACCACCATCGAGTGCTTCCTGGTGAGGTCGTGACCGAGACGTTCCGCGCGCTCGACGATGGTGCCGGTAGCTGACGGTTCCCCGCTGAGCAGGTCGTTGACCACTTCGCCATGGAGTCGCCATCGAACCTCGTCGGCAGTTCGAGTCCGCAGAATTTCGAGCGAGGTCACCAGGGCTGCATGCTCGATCGCTCGGTCGTCGATGGACGTGAGCTTCGAGGGGCCAGGGGCGATCCAGATCCGTGCAACTTCGGATTCGGCCAACCGAACGGAGTGGTAGCCGAAGTTCCCTGGTCGATCGAGGTCGACGGGGTGTGCACTGGCACGGTCGTCGGGGAACGTCGCAGCGGTGGTGGAGCGGCCGATGATCGCACCGTGCACATCCTCGATCACGATCGGTCGGGAGATCAGGATCGACAGCGCTGCCGCGATACCGTCGACGCCGCCGCCGCGCAGCGCGATCTCGGTCAGCCGTCGGTGGATGTCCTCGGATTTCTGCAATAGGTCACGTTGCTGGTGGAGCTCGTGATTGAGCACCACGAGTTCGTCCATCTGTCGCGCCTCGGCCGAACGAAGGCTCGCCGTGGTCAACGCGATCGAGGCGTGATCGGCCAGGAGGGTCAGCAGCGAGACCTCGTGTGGGGTGAAGACGTGCACGTTCTTGCGGTAGCAATTGAGAGTTCCGATGGCGACGTGGTCCGAGTCCAGCAGCGGAACCGAGATCATCGCTCGATATCCCTGCTCCCTCGCAACGCCTCCCCACGGCGCGAATTGCGGCTCGGCGTCGGTGTCCGCAATGGCCACCGGAGCGCCTGTACGAAATGCTGTGCTCGACGGGGCCTCGACGCTCGGATCCTGATCGAGTCGGACCGGCCGATCGGCGTTGACCTGCGATACGTAATCCGTCGACAGGCCGCTCGCGCCCTCGATGGTGAGAACACGTCGCGAGCTGTTCGGAACTAGTACTCCGCAGAACTCGTAGCCCATCAGCGATGATGCGCTCTCCGCGATCAAGTTCAGGACACCGGTCAGCGGTTGCGCAGTCACCACGGTCTGGGTGATGGATCGCACGCGGTCAAGCCAGCGTCGCAGCTCGGACAGCTCGTCGTCGGGTGTCATGCGGGGTGTAACCGCCAGTTCTCGATATGTGTTGATCGCCATGAAGTCGAACATTTTGTGTTTGCGCAAACATAGCCGTGGTGTGATGCAGATCGCAAGATTGTTCCCAGCGGCGATGACCCCGACAGCGACACTTCGCCAGACCGGAACTTCCAGCGAGTACGAAACGAGCGTGACATGACCGAACATTCGATGTACATCGACGGGAAAGACGTACATGCCGCCAGCGGTGCGACGTCGACCGTCGTCAACCCGGCCACGGGCAAACCGATCGCGACGGTGCCCGACGGGAACGGCGTGGACGTGGATGTGGCGGTCGCTGCGGCGCGAATCGCATTCGAGTCGGGTCCGTGGCCGCGTACGAGCCGGACGGAGAGGGCACGGGTTCTACTCCGCGCTGCAGATGCCCTCGAAGCAGCGAGCGAGTCGTTGTTCACCCTCGAGACGCAGAACAACGGCCGGCCCATCACCGAAACGCGTGCCCAGCTGTCCAGGGTGCCGGAGTGGTTTCGGTACAACGCGGGTCTCCTGTCATCGCAGCGTGACTCGGTTCTGCCCAGTGACGGGCCGTACCTGACCTATCAGAAGCGAGCGCCACTCGGTGTCTGCGGAATCATCACCCCGTTCAACCACCCCGCACTCATCCTGGCCCGAAGCCTTTCGGCCGCATTGGCGACCGGGAACACCGTCGTGATCAAGCCTTCGGAGCTCACGCCCCTCACCACTCTCGCGATCGCTCGAATACTCACCGACGCAGGGGTTCCGGCGGGAGTGGTCAACGTGGTCACCGGTGGGCGAGAGGCCGGTATCCGACTGACCGAGCACGAAGATGTCGCGAAGATAACCCTCACCGGTGGAACGGAGGCCGGCCGTTCTGCTGCGGCGGCCACCGCAGTTCGGTTCGCGCGAATCACTGCCGAACTGGGTGGGAAGACTCCGGTCATCGTGTTCGACGACTACGACCCGGTCGCTGCGGCGGAAGGTGCTGCATTCGCCGCGTTCGTGGCCTCGGGACAATCGTGTGTTGCAGGAGCACGATTTCTTGTTCAGCGCGGCAGCTACGACGCGTTCGTCGACGCCCTCGCTCGCCGAGCCGAGTCGATTCGAATCGGTGACCCCGCTGATGTCCGCACGCAGATGGGACCGATGATCAGCGACCGACAGCGCCGGAAGGTACTGGACTACATCGAAATCGGCCGTTCCGAGGGAACAAGGTTGGTTGCGGGTGGAGATGTTCCCGACCTGCCGGGGAGCCTGCGCGACGGCTTCTTCGTTCGGCCTACCGTCCTTGCCGACGCCACCAATTCGATGCGTGTCGCCCAGGAGGAGATTTTCGGACCAGTCGCGGTCGTCGTGCCCTTCGATACGGAGGAGGAGGCGATCGAGATGGCGAACGACAACCCCTTCGGCCTCGGTGCGGGCGTCTGGACGCGCGACATCGGTCGAGCGCACCGCGTCGCCGAGTCCATCGAATCAGGGATGGTCTGGGTCAACGACCACCACCGCCTCGAGCCGTCGTTGCCCTGGGGTGGGGTCAAAGAATCGGGAGCCGGAAAAGACGCGGGCACAGAGTCGTTCGACGACTTCACCTGGATCAAGACGATCGTCGTCCGTACCGCAGACAGTGATGTCGACTGGTACGGATCCGACACACCCGGCCGCCTGAACTGACGGCGCCGGAACATCACTCCTCCTCACGATTGGACATACCGTGACATCGATCGATGAAAAGCCGAGCGCCGATGGTTGGCGCCAGGAAATAACCAGAGTGCAATGGCTCGTCCTGTTCGGGACCACCATGGGCTGGGCGCTCGACGGCTTCGCCGGAAGCCTGTACGCACTGGTGCTGGGGCCGGCGATGACAGAGTTGCTTCCGAACTCCGGAATCAGTGTCGACGCAGGACACATCGGCCTCTACGGCGGTATGACCGTCGCGTTGTTTCTCGCCGGATGGGCGACCGGCGGAATCCTTTTCGGAGTGCTTGCCGACTACTTCGGTCGAGTGCGGGTTCTGTCGATCGGCATTCTGACCTATGCGCTCTTCACCGCGCTCGCAGCGTTCGCCGACACGTGGTGGCAGCTCGGCATACTGCGATTCATCGCCGGCCTCGGCTCAGGAGTGGAAGCCCCCGTGGGTGCCGCCCTGGTAGCAGAAGTATGGAAGAACAAGTACCGTGCTCGGGCCTGCGGAGTGATGATGTCGGGCTACGCAGGTGGATTCTTCATCGCGGCTCTGGCTTACAGCCTGCTCAGTAGCCAAGGCTGGCGATTCATGTTGGTACTGGCCGTCGTACCCGCTTTCCTGGTGTGGTTCCTGCGTAGATATGTTCCAGAACCCGAAGAGATCAAGACCGTCATCGCAACCCGCAAGAAGCGTAAGGGCAGCGCGATGCGGCGACCCGAAGATCAGTTCGTCCTGCGGCGCTTGCTGTCCCCACCGCACCTTCGCGCAACACTGATCTGCACCGCGCTCGCAACCGGGTCGCTGCTGGCGTTCTGGAGCGTCTCCACGTGGTATCCACAGATCATCCGCAACATGGCCTCGGCGGAATCGCTGTCCACCGACATCGCCAACCATCGTGTGGCAATTTCCTCCATGTTGTTCAACGCAGGTGGAATTCTCGGCTACGCCACGTGGGGGTTTCTCGCCGATGCAATCGGTCGACGAAAGTCCTTCATGGTGAGCTTCGTGATCTCGGGTCTGAGCATCGCCTACCTCTTCCCGTTCGAGCACACCTACACGACCTACCTGTTCGTCATCCCGATCGTCGGCTTCGGGTTGTTCGGAGCACTGTCGGGCAACTTCGTGTACGGGCCCGAAATGTTCTCCCCGAGTATGCGAGCAAGCGGAATCGCGTTGGCCAACAGTATCGGTCGCTACATCACTGCGGCCGGACCGCTGGTAGCGGGAGTCATCGCGACTTCGTGGTTCGGCGGCAACCTGGGCATTGCGACGGCCGTTCTCGCGTCCACCGGAGTGATCGCTCTCGTCGGGTTGTACTTCGCGCCGGAAACCCGTGACGCGGCCCTGCCGACCGATCCCGAACACCATGCTCCCGCCGACACCGTGCCGGCACCCACGTCAGTGAAAGGAACGTCGGCATGAACGTTTACGCAGGTTCGAAAGCAGTTGTCGTCGGAGGATCCATCGGCGGACTGACTGCAGCGCTCCTTCTTCGAGACCTCGGCTTCGAGGTCGACGTCTTCGAGCGGACGCCGTCCGATCTGGACGGACGCGGTGGCGGCATCGTTCTCCAGCCCGACACCCTTCGGTGGTTCCGTGAGCGAAGTTCGCAGCGGCCGGAGGACGTGAGCACCACCACCGACTGGGTCCAGTACATCGAGGACGACAATCGGATCGTCGACCGTGATGCCCGGTCGTGGTCGCACACATCCTGGGGCACCTTCTATCGGGCGTTGCTGGCGGACTTCGGACGCGAGCGCTACCACCTCGGTGAATTCGCCTGCGGTTTCGATCAGGACGAGGACTCGGTCACCGTTCGATTCGTCAGCGGCACACAGGTCCATGCAGATCTGGTCGTGATCGCCGATGGGGTCACATCTGCCAACCGCTCACGAATCGACCCCGATGTGACGCTCGAGTATTCGGGGTACATCGGGTGGCGGGGCACGGTGGACGAAGCCATGTTGACATCGGAGACGGCCCAGCTGCTGCACAACTCGATCACCTACAACATCGTGCAGAACTCGCAAATCACGATGTACCCCATTCCAAGCGCGCGAGGAACTGCTGTCGGCGATCGGTTGATGAACTACGTCTGGTATCGCAACGTTCCGGAAGGCCCCGATCTCGATGAGATGCTCACCGACAAGCGAGGGTTTCAGGGAAAGGTGTCCGTCCATCCCCACCAGGTCCAGGATCGGTACGTCGAGGAGATGCGCGATGCCGCGTCGAGGCTGCTCGCACCTGCCGCTGCCGAGGTCGTCACCTCGACCGAGGCTCCGTTCATTCAGGTCGTGTGGGACTCGCGCGCATCCAAGATGGCCAGTGGACGTGTCGCACTGATCGGGGATGCGGCGTGCGGGGCCAGGCCGCACGCGGCGGCCGGAACCGCCAAGGCAGCAGCTGACGCGTGGGCGCTCAGCGACGCGCTCTCGGCGTCTGCCGGGAACATCGTCGAAGCGCTCGAGAAGTGGGAGCCTGGGCAACTGGAACTGAGCAGCAATCTGTTGGCGAGGGTGAAGGCAATGGGCGAGAGATCGCAATTCACCAACACCTGGACGCCAGGGGACAAGGACCTTCGATTCGGCCTGTACGGGCCCGGTCGCTAGAGACGCGATCGTTAGAAAGGAAATGCGATGACTACCAACAATTTCCTCAGCGACCTGCCATTGGCAGGGACTCTCGTTGCGGAGAACTTCGACGGATGGTCCGACGAACTGCGGGCCGAGTTCGGTGCCCACGAATACGACGGCGAGGTGGGTTCGACTCTGCTGAGCCAGAACGACCGGGTTCGAGTGTGGGAGATTCGGCTTGCGCCCGGTGAGCGCTGGCACGCACACCGTCACGTACTCGACTACTTCTGGACAGCGGTGAACGCCGGCACTTCCCGGCAACACACCTTCGACGGCACTACGCGAGACGTCTCGTACTCCGCGGGTGAAACTCGTCATTTCCACTTCGCTGCGGGCGAGTTTCTACTGCACGACATCGAGAACGTGGGCACCGGCGAGTTGATCTTCACCACGGTCGAGCATCTCGACTCGGACAACGATGCACTTCCGGTGGTGGGATCGTGACCACAGGTCTGTTCGACATCCACGCCCACTGGTTGCCGGAAGAGCTGTTCGGGCTCCCGCCCGGCTCGCCGTTCGGCGCCATGCAAGACCGCGACGGTGAACTCTTCCTGGGGGACATCCCCCTATCCATTCGGACCGAAGCCATGAGCGACGTCACCGCTGTACTGGCCGACATGGACCGGTTCGGAATCGACATTCGTGCACTGTCGCCGCCGCCCTTTGCGTTCGCGACGGCTGCCGACGTTTCTGCGGAGGAGTACACGAGCTCCTACAACGCTGCCCTCACGGAAGTGGTATCGGACTCGGCGGGAAGACTTTCCGGACTTGGAACCGTGCGACTCGACGATCCCGACGCTGCGGATCGTCAGATCCGTACGCTCGCTGCACAGAACGTATTGGTGGGTATCGCAATTCCTCCCATCGTGCGGGGAGGTTCGCTCGATGTCGGTGTGCTGCGTTCGATCGTGCGGTCGGCATCGACTCATCGGATGGCGGTGCTCGTCCATCCGATGCAGCTGCCACAGCCGGAATGGGCCAGCTACTACCTCGCGAACCTCATCGGCAACCCCGTGGAAACGGCTACCGCGGTCGCGTCGAGCATCCTCGGCGGTGTTCTCGAGGAACTGCCGGATCTGCGCCTGTGCTTCGTTCACGGCGGTGGATGCGCTCCATCGCTTCTGGGCCGTTGGGCGCACGCGTGGGAGGCTCGTCCCGACGTGCGCACGGCGAGCGCGACGTCACCGAGAGAGCTGTTTCGTGCGCCCTACTTCGACACGGTCACTCACGATGACGCTGCGCTCGGGTTGCTGCGTGAGCATGCAGCCGAGAGCAGGATCGTGTGCGGTACGGACTATCCGTTCGACATGGCAGAGTCGGACATCGCGACCTTCGTCGACCGGTCCGGACTCGAGCGGTCGGTGCTCGCGGCCAACGCACAGGCGTTCCTCGGCGCCGACATTCGATCGGCCGTGCCGTCGTGACCGGCCTGTTCGACTCGATCACTCTGCGCGATTCGACTATGCAGAACCGAATCTGGATGTCGCCGATGATGCAGTTCGCGGCCGATCCGGAGGGGGAGAGTGCAGGTGCAGCGACCGACTGGCACTTTCAGCACTTCGCGGCTCGCGCGGTCGGCGGTGTGGGACTGGCGATGATCGAGGCGACGGCCGTGACACCAGACGGACGCAGCAGCGAATTCGACCTCGGCCTGTGGAACGATGCGCAGGCGCGCTCGCACCGCCGAATCATCGAGTTCTTGCACGCGCAGGGAACCGCGGTTGGAATTCAACTCGTTCACGCCGGACGCAAGGCGTCGACAGGACGGCCGTGGAATTCAGGCGATTTCGTGGAAAGTAAGTGGCAGACGGTCGCTCCGAGTCCGGAAGCCTTCGGCGAGTTGCCTGAGCCTGTTGCGCTCACGAGACGCCAGATCGGCGACATCGTGGAGTCCTTCGCAGCCAGTGCGAGTCGCGCAGCTGCCGCGGGTTTCGACGTCCTCGAACTTCATGGCGCGCACGGATATCTGATTCATCAGTTTCTGTCGCCATCCTCGAATCGGCGTACCGATGAATACGGAGGATCACTCACCAATCGCATGCGGTTCGCCGTCGAAGTCGTCGATGCGGTTCGGCGAGTGTGGCCTGGCAACCGCCCATTGTTCTTCCGTGTCTCGGCAACCGATTGGCTTGCCGGCGATACGGACGACGCCCGTCCTGGCTGGACGGTGGAGGACACCGTGGCCTTGGCGGACGTGTTGTCCAGCCATGGCGTCGACCTGTTCGACGTCTCGACCGGAGGCATAGTGCCCGACGCGCGCATACCCGTCGGGCCTGGATATCAGGTGCGATTCGCGGCGGAGGTGCGCAGCAGAACCGGAATGCCCACCGCCGCAGTCGGATTGATCACGGACCCAGCGCAGGCGAACTCCATAGTGGAATCGGGACAGGCCGACGCCGTGTTCTTGGCTCGGGAGTTGCTGCGTGATCCGTACTGGGGTCAGCGAGCGGCACGAGAACTCGCCGTGCCGCTGCGGCACCCTCCGAACTACGCACGCGCATTCAGAGATCGAGTGCCGCGACAGCCGGCCACTGTGCACTAGTGCCCTGGCCCCGCCTTCACGAGATCGTGACGGGTGGAGCCGTGGCTTCACCGAGCGTTCGAGGGTTGCCGTCGCTCGCTCAGAACGCCCGCTCGTACTGCGGGGCAACGGCCGGGGTGATCTCTGCTCCGAGTTCCCGTGCTGCACGTCTCGGCCAGTACGGGTCACGGAGAAGTTCTCGGGCGAGCAGCACGGCTACCGCAACACCCGACGAGACGATCTCCTCTGCCTGCTTGGGCTCGGTGATCATTCCGACCGCCGCAGCAGGAACCGTCGTCTCGTTCTGGATCCGTTGGGCGAACGGAACTTGATACCCAGGTCCGACAGGAATCTTCGCTCGAACATTTCCACCGGTGGACACGTCGATCAGATCGACGCCGTGATCTTCGAGAAGCTGAACCAGCGCGACCGTCTGGTCGGCTGTCCAACTCGGTGCGTCGAGACCCTCGATGTCCTCGTCCAGCCAATCCGTCGCCGATACGCGGACGAACAGTGGGAGTTCGGCCGGCCAGACCTTCCGGACAGCGTCGACGATCTCGATGAGAAGACGAGTCCGGCCCGTGAAATCGCCGCCGTACTCGTCGGTGCGCTGATTGCTTGCGGGGGAGAGGAACTGGTGAACGAGGTAACCATGTGCTGCGTGGATCTCGACGACCTTGAAGCCGGCACGCAACGAGCGCTCTGCCGCAGCGACGAAATCGCGCACGATCTGCTCGATGTCGTCTCTGGTCGCTTCCCGTGGCGTCGCGTAGTCACCGAAGGCGACCGCAGACGGGCCGACGGTTTCCCAGCCGAGCGGCTCGGTGGCCGGAATGGACTTTCCGCCTACCCACGGAGCCGAGGTCGACGCCTTACGTCCGGCATGCGCGAGTTGAATGCCCGGTACCGATCCGTACGCCTCGATACGCGCAACGATGTCGGCGAACGCCTGTTCCTGAGTGTCGTTCCAGATCCCGAGGTCGGCCGGGCTGATCCGTCCTTCTGGACTCACTGCGGCGGCCTCGGTGAGAATGAGCCCGGCGCCGCCGATCGCACGGCTCACCAGATGTGTTCGGTGCCAATCGTGTGGGGCGCCCACTCCCTCACCCTCGGTGTCTGCGGAGTACTGGCACATCGGCGACATCCACACTCTGTTCGGAAACGTGATGCTGCGCAGAGTCAGGGGTTCGAACAGCGCGGTCAAGAGATCTCCTCTGTCGTCGGAAGTGAAGGTGTCGAATCCAGAAGGGTTCGCTGGCGACAACCACTCGAGCAGTGTCGTCATTCCCGACGAAGGTCGAGACGCGTCGCCGGTTAGTGTGTGAAGCATGACTGCTGTACCCGTGACCACTGATTCGACCTCGCAGCAGGTGGACCAGCGCGAGAAGGTCCATGCCGCTGCCAGGCGCGGCAGAGTTGCGTCGCGTGCTCTTGCGCTGTTGACCGCGGCGGAGAAGAACGCGGCCTTGCATGCTGCTGCGGATGCTCTTCTCGCAGCAGGCCCGCAGGTGCTCGCCGCCAACGAAGCCGACGTCGAGGCTGCGCGCGAGGCTGGAACGGACGAGGGGTTACTCGACAGATTGCGCCTGACCGGGGCGAGGATCGACGGCATCGCCGCGGGGCTCCGGCAGGTCGCGGGACTGCCGGATCCGATCGGAGAGGTAGTTCGCGGGTCGACGCTGCCCAACGGTCTTCAAATCCGTCAACTTCGAGTGCCGCTCGGAGTGGTCGGGATGGTCTACGAAGCACGCCCGAACGTGACGGTCGACGCATTCGGGCTCGCATTCAAGTCCGGCAACGCGGCGTTGCTTCGCGGGTCGAAGTCGGCTGCGCTGTCCAATGCCGCTCTCGTCGATGCGATCCAGCAGTCTCTCGTGGCGAGTGGTCTGCCGCTCGACGCAGTTCAGTTGCTCGACAGTGCCGATCGGTCATCCGTCACACATTTGATCCAGGCACGCGGCCTTGTCGACGTCGTGATCCCGCGGGGTGGCGCCGGACTCATCGACGCGGTCGTTCGTGATGCCACCGTCCCGACGATCGAGACCGGCGTCGGGAATTGCCACATCTACGTCCATTCGGAAGCCGACCTCGAGATGGCCGAGAAGATCATTCTCAACTCCAAGACTCGTCGGGTCAGTGTCTGCAACGCCGCCGAAACGATCCTCGTCGATGCCGCTGTGGCCGAGACAGCGGTGCCACAGCTGTTACAGGCGTTCCAGGCACACAGCGTCGTCGTCCACGGAGACCTGCCAGGCCTGGTGCCCGCCACCGACAAGGATTGGGCGGAGGAGTACTTGTCGCTCGACGTCGCGCTGAAGGTCGTCGACGGAATCGACGATGCAATCGCGCACATCGACGCCTACGGCACCGGGCACACCGAGGCGATCGTGACGGCGGATCTTCGTGCCGCCCGCGAGTTCACCACTCGTGTCGATGCCGCGGCGGTCATGGTCAACGCCTCGACGGCATTCACCGATGGAGAACAGTTCGGTTTCGGAGCCGAAATCGGTATTTCCACGCAGAAGCTCCACGCCCGAGGGCCTATGGGCCTACCCGAACTGACCTCGACGAAGTGGACTGTCTGGGGCGAGGGCCACACACGCGCGGTGTGAGGCATCGAAGTACGTAACTAAAGCAGGAGAAAAACGTGGATCGAGCATTACCGACGACACCGCCGCTGTTCGGCAGCGTCGATGACGTCGTGTCCCGACTTGCCGAGACCGGCTACCTCGCGAACAAGGCCACGGCGACGTCGGTGTTTCTTGCCGATCGGCTCGGTAAGCCGCTGCTCATCGAGGGGCCGGCGGGTGTCGGAAAGACCGAACTGGCCAGAGCCGTCGCCCAGACGGCGGGCGCGGAACTGATTCGGCTGCAGTGCTACGAGGGCGTCGACGAGGCACGTGCCCTGTACGAGTGGAATCACGCCAAGCAAATCCTGCGAATTCAATCGAGTTCCGCAGGACACCAGGACTGGGACTCCACCAAGCTCGATGTGTTCTCGGAGGAATTCCTGCTCGCGAGGCCGTTGTTGCAGGCGATCCGCCGCGAGGATCCCACGGTGTTGCTGATCGACGAGACCGACAAGGCCGACGTCGAGATCGAGGGTTTGCTGCTCGAGGTGCTGAGCGACTTCGCTGTCACCATTCCCGAGCTCGGCACGATCACCGCGACCCGCAAGCCGTTCACGGTTCTGACCTCGAACGCCACTCGCGAACTGTCCGAAGCACTCAAACGTCGCTGCCTGTTCCTGCATCTCGACTTTCCGGATGCCGAACTCGAACGGAGAATTCTGGCCAGTCGGGTGCCGGAGCTGCCGGAGGCAATCGCGGAGCAGCTGGTCCGCACCGTGCGCGTCATGCGTGCAATGCAGCTCAAGAAAGTGCCGTCGGTCGCCGAAACCATCGACTGGGGCCGGACCCTGCTTGCGCTCGGGATGGACACCCTGGACGACGACGCAGTCCGTGCCACGCTGGGAGTGGTGCTCAAGCATCAGTCCGACCAGGACAAGGCCGCAGCCGAGCTCCGGCTGAACTGACATGTTGTCCCCGTACGGATTGTCCGGCCATCTCGTCGACTTCGTCGAGGCGCTTCGGGCGCGCGGCATTGCCGTCGGACCGTCCGAAACGGTCGACGCAGGGCGTGTTCTCGCCGTGCTCGACCTCCTCGATCGCGAAGCCCTTCGCGAAGGACTGGCGTGCTCGCTCCTACGCAGACCGACGCACCGCGACACGTTCGATGCGCTGTTCGACCTGTGGTTTCCGGCGGCAACCGGACAGCGGGAGTCCGGACAGATCGACACTGCACTGCCGAGGATGCCCGACGGCACGATCGACTTCACCGCCCTGCGAGAGCTGATCACCGATCTTCTCGTCGACGGCAGTCCCGATGCACTCGAGCTGACCGAGATGCTGGCCGCGCAGATGGTCGAGGAGCTCGGCCAATACAAGTCGACTAACGGGCCGTCTTTCTCGGCGTATCAGGCATTGCGCGATGTCGCCCCGGATACGTTGCTGAGCAAGATCCTGCAAGGACTACTGGGAAACGCGGAAAACGGTTCGGACCGGTCGTCGGGCGCGTACGAGGACGAGGTCGCCAAGCGTACCGCCGCGCAGCGGATCGCAGATCTGCGCAAGATGGTGGAGAAGGAAACACGCCGCCGCGCCGCAGAGCAGCTCGGCCGTGAACGCGTCGCGAGCTACGGCGTTCCGAAGCTCGCCGAGGACGTCGACTTTCTGCGCGCGTCGGATACCGAGATGGTGGCTCTGCGACGCAGCGTGTCGCCACTGGCGCGACTACTCGCGAGCAGGCTCGCCGCGAGGCGTAAGCGGAGCAGGTCGGGCTCGATCGATCTTCGACGCACACTGCGGAAATCCATGTCCACGGGCGGCGTGCCCATCGACCTGGTGCAGCGTAAACCGAGGAAAGCCCGCCCGGAGCTCGTGGTTCTGTGCGATGTGTCGGGGTCGGTCGCAGGGTTCAGCCACTTCACCCTGCTCCTGGTCCATGCGCTGCGAGAGCAGTTCTCACGCGTTCGCATCTTCGCCTTCATCGACTCCACCGACGAGGTGACGCGATTCTTCGATTCGGGATCCGATCTCGGCGCGGCGATGTCGCGCGTCGTTCGAGAGTCGGAGCTGATCACCTACGACGGGCACTCCGACTATGGAAATGCGTTCGAGACCTTCGACGACAAGTACGCCCAGGCCGTGACTGCGAGGACCTCGGTACTGGTACTCGGCGACGCCCGCACCAACTACCGGGACCCGAAAGTGGCGGCGCTGGCGCGCACGGTTGCGGTGGCCAAGCACGCGTACTGGCTAAACCCGGAACCGAAGGGTCAGTGGGGTTCGGGAGACTCCGCAACCACCGTCTACAGCGACGTCATCAGCATGTACGAGTGCCGTTCCGCCGGGCAGTTGGGCGACATCGTCTCGCGGCTACTGCCGGTGTGATCTGTAGTCCTGGTCCCGCGAAGTAAGCTCGACAATCGTGCAACAACAACCTGTGGCGGTCCGCAAGCTGGGAGTGATGGGCGGAACGTTCGATCCGATCCATCACGGCCACCTCGTCGCCGCCAGCGAGGTCGCCAACACCTTCGGTCTCGACGAGGTCATCTTCGTCCCGACCGGGACGCCTTGGCAGAAGGAGGGCAAGGTCGTCAGCCCGGCCGAGGACCGTTACCTCATGACGGTCATCGCCACCGCGTCCAACCCTCGATTCTCGGTCAGTCGCGTCGATGTCGACCGCGAGAAACTGACGTACACGGTGGACACCCTTCGCGACCTCCGCGAGCAGCACCCGGCCGCCGAGCTGTACTTCATCACCGGCGCGGACGCGCTCGAGAGTATCCTGACCTGGCAGAACTGGGAGGAGCTGTTCGATCTCGCGAAATTCGTCGGGGTGTCGCGGCCGGGCTTCGAACTGGGAGTCGAACATCTCGCCGATCACCTCCAGGACCTACCACCGGACGCGCTGACACTGATCGAGATCCCCGCGCTGGCGATCTCCTCGACCGAATGCAGGCTGCGGGCGAGCGAAAACCGGCCCGTGTGGTACCTCGTCCCCGACGGCGTGGTCCAGTACATCTCCAAGAGAAATCTCTACCGACCGAGAGGCGAACAACGCCTCGACGGCTCCGTCACGATGTCGGAGCCATCGCCACAGAAGATGCACCCGACAGACCAGGCACAACCAGGCTCGACACAATCAGGCTCTACACATGGGGAGATTAGCTAAGTGACTGCAACCGATCAGGCCACCTCCATCGCGCGAATCGCGGCCCTCGCGGCCGACGACAAGCTGGCGACCGACGTCGTGGTCCTCGACGTCTCAGAGCAGTTGGTCATCACCGACTGCTTCGTCATCGCGTCGGCACCCAACGAACGGCAGGTCAGCGCGATCGTCGAGAACATCGAGGACAAGCTGCGCGAGGAGGGCTTCAAGCCGGTCCGCAAGGAAGGGACTCGTGAAGGACGGTGGGCGCTTCTCGACTACATCGACGTCGTCGTCCACGTCCAGCACAACGACGAGCGAAACTTCTACGCGTTGGAGCGCCTGTGGAAGGACTGCCCGAGCATCGAGGTTCCCGGACTCGGCGAGCGGCCTGCTGCTGAAGTAGCGGGCGACTCGGTGGAATCGGAGCAGTGACACCGGTCAAGCGGCAGTTGATTCTGCTGCGGCACGGCCAGACCGAGTACAACGCGACCGAGCGCATGCAGGGTCAACTCGACACCGACCTGACCGAACTGGGCAGAACACAGGCCAAGTCCGCAGCTGAACTGCTTGCGACGCGCTCGCCGATGCGCATCGTGTCCTCGGATCTCCGACGCGCTCTCGACACGGCCACCGCGTTGGGTGACGCGAGCGGGGTTGCCGTCGACGTCGATCAACGGCTTCGTGAAACTCATCTGGGCGACTGGCAAGGTTTGACGCATCACGACGTCGACGACCTCCTGCCCGGCGCACGGTCGGCATGGCGAGCCGACGCCACCGTCGCGCCTCCGGGGGGCGAGAGTCGCGTCGACGTCGCTCGTCGGAGCGTGCCGGTGGTCCGCGAACTGCTCGACTCCGAGATGCAGTGGGGAGCTGACGGTGCGAGCGCGCCGATCGTCCTCGTCGCCCACGGAGGCCTGATCGCCGCATTGAGCGCCGCTCTGCTCGATCTTCCAGTGGATCGGTGGCCCGTGCTCGGTGGACTGTCGAACACCAGCTGGGTACAGCTGAGCAGTCACGGCGAGGGTGACGCGCTCGGCTGGCGTCTCGATGTCTGGAACGCGTCCGCGAGAGTGGCCAGTGACGTCCTCTGACGATTACCAGGTTCGCGCCGTCGACGCCGAGGCACCGCCAGTGCTTCTGGTTGTGGCGGATTCGCTGAGCTATTACGGGCCGAAGGGCGGTCTTCCGGTCGACGATCCGCGCATCTGGCCCAATCTCGTTGCGGCAGAGCTGGGATGGACGGTCGAGCTGGTGGCACGCATCGGCTGGACCAGTCGCGACGCGTGGTGGGCGCTGACGCAGGATCCGCGCGTGTGGGCGGCGATCCCGAAGGCAGGCGCAGTGATCTTCGGTGTCGGCGGGATGGATTCGTTGCCGTCGCCGCTGCCGACGGCGCTCCGGGAACAGATTCGGTACGTCCGTCCGCCGGCTCTCCGCCGGGTTGTGCGTGCCGGATACCAATGGGTACAACCGAGGTTCGCGCATCTCGGCTGGCCGGTGGCGCTGCCGCCGAAGCTGAGCGTCGACTACCTGGAGCAGGCGCGAGCCGCGCTGGCGTATGTTCGACCGGAACTGCCGATCATCGGAACGTTGCCCTCGGTGCATCGTAGCGATGCGTACGGCAAGGTCCATGCCGGCCGACCCGCCGCTGAGAGGGCTCTGCGGCAATGGGGTGCGAAGAGTGGTGTGCCACTGGTCGATCTGGCGGACGCAGTGCGCGAGAACATCTTCTCCGACCAGGCCAACCCCGACGGAATCCACTGGGGTTGGGAGGCTCACGTCGCCGTCGCAGACGCGATGCTTGCCCAACTGAGAACGGTTGTACGCGAAGAGGGGCAGCGCGGGTGACAGTAGCGGTCGTGACCGATTCGTCGGCATGTCTGGGTGCAGAGCTCGCCCACGGCGCGGGGATCACCGTGGCTCCCTTGCATGTGTTCGTCGACGGAATCGACCTACGTGAGGGTCTCGATCCGATCCCGGAGAACTTTGCGGCACATGGTCCTGTCACGACAGCGGGAGCATCGCCGGGGGAGTTGACCGGTCTCTACCGTGACGCGCTGGAACGAAGTGACGGCGCAGGCGTTGTGGCCGTGCACATTTCGCGTGGTCTCTCCAGTACCTGGGAGGCAGCTCGTCAGGCGGCAGCCGGATTGGGTGAGCGAGTCCGCGTGATCGATTCCGCGTCGGCCGGGATGGGCCTCGGCTACGCGGTCCTAGCCGCCGCCCGAGCGGCCGCCCGCGGCGAGAGCATCGACTCCGTATACGACGATGCCGTGGCAGTGGCCCACCGGAGTCGCAGTTTCATCGTGGTGGACCGGCTCGATCACTTGCGCCGGGGAGGTCGTATCGGAGCGGCGGCCGCGCTGGTCGGTACAGCACTGGCCATGAAGCCGGTGCTGCATGTGAGCGAAGGCAAGCTGGTGCTGGGCGAGAAGGCGCGAACGTCGACGAAGGCGCTCGGCAAACTCGTCGACGCCGCCCACCGGGTCGCTGGAAAAGGCAGGGTTGCGCTCACCGTGCACCATATGCAGTGCCCCGAGCGTGCCGACGCTGTCGCTACCCTGTTGGCACGCCGAATTCCCGAGGTCAGCGATCTTTCGGTGGTGCCTTTCGGGGCCGTTCTCGGCGCTCATGTCGGCCCCGGGGCAGTGGGAGTCGTCGTCTGTCCGGAGCGCTGACTCGGCACGGTCGAGCCGCGTTGTCCACAGCCTCGGTGGTTATCCACAGGGCAATCCTCCAGCTGCGGTGTCGTCCCGTCGGAGACCAGTGCCGTCGATACCGTCGCGGGTATGGCAAGTCCTCGAACGCAGCCGATCTCGCGAGACTCCACTCCGGTCGGACCTGGTTCTCCTGGAGCGCTCGATCGCAGTCCACGCGACGTCGACGCAAACCTGACACCGGACTGGCTGAGGCAGGACGAGCAGCGCGAATCGGCGCTCTCGGCCCACCTCCCGGAGCGATGGCGCGGTGCCCGTCTCGACCCCGGCCGAACCGGGATGCTCGCGCTGTGTGGCGTCGGAGTGACCGTCCTGATCGTGGCCGGGTACGCAATGCTGCGCGATGCGCCGGTCGTTGCGCCAGTGCCGACTCTGCCGATCGTGCAACCCATTTCGGAGGTCGAGGTCGCACCCTCCGGGACTGCAGCTCCGCCGTCGACCATCGTGGTCAGTGTGGTGGGTCTGGTTGCATCCTCGGGTCTGGTGAACCTTCCGGCCGGCTCACGCGTCGCCGATGCTCTCGAGGCCGCAGGTGGACCACTCGACGGCGCGGATGTGTTGGCGCTGAACTTGGCGGCCAAGCTCGCGGACGGTGACCAGATCGTGGTCGGTGCGCCACCGCCGGAGGGGAGGCCGATCATCAGTGGGACGGTGCAGGATTCTGCACCGGGAAGTGCCTCGACTTCGGCTACCGGAGCAACGGGCGCTGCAGGGGATGGCAGTGCAGGGGGCACAGTGAATCTCAATACCGCGACGGTGGCCGAACTCGACGCGTTGGACGGCGTCGGACCGGTGACGGCAGCGAGCATCATCGCCTGGCGGGAGGCGAACGGCGCGTTCAAGGACGTCGGGCAGTTGGCGGAGGTGGACGGTATCGGCCCGGTGCGCCTCGAAAAACTCAGAGGCCAGGTCACGGTGTGAACGAACCACTGATCCGCCCGCACGACGTGCGGCTGGTTCCGTGCGCGCTCGCCGGGTGGGGCGCCACGATCTGCGGGATTCTGGGCGGATCCGTCGTTGTCATCGTCCTCGCAGTGGCGTGGGTTTGTCTGTGTGTCGCAGTGCTGTACTGGCGAGCGCACCTGGGGCGCAGCGGCATCGGACTGATCACGATGGCAGTGATCGGTGGATGCTACTCGGGTGCGGCCGCCCTGCATGCCTGGGAATTCGAGACGAGCCCCGTGGTCGACGCCGCCGATGAACGGGCTTGGGTGAGCGCTGCGGTCGTGGTGCGCGAGGATCCACGCCGACTGCGCTCGCCCGGGCCTCCGACGGTGTCCGTCCGGGCCGAGCTGGTTCAGGTCGATATCGCGGGGATACCGATCGAGCTCGGTGGACGAGTGTCGGTGTTGGCCCCGGCAACCGAGTGGCAGCACCTGGTCCCCGGGCAGACCGTCGTCCTGCGGGGGCGACTCTCGCCACCCGACAGACAGGACCTCACGCTCGCTGTCGTTCGGGTAGACGGACCTCCGCTGCGCGTCGACGCACCTGGACCGGTGACGAGAACAGCTGCAGCAGTGAGAACGTCGCTTGCGGCAGCGGCATCGGATGCGCTGCCGGTCGATCAGGCAGGGTTGCTTCCGGGTCTCGTGGTCGGTGACGTGTCTGCATTGCCGGAAGACCTGGAGTCCGACTTTCGTGCAGCGGGACTGACCCACCTGACGGCGGTCTCCGGGGCGAATTTCGCAATCGTCCTCGGCGCAGTCCTGTTGCTGACCCGTGCCATTGCGATCGGACCACGCTCGACGGTAGTGCTGTGCGGGCTAGTGCTCCTGGCGTTCGTCGTCGTTGCCAGGCCGTCCCCGAGCGTGCTGCGTGCGGCGGTGATGGGCGGCATCGGACTGCTCGCGCTCGTCACAGGTCGTCGACGTCAGGCAGTCCCGGCCCTGTCCACTGCCGTGCTGGGCCTTCTGGCTTGCTGGCCCGAGCTGTCGGTCGACTTCGGCTTCGCACTGTCGGTGGCCGCCACCGCGGGCCTTGTCGTGGTGGCGCCGGTGTGGGTCGACTGGCTGCGTGCGCACGGTTGGGGCCGCGCGCCTGCCGAAGTCGTTGCCGTCGCCGCTGCAGCGCACGCGGTGACCGCGCCGATAGTGGCGGGAATGACGGGAACCTTTTCTGTGGTGGGAATTCTCGCCAATATTGCGGTGGCTCCGACGGTTGCGCCGATCACCGTTGTCGGTGTCGTCGCAGCCGTGTTCGCACCGTGGGCGGGCTGGCTTGCCTCGCTCGTACTCGAATTGGCGTCGGCGCCGCTGTGGTGGCTCGTTGCGGTGTCGCGGTGGTCGGCGTCACTGCCGGGCGCGGGTGTCGTGATGCCAAGTGGAGTTGCAGGGGCCCTGACGGTCTCGGTTGTCACAGCGGCGATGCTGCTGTTGTTACGGCTCCGCGTCTACCGGTGGGTACTGGGTGGAACGGTCGTAGCAGTACTTGTGATGTGGGTTGCGTCCTCGATCCTGTGACGCGAAGTGGCGTGTACGAACCCGTCGGACCGGCATGGCACGATCGTCAGCGTGAATGCGAACAATCCGGTGGAGTCTGTGCACCTCGTCCTCGGCGACGAAGAACTGCTGATGGATCGTGCTGTGGCGTCGATCGTCGCGCGAGTTCGAGCTGCTGCACCGGAGGGTGACGATCTACCGGTTACCAAGCTTCGTGCCGGCGATGCCAGTGCGCCGGAGCTTCTCGAGCTACTGAGCCCATCGCTGTTCGCGGAGGACCGTGTGGTCGTTCTCGAAGCGGCTGCAGAAGCAGGCAAGGATGCGGTGGCACTGGTCCTCGATGCCGCGTCGGATCCGCCCGAGGGAGCGGTGCTGGTCATCATGCACTCCGGCGGTGGGCGAGCGAAGGCGATGGTCGGCGCTCTACAGAAGGCAGGCGCCGTCACGCACGAATGCGCCAAGTTGACCAAAGCGGCCGAACGCGCAGATTTCGTCAAGCGTGAATTCAGTGCAGCCGACGTGCGGGTCAGCGGAGACGTCGTGGAGGCGGTCGTGGAGGCCGTGGGTTCCGAACTTCGCGAGCTGGCCGCAGCCTGTTCGCAGTTGGTGGCGGATACGGCGGGCAAGGTCGACGTCGACGCAGTCCGACGCTACTACTCGGGCAAGGCCGAGGTGTCCGGGTTCGACGTCGCCGAGAAGGCGGTGGTGGGGGATGTGCCCGGAGCATTGGAAGCTCTGCGTTGGGCGATGCACCGAGGCGTCCCGCATGTGCTCCTGGCCGACGCGCTGGCCGACGCAGTTCGCACCATTGCACTCGTCGGCTCGGCAGGCCGCGGTGACCCGTTCCGAATGGCGAGTGAACTCGGGATGCCGCCATGGAAGATCAAGAAGGCGCAAGCACAGGCCCGCGGATGGAACGGCCAGTCCATCGGGGAGGCACTGCAGATCGTCTCGCAGCTCAATGCAGACGTGAAAGGGCAGGCTGCCGATGCCGACTACGCGGTCGAGAACGCGGTGTCAGTCGTTGCCGCGCTGAGCAACCGGTAAGACGGGAACACAGGCTGGTAGTGCGTTGAGGAACGCAAAAAACCCGCTCGGCAATCCCGAGCGGGTTCTGCGTACTGCGTGAAAATCAGAGCTTGTTGACTGCCAACGACAGTGCCGACTTCTTGTTGGCTGCCTGGTTCTTGTGGATGACACCCTTGCTGGCTGCCTTGTCCAGCTGGCGACCTGCGGTAACGAGGATGGCGGACGCCTTCTCCTTGTCACCTGCGGACTCAGCGGCACGGAAGGAGCGAATGATCGTCCGCAGTGACGACTTCACCGACTGGTTGCGCAGACGGTTGCGCTCGTTGGTGAGAATCCGCTTCTTCTGGGACTTGATGTTGGCCACGCGTAAAATCCTTCTGTCTTCGTCGGTATTCCGGTCAGGGCGATCCATGCTGGAATGCCCGAAGTCTGCGGCCGAGCTATACAGCCCAGCGCCGAAGATCGAGAATACCAGCACCGGCGGCAGAACCCAATTCCGCCCGCGCGTGATCCAAGTATGCCTGCCTCGGCCGCCGGCCTGACACGGGGGCAATCTGTTGTCCTTTTCCAGAAATTAACGCGTCCAGCGCGCTTATCTCCTGTCTCTGTAGCAACATGACGCAGATGAGCCCGCGATCTGCAGCCACTGCCCAAGAGAAGGCCAAAATCAGTAAACCGAAGTCGCCGGCTCGCGAGAAGCCGGTCGTCGACGGTGTATTCAGCGGGTACTCCGACGTCGGAAAGTACGGTCTGGCCTTCGACGAGATGTTCGACGCGGACGGCAAGACTCGTACTCCGTACAAGGGAATCCACTCGGCGCTCGAGCCGTCCAGCTCGGCCGACCTCGACGCACGTTCGGACGCGCTCGGCCGCGCGTTCATCGATCAAGGCATCACGTTCTCGCTGTCGGGGCAGGAGCGGCCGTTCCCGCTCGACCAGGTGCCGCGTGTCATCGCTGCCGGCGAATGGTCACGCCTCGAGCGCGGAATCAAGCAGCGTGTCAAGGCGCTCGAGATGTTTCTCGCCGACATCTACGGAGACCAGGAGATCCTGCGTGACGGTGTAGTCCCGAAGCGTTTGGTGACCTCGTGTGAGCATTTTCACCGCGCAGCCATCGGGATCGTCCCGCCCAACGGAGTCCGAATTCACGTAGCCGGAATCGACCTCGTCCGAGACGCCCAGGGCACCTTCCGGGTGCTCGAGGACAACCTCCGGTCGCCGTCCGGTGTGTCGTACGTCATGGAGAACCGTCGGACGATGGCGCGTGTGTTCCCTGATCTCTTCGCCACGCACCGAGTGCGTGCGGTCGGCGACTACGCCTCGCATCTGCTTCGCGCACTGCGCGCATCCGCAGCACTGAACGAGGCCGATCCGACCGTCGTCGTCCTCACCCCGGGCGTTGCGAACTCGGCGTACTTCGAGCATTCGTTGTTGGCACGACTGATGGGCGTCGAACTCGTCGAAGGTCGAGACTTGTTTTGCCGCGACAACATCGTCTACATGCGTACTACCGAGGGCGAGCGTCAGGTCGACGTCATCTATCGACGTATCGACGACGACTACCTCGATCCGATGCAATTCCGTCCGGACTCGGTGCTCGGCGTGGCGGGACTCGTCAATGCTGCGCGAGCGGGCAATGTTGTGATTTCCAGCGCAGTCGGCAACGGGGTCGGCGACGACAAGCTGGTCTACACCTATGTGCCGACGATCATCGATTACTACCTGGGCGAGAAGCCGCTGCTGGCGAACGTCGACACGTTCCGGTGCTGGCTCGACGAGGAGTGCGAGGAAGTACTCGACCGAGTCGACGAACTGGTGATCAAACCCGTCGAAGGTTCCGGTGGTTACGGCATCGTCTTCGGGCCCGACGCGTCCCCGAAGGAACTGGCGACCATCAGCAAGAAGATCAGGGCGGATCCCCGAGGATGGATCGCCCAGCCGGTCGTGCAGCTCTCGACGGTGCCGACGAAGATCGGCGGCCGACTGGTTCCGCGGCACGTCGACTTGCGCCCGTTCGCGGTCAACGACGGTGAGGACGTGTGGGTGCTGCCCGGCGGTTTGACACGTGTTGCGCTTCCTGAGGGTTCGCTCGTGGTCAATTCGAGTCAGGGCGGCGGCAGCAAGGACACGTGGGTGCTCGCCACCCGCACATCTCAGGAAGAGCAGGAACTCACGGGCGAGGAGATCGTCAGCGAGCCACCCGAGGCCCCGATGGCAGAACAGGGACCGGAACTGACGATGGATCAGCAACAGCAACAGCAACAGCAGCAGCAAGTGAATGGCGCTGGACACTAGATGCTCGCGCGGAACGCAGAGTCGCTCTATTGGATCGGGCGATACGTCGAACGTGCCGACGACACGGCACGGATCCTCGACGTCACCGTTCATCAACTTCTCGAGGACGCCACCGTCGACCCCGACCACATCTCGCGGGTCCTGCTTCGAGTCCTCGGGTTCAAGCACGAGCCGGATGTGTCGCTCGACGTGTGGTCGTTGACCGAGTTGGTCGCGTTCAGTCGGGACGGAAGTGGGTCGATCGTCGACTCACTCTCCAGTGCTCGTGAGAATGCCCGCGGTGCACGGGAAGTCACGTCGAGTGAGATGTGGGAGTGCCTCAACACCACTTACAACGGCCTGACCGACCGCATCCGTTCGTCCAAACGAACCGGGCCGCACGAGTTCTTCAGCTACATCGAGGAACGAGCAGCGATGTTCGCGGGTCTCGCAGATTCGACACTCAGCCACGACGACGGCTACCGATTCCTCATCCTCGGTCGGTCCGTCGAGCGAATCGACATGACCGTCCGGCTGTTGCTCTCGCGCGCGGGGGACAGGCCGTCGTCACCTGCGTGGGTCACGGTGCTTCGTTCCGCAGGCGCGCACGATACCTATCTACGTACGTATCGCGGTGCCCTCGATGCGCAACGAGTGCTCGAATTCATGTTGTTGGACAGGTTGTTCCCTCGGTCGGTGTTCTATGCATTGAGTGAGGCAGAGCGGTCGCTGGACCAACTCGATCACCAGCCGAACAGCCGTGTGGGTGCACGTGCCGAAGCGCAACGATTGCTGGGCCGCGCGCGCAGTGAGCTCGAATTCTTGCGTCCCGGTGCGTTGTTGGACGATCTGCAGGAGAGGTTGCTCGCACTGCAGGAGACATGTAGAGACCTCGGCGAAGCGATTTCCAAGCAGTACTTCCACGCAGCGCCCTGGGTTGCATGGACCGACGCCGGATCCGGCGCGTACGAAGATCAACTGGAAGGTGAATTGTGAGCTGGCGTATGCGCGTTGTCCACACCACGGGCTATCAGTACGACGCGCCGGTGACGTCGTCGTACAACGAAGCGCGACTGACTCCGCGAAGTGACAACCGGCAGAACGTGATTCTCAATCGCGTCGAGACGAATCCGGTCACCAGAAGCTATCGCTACACCGACTACTGGGGAACCGCCGTCACGGCATTCGATCTGCACGCTCCCCACACCGAACTCGAGGTCACGGGGTCGTCCGTCGTCGAGACCGATCCGTTCTCTCCGCCGGAGGAGAAGGCGTCGTGGGAGGAACTGGCCAGCGAACCCGTCATCGACCGCTTCAACGAAGTCCTCGACAACACCGAGTACGTACCCAAGAACCGGCAACTCTCGGCAATAGCCAAGAAGCTGTCCAAAGGGCTTCCGCCACAGGAATCGGTAGTGGAGATTTCCAACTGGGTGAACCAGGAGATGTCCTACGTCCCCGGCACGACCGGTGTGCACACCTCTGCGGTCGAGGCATGGTCGGAAAAGAAGGGCGTCTGCCAGGACTACGCGCACCTGACGCTCCTTCTGCTGCGCAGCATCGGCATCCCGAGTCGCTATGTGTCCGGATACTTGCATCCCAAGAAACAGGCGACCATCGGCGCATCCGTCGAGGGTCAGAGCCACGCATGGATCGAGGCCTGGACGGGCGCATGGTGGGGCTACGACCCGACCAACGCGATCGCCGTCAACGAGCAGCACGTGTCGGTCGGGCTCGGCCGTGACTACGCCGACGTTCCGCCGCTGAAGGGCATCTTCTCGGGCGGCGGATCGACCGCCCTCGATGTTGTGGTAGAGATCACACGTCTGGCGTAACGTACTGCTCGGCAGGTTTCATCGGACCTTCTCAGCAGAGGTGGGCACATGTCGACGGCACAGGAGTACGTGGAACCGGAAGTCATCTCGGACACGAAGAAGTACGTCGCAGAAGCGATAGGAACATTCGTTCTGGTGTTCACCGCAGTCGGCACGGCGGTGTTCGCCGGCGACAAGGTCGGCAATCTCGGGGTGGCGCTGGCCTTCGGCCTGACGCTGCTGTTTCTCGTGTACGCGATCGGGCCGATCTCCGGATGCCACGTCAACCCGGCGGTGACCGTCGGGCAGGCGCTGCTCGGTAGGTTGTCCGCCGGGAAAGCCGGTCTCTACATAGTCGCCCAGCTGATCGGCGGCCTTGCAGCGGGCGCCGTTCTCTTTCGGTGGCCAATTCGCTGCCGTCGTACGACCGCGCCGTGAACGGGCTCGGTGGCAACGGTTGGGGTCAGCACAGCCCGTCGGCGATCAAGGGTCCATTCGGCGGCGTGCTCGAGAACGGCTACGGGATCGGTGCCGCCATCGTGATCGAGGTGTTGCTCACCGCGTTGCTCGTGTTCGTGGTCCTCGCCTCCACCGATCAGATTTCCGATGTTCCTCTGGCCGGTGTGTCGATCGGATTCACCCTCGCGGTGATCCACCTCGTGTCGATTCCGATCGACAACACGTCCGTCAATCCCGCACGAAGCCTTGCCGTCGCCCCGTGGCAGCCGGGGGCGCTCGGCCAGGTGTGGTTGTTCATCGTCTTCCCGCTGATCGGCGGGGCGCTCGGTGCGCTCACTTACCGCGGGGTGTTCGGGCGATACAACCGACTGGACTCCTAGGACCAGCTGTAGTCGGAGCGGAGCCGTGACGCGACGACGTCGAACTTCGTCTTGGCGAGAATTGCACCTTCACGACGAATACCGGTTTCGGGGACGTCGAGAACGCGGTCGAGCCTGATCCAGCTGGGGCGCCCCTCGGCGTCCCAGGATCCGGACCCGATCGACACCCAGTCGGGGTCGCCGTCGCGCTTGTCCTGGCTCGACAGCATCAGCCCTAGCAGCGTGTTCCCGTCACGCCCCACGACCAGGACGGGCCGGTCCTTGCCCTGGCTGGCGTCCTCCTCGTACGCCACCCACGTCCACACGATCTCGCCGGGATCGGCCTTGCCGTCCAGATCGGGGGAGTAGTCGACTGCTCGAGCTCGCTGGGCGGTCGGCACGGTGTGCGACGCGACCGGGCGGCCTGGCTCGACGGTCGGCGCGCCGCTCATCTTGCTGGTGATCGCGTCCTTACCTTTTTGCAGAGCACCCGAACTCTGCAACTGCCGAAACAGTCTCGGGCCCTCGCGGAGTGCGATGTTGCCGAGTTCCTTGGTGAATTTGCTCCAGTTGCCAGCCATGGGAGTCGAGTTTAGACAGCAGCCCGCGGAACTCGTCGACCGCCGGACGTGGGACGATGGGTCCGGATATCTCCTGCAAACGCCAGCAAAGGATACGAGTGCCCAGCTTCGCCGACACGACGTTCACCGATCCCTCCCGGATCAGGAACTTCTGCATCATCGCCCACATCGACCACGGCAAGTCGACGCTGGCAGATCGGATGTTGCAGCTCACGGGCGTCGTCGACGATCGGTCCATGCGGGCTCAATACCTCGACCGCATGGACATCGAACGCGAACGCGGCATCACGATCAAGGCGCAGAACGTTCGGCTGCCCTGGGTGGTCGACGGCGAGGAATTCGTCCTGCACCTCATCGACACCCCCGGCCACGTCGACTTCACCTACGAGGTCTCGCGTGCGCTCGAGGCGTGCGAGGGTGCGGTGCTGCTCGTCGACGCTGCGCAGGGGATCGAGGCGCAGACTTTGGCGAACCTCTACCTCGCCCTCGACAAAGAGCTGACGATCATCCCGGTCCTGAACAAGATCGATCTACCTGCCGCGGATCCCGATCGGTACGCCGCCGAGATCGCCCACATCATCGGTTGCGAGGCCGACGACGTGCTGCGGGTCTCCGGCAAGACCGGTGTCGGTGTCGAGGAGCTCCTCAACGAGGTCGTCAAGCTCGTTCCGGCGCCCGTCGGCAATCCCGACGGTCCGGCCCGCGCGATGATCTTCGACTCCGTCTACGACACCTACCGCGGTGTCGTCACCTACGTACGAGTCGTCGACGGCGCCCTCAACCCGCGCGAGAAGGTCACGATGATGTCGACCGGCTCGACGCACGAGTTGCTCGAAGTCGGTATCGTCTCGCCCGATCCGAAGCCGACCAAGGGCCTCGGTGTCGGTGAGGTGGGGTACCTCATCACCGGTGTCAAGGATGTGCGTCAGTCGAAGGTCGGTGACACCGTCACCACCTTCCGCAAGGGCGCAACCGAGCCGCTCACCGGGTACCGCGAACCTCGTCCGATGGTCTATTCCGGGCTGTACCCGCTCGATGGCTCCGACTACCCCGATCTGCGCGACGCGCTCGAGAAGCTTCAGCTCAACGACGCGGCGCTCACCTACGAACCTGAAACCTCGGTGGCTCTCGGCTTCGGGTTCCGCTGCGGCTTCCTCGGACTGCTGCACATGGAGATCACGCGTGAGCGTCTCGAGCGCGAGTTCAACCTCGATCTCATCTCCACCTCGCCGAACGTCGTCTACCGCGTCGAGATGGAAGACAAGACCGAGCACATCGTCACCAACCCGTCGTACTGGCCCGAGGGCAAGGTGCGTGACGTGTACGAGCCGATGGTGAAGTGCACGATCATCTCGCCGAGCGAGTTCATCGGTTCGATCATGGAGCTGTGCCAGGGCAGGCGCGGCGAGCTCGGCGGAATGGACTATCTGTCCGAGACACGTGTCGAGCTGCGCTACACCATCCCGATGGCCGAGATCATCTTCGATTTCTTCGACATCCTGAAGTCGCGCACCCGTGGGTACGCGAGCCTCGACTACGAGGAGATCGGCGAGCAGAGTGCAGCGCTGGTCAAGGTCGACATCTTGCTCCAGGGTGAGGCGGTGGACGCATTCTCGGCGATCGTGCACAAGGACGCTGCTGCCGCATACGGCAACAAGATGACGACCAAGCTCAAGGAACTGATCCCTCGCCAGCAGTTCGAGGTGCCGATCCAGGCCGCAATCGGATCACGCATCATCGCGCGCGAGAACATCAGGGCAATCCGCAAGGACGTCTTGGCGAAGTGCTACGGCGGCGATATCAGCCGTAAGCGCAAGCTGCTCGAGAAGCAGAAGGAAGGCAAGAAGCGGATGAAGACCATCGGCCGCGTCGAGGTGCCGCAGGAGGCGTTCGTCGCTGCGCTGTCGTCCGAGTCGTCGACGGACAAGCCGAAGAAGTAGCACTCACAGGGGAGGAACATGACGTCGCGAATCCTTGGGGCACTGTCGGTCCCGATCATCAGCGCACCGATGGCGGGGGGACCGTCGACGCCCGAGATGGCGATTGCGGTCTCTCGGTCCGGCGGACTCGGCATGCTTGCCGGTGCACTCCTCGATATCGACAGATTCGCCGCCCAGGTGGCGGAGATGCGCGAGGTTCTGTTCGGCGTCAACCTCTTCCTGCCCGACGATCCGACGGGTGCTGACGTCGAGGCCTACGTCCGACACATCACTCCGTGGCTCGACAAATTCAACGTCGAGCCCGGGGTTCTGCCACGCCGCGACGACTTCTATCCCGAGAAGTTCCGCTGGCTCGTCGACAACCCGGTGCCGCTCGTGTCCAGCACATTCGGAACATTCAGTGCCGCTGAAGTAGCCGCACTGCAGGAGGTCGGTACCGAAGTGTGGTGCACCGTCACCTCGGCCGCAGAGGCCATCGAAGCCGATGCCAACGGCGTCGACGCTCTCGTCGTGCAAGGGCCCGAAGCGGGTGGCCACCGGGGGAGTTTCGACGGTTCGTCCCCGGAAGCGCCCCTCGCCGATGTGCTGGCGGCTGTCCGCGCAGTGTCGGAGCTGCCGAGAATCGCAGCCGGTGGACTGATGGATGGCACCGACATCGCGCCGCTGCTGGAATCCGGAGCAGCGCACGCAGCGCAACTCGGAACCGCGTTTCTGAACACTTCGGAAGCTGGGACAAGGCAGGTTCACCGCGAACAACTGACGTCGACGCCGGAAACCGCTGTCACACGTGCTTTCTCGGGTCGGCCGGCGAGAGGGATCGTCAACGAGTTCATGCGCGACAACTCGGAGGATGCGCCGCTCGCGTATCCGGACGTGCATTATCTGACCGCGCCGATGCGGGCCGAGGCAGGCAAAGCAGGCGATCCGGCTGCGCTGTCCATGTGGGCTGGCACCGGGCACCTCCGCACCCGCGAGGCGACGGTGTCCGAGCTGATGGCCGAGTGGGCCGATCAGCTCGAACACCGACCCTGACTTCTCAGTTGGTGTGCGCGGGCTGGAAGTGTCCAGCCGCCTGAGATTCTTCGGCGCGGATAACGTGCACGACTGCGTTGATCAAAGCCAGATGGGTGAACGCCTGTGGGAAGTTCCCGAGGTGCCGACCGGTTCGGGCGTCGATCTCTTCCGCGTAGAGCTTGAGTGGGCTGGCGTAGCCGAGAAGGCGTTCGCACAGATGCTTGGCGCGGGGGAGTTCGCCGATCTCGACGAGCGCCGATACCAGCCAGAAGGAACAGATCGTGAACGTTCCTTCTTCACCTTCGAGGCCGTCGTCGGTGGTGTCGACCATGTAGCGCAGGACGAGGCCGTCGACGGTCAATTCGTCGGCGATCGCCAGCACGGTGGCTCGAACCCGCGGATCGTCGGCAGGTAGGAATCGAAGCAGCGGCACGAGAAGCAGCGAGGCATCGAGTGATTCGTGCCCGTATCGCTGCGTCAGGACGCCACGTTCGTCGACGCCGTGCTCGAGAATGTCCTCCTTGATCTCGTCGGCGATCTCGTTCCATTGATTCGCGTATTCCGTCTCTCCGTGGATTGCCGCGAGCTTCGCTCCGCGATCGAGTGCGACCCAGCACATGACCTTGGAGGAGGTGAAATGCTGCGGTTCGCCGCGTACTTCCCAGATGCCGCGGTCGGGTTTGCGCCAGTTGGCAATCGCTTCCTCGACCTGCCGCTTGAGCAGCGGCCACAGCGACTCGGGGACGTGCTCGCGTGACTTGACGTGTAGGTACACGGAGTCGAGCATGGTGCCCCAGATGTCGTGCTGCTCCTGGTTGTACGCGCCGTTTCCGATGCGTACGGGCTTGGCGCCGTCGTAGCCGGACAGGTGCGACAGTTCGCTTTCCTCCAGCGTCTTCTCGCCGCCGATTCCGTACATCACCTGCAGTGGATTCGCGCGCCCGTCCTCGGTCATCGAGACATCCGACATGAACGAGAAGAAGTCGTTGGCCTCTCGGTCGAGACCCAGCGTGTACAGGCCCCACAGTGCGAACGTCGAATCGCGGACCCACGCGTAGCGGTAGTCCCAGTTACGTTCTCCACCGGGAGTTTCCGGAAGAGATGTCGTCGACGCCGCCAGTAGCGCTCCGGTCGGTGCGTAGGTCAGGCCTTTCAACGCCAGCGCACTGCGCTGCAGGTAGCCACGCCACGGATGATCAGGGAAGCGCCCGATCGTGATCCACTGTCGCCAGCACTCGGAGGTACGCCACATCTTCTCGGCAGCCTCGTCGAACGTTTGCGGTGCCGGCAGATCCGACCACGACAACGCAATGAAGACGTTGTCTCCCTCGGTCATCCGAGTGCGGGCTCGTGCTTCGCGCCCCTCGATGCCGAGTCGAAGATTGCTGGTCAGTTTCAGGGTCGGCTGGTCGCCTACGGAACTGGCCTCACAGGTGGCCGTAGCCTCCTCGTAGACCTTGCCGGTGTACTCCCATCGAGCGGGAGCCCGGTGATAGTCGAACGCGGGCTCGCAACTCATCTCGAGCTCGACGGTGCCGTTGACACACTTGATCGTTCTGAGCAGGATGTGCTCGGCGTCCCAATCCGTAGGGGCCCGCTTGTGGGTGCGGGACCGCTGATCGGTGTTGTGCCACGGTCCCATCACCAGTGCGTCTCGGATGATCAGCCATCCGGTCTCGGTCTGCCACGTCGTCTCGATGATCAGCCCACCCGGCAGGTATCGGCGGGCGGCGGGAACGGACTGCCCGTACGGTCCGACGCGAAAGTGCCCGGCACTTCGGTCGAGGACTGCGCCGAAAACGCTGGGCGAGTCGGGTCGTGGGACACACATCCACTCGACGGACCCGTTGCGGGCGATGAGGCACGTCGTCTCGCAGTCGGACAGAAAGGCATAGTCGTCGATGGGTGGGAACGAGCTGCGATAGGAAATTACCGAGGACACGGGCGCGTCCGTGCTTTCCAGAGCTCCCTGCCCGGCCAGTTCCTCCCCTCCCAGCGCCCCTGGCCGTGGTATCGAATCATCACGCACGGGCACTACCGTCGACTGCTCTTCGAATGCCGTCATACGCCAATCATCGACTTCGCGGTCCCTGTCGTCCACCGCTGGCTGTTCTCGGCGTGGCGCACCGGAAGTGGCAGGGAGTGAAGCGTGCGGGCGCGACCCCTCTATGGTGGAGCCTGTGCACGCGATAGCCAGGTGGTGGGACGGGATCGAACTCTGGATCACCGGTTTGCCGTTCGTGCCGCAGTCGATCGTGGTTCTTCTCGTGGTCGTACCCGCGGCCTTCGGGTTGGCGCGGATAGTCGACGGTGTGCTCGCCACGATTCTTCACCTGCTCGGCCGCGATAGGCCGTCCGAGATGGATGCGGTGCCCGCCGCACCCGACTCGCCGATAACGGAAGGTCACTGATGCCGAAGTCGAGGGTCACTCTCGCCCTGATCGCATTGCTCGTGCTCGTCGTGCTCGCATGGTTTCTGACCAGGTGACTTCGTAGTCGCTGTGCACAATTAGAGTCCGCCGGGTTCCTCTGCTAGATTTCTGTCCGTGTCTGCCGCTGCCGTGTACCGGGTCCGCCATGAATTGGCGTTGATCGCAGTCGGCATGCTCGCGGTCGCCGACATCGACTGTTGTCGATCCTCATTCTGAGCGCCGGTTCGATTCGGTAGTTTCTCGTGCCCACATCCGTGTGCGCCGCGTCGAGTTTCGCCGTCGCCGGTAGCGCCCCACGTCGAGTCGGGCCGCTCCACGCCGTGATCACCCCTCTTCTCTGTCTTCGTTGTGCGGTTCTGTCCGCACCGTCCTCGTGACGATCATTCGATGAAAGGCTTGTCTCGATGAAGCGCAACTCTCGATACCTGCTCACCACATTCGCGGCCGTAGGGACGCTGGTGCTGGCTGCTTGCGGAGGTGGATCGAGCGACGTCGTCGGAGGCGACGGCGGGTCGAGCGACGGAACCGCACTCACTCTGGTCGGGTACGCCGTGCCGAAGAACGGCTGGGACCTGATCGGACCCGCGTTCGCCGCCACCGAAGGCGGCAAGGACACGGCCATCAACGCCGACTACGCCGCCTCGGGAAACCAGTCGCGCAAGGTCGCCGACGGCGCCCCTGCCGATATCGTCAACTTCTCGGTCGAGCCCGACGTGACGCGTCTGGTCAAGGCCGGCATCGTCGACGAGGCATGGAACGAGAATGCCTACGGCGGAGTGCCTTTCGGGTCGGTCGTCACGCTCGTTGTGCGCGAAGGTAACCCGAAGAACATTCAGACCTGGGACGATCTACTGAAGCCGGATGTCCAGGTCATCAGTCCGAGCCCACTCAGCTCAGGATCGGCGAAGTGGAATCTCCTCGCGCCGTACGCGGCGAAGAGCAACGGCGGCCAGGACAAGCAGGCCGGGCTGGATTATGTTCAGCAGCTCGTATCCGGACACTTCCCGGTCCAGCCCGAGTCCGGCCGCGCCGCAACGGAAGCGTTCCTGCAGGGCCAGGGTGACGTGCTCCTCAGCTACGAGAACGAGGCTCTCCTGATCGAGGAGCGGGGAGAGAAGGTCGAGCACATCGACGTCGCCGACACGTTCCGAATCGACAACCCCGTCGCCGTCGTCAACACGAGTTCACAGCTGGAGAAGGCCAACGCGCTCAACGACTTCATCTACGCCGAGGAGGGGCAGCGCATCTGGGCCGAGGCAGGCTTCCGACCGGTCGATCCCGAGATCGCCGCCGAGTTCTCCGACAAGTTCTTCACCCCTGAGACGCTCCGCACGATCGACGATCTCGGTGGCTGGGAGTCGGTGGACACGGAACTCTTCGGCGACAACGGTGCCATCACGGCGATATACAAAGAGAGCACCGAGTAACACCGATGTCGACGACAAGTGCAGATCCCGCACCGCGGAAGGGCAGGAAGTTCAGAGGCCCGGGCTCGGTCGGTCCGCTGGGCCTCGGTGTCGCGGTCCTGTGGTTGAGCATCATCGTTCTGCTGCCGCTCGCCGCCCTGACCGTCAAGTCGTTCGACGACGGCCTGGCCGGCTTCTGGGATGCCATCACCACGAACCGTGCGATCGCGACGTTCAAGGTCACACTCGAGGTCTCCGCGGCGGCCGCCGTCGTCAACCTCGTGTTCGGTACTTTGATCGCCTGGGTGTTGGTGCGCGACGAGTTTCCCGGTAAGAAATTCGTCAACGCTCTGATCGACCTTCCGTTCGCGCTCCCCACCATCGTCGCCAGCCTCGTGCTGCTCTCGCTCTATGGCCCAGCGAGCCCGATCGGCCTGGTGTTCAACGCCACCAAGCCCGCTGTGGTCGTGGCACTGCTGTTCGTCACGCTCCCGTTCGTCGTGCGGGCTGTGCAGCCGGTGCTGATCGAACTGGATCGGGAGGTCGAGGAGGCAGCTGCGTCGCTCGGTGCGAACAACTGGACGATCTTCCGCACGATCGTGCTACCGGTCCTGTTGCCCTCGGTGCTCAGCGGGACCGGACTCGCCTTCGCTCGCGCGATCGGTGAGTTCGGATCCGTCGTGTTGATCGGCGGCAACATTCCCGGGGAAACGCAAATCGCGTCGCAGTACATTCGCGAGCTGATCGAATACGACCGACCGGTCGACGCAGCAGCCATCTCGGTGGTTCTTCTCGCGCTTGCTTTCGTCGTACTGTTTGTACTCCGCATCGTCGGAAACCGCCTCGCTCGGCGAGAGGAGCAAAACCGATGAAGATCGCTGTCCCGATCAAACTGTCGCTCCGCACGATTGCCCTCCTCTATCTTGCGGCGCTCGTTCTCTTTCCACTCGGCGCGATTCTGTACCGAACCTTCGAGAACGGGTTCGTCGAGTTCTGGGGTCTCATTACGACGCCTGCGGCGCAATCCGCACTGCAGCTGTCGTTGCTCATCGTGGCTATCGTGGTGCCGATCAACGTCGTGTTCGGAGTCATCACGGCGTTGGCGTTGGTGCGCGGGCGTTTTCGAGGCAAGGGGATACTCGAGTCCATAGTCGACCTTCCGTTCGCGGTGTCACCCATCGTCACCGGTGTCGCCCTGATCCTGCTGTGGGGCGCGAACGGGTGGTTCGGTGGAATCGAAAGCCTCGGGTTCAAGATCATCTTCGCGCTTCCCGGCATGGTCATCGCGACGATATTCGTGACCCTTCCGTTCGTGGTGCGCGAGGTCGAGCCGGTTCTGTACGAGATCGGGGAGGAGCAGGAAGAGGCGGCATCGACGCTGGGCGCGTCGTCGCTACAAACGTTCTGGCGCATCACTCTTCCGGCGATCCGGTGGGGATTGACCTACGGAATCGTGTTGACGGTGGCCCGTTCACTCGGTGAATTCGGTGCCGTGATCATGGTGTCGACCAACCTGCCCGGCATCTCGCAGACCCTGACACTCCTGGTCAACTCGCGGTACGAGGACTTCAACCCGCAGGGTGCCTACGCGGCGTCGACTCTGCTCATGTTCATCGCCGTCATCGTGCTGCTTCTGATGACTACCCTCGACAAGAAGAGGACGAAGTAATGACTGCACCGAAGGCCGACCAGATCGAGATCTCCGTAGTCGGCGGCAAGAAGAACTACGGCGACTTCGCCGCTCTCGACGACGTCAGCATCGACATCCCCAAGGGGTCGCTGACTGCACTGCTCGGTCCGAGTGGCTCGGGAAAGTCGACGCTGCTGCGATCGATCGCGGGTCTGGAGCAGCTCGATTCGGGTCAGGTGATTCTGGGTGGACAGGACGTCACCTGGATCAGCCCTCAGCGTCGTGAGATCGGGTTCGTGTTCCAGCACTACGCCGCGTTCAAGCACCTCAGCGTCCGCGACAACGTGGCGTTCGGGCTGAAGATCAGGAAGCGCCCGAAGGCGGAGATCAAGCGCAAGGTCGACGAACTGCTCGAGATCGTCGGCCTGGCGGGGTTCCAGAACAGGTTCCCGGCTCAACTGTCCGGCGGCCAACGACAGCGGATGGCGCTCGCGCGCGCGCTGGCGGTCGACCCGCAGGTGTTGCTTCTCGACGAGCCGTTCGGTGCGCTCGACGCGAAGGTCCGTGAGGACCTGCGGACGTGGCTACGTCGGCTGCACGACGAGGTCCATGTGACAACGGTTCTCGTCACACACGACCAGGAGGAGGCCCTCGACGTCGCGGACCGCATCGCGGTGTTGAACAAGGGCAGGATCGAACAGGTCGGCACGCCGGAGGATCTGTACGACCGTCCGGAAACCGACTTCGTGATGTCGTTTCTCGGGCAGGTCTCGAAGTTGAACGGGATGCTGGTACGCCCCCACGACATTCGGGTGGGCCGGGATCCGAGCATGGCGCTCGCGCAGGCGACCGGTACTGCGGAATCTGCCGGGGTCACGCGCGCGGTCGTCGAGCGCGTCGTGCACCTCGGGTTCGAGGTCAAGGTCGAGTTGAAGAACTCGGCTACGGGTGAGGCGTTCACGGCTCAGATAACCCGGGGTGACAGCGAGGCGCTGCAGCTCGAAACAGGGGAGTCGGTCTATGTGCGGGCCACCCGAATCCCGAAGGTGGCCGCAAGCGGCGGCGTTCCCGACGCCGAGACAGCGGCAGCGGGGCAAGCTAGCTGAGGCTGGCCTAACGGTGTATGTTTCTCCCGGTATGTCGTTTTTGTCGCTAGATTTCAGGGAGAATCATGGGTCGCGTTCATCGTTTGGCGCTGCTGTCCATCAGCGCAACTGTTGCTGTCGGATTGGTGGGGTGTAGTTCGTCGCCCGAGGAGTCTGACCCGGGTGCGCAGACCAGCGGGACGAGCACCGAGTCGGTCGTCGTCTACTCGGGACGCGACGAGGACCTCGTCGATCCATTGATCTCTCGTATCGGCGGAAACATCGAAGTCGACTACTCCGGCAACACCAACGCGCAAGCCGCGAAGATCCTCGAAGAGGGCGATGCGTCGCCCGCCGATGTCTTCTACGGCCAGGACGCCGGCGCGCTCGGCGCGTTGGACGAGGCGGGAGCATTGGCACCATTGCCGCAGGACATCCTCCAACTCGTGCCCGAGCAGTATCGCGGCGCCGACGGCACCTGGGTCGCGACATCCGCGCGCGCGAGGGTCCTGGCGTACAACTCCGACATCGTCACCGCGTCCGACCTGCCGACCGGCATCGACGGGCTGTTGGATCCGCGCTGGCGCGGACAGATCGGCTACGCACCGACCAACGCATCGTTCCAGGCATTCGTCACCGCACTGCGCGTGCAGCGTGGGGAAGACGGAGCCCGTCAGTGGTTGGACGGATTCCTCGCGAACGAACCGGTTGCCTTCGAGGGCAACGGCCCGCTGATGACCGCAGTGAACGACGGACAGGTGGCCACCGGGCTGACCAACCACTATTACTGGTACCCGTTCAAGGCCGAGAACGGCGACGCGGCACCGATCGAACTGCACTACTTTGCACCGGGTGACCCTGGCGCGCTGGTGAACGTCGCAGGCGCAGGTGTTCTCGCGACGTCGACCAATCAGGAAGCGGCGCAGGATTTCGTACGCGAACTCCTGTCCGCGGAATCGCAGGCCTACTTCGCCGACGAAACCGCCGAGTACCCCGTGATCGACGGAGTCACATCGAGCTACGACCTTCCGCCGCTCGCCGATCTGGGCGCATCCGACATCGATCTGGGCCAGCTGGCATCGCTCGAGCAGACTCAGGCGTTGCTCACCGAGGTCGGAATGATCTAGCTTGACGTATCTCCACCGCGGCCGCCCGATACTCGCGGCGGCCGCGTCGATCGTTGCTCTCGGTGCGCTGACGCCCCTGGTCTATCTCGCACTTCGATCGTTCGAGGGCGGAGTGGGCAAAGCGTCGACTCTGCTGTTTCGTCGGCGAACACTCGACCTCGCGCTGCGTACGGCTGCACTGACCTCGGTCGTCGCAATCGCATGCCTGATCCTGGGAATTCTCGCAGCATGGTTGGTGACGCGGACGAATCTTCCGGGTCGCCGGTTCTTCGCGGTCGCGCTCTGCGCGCCACTGGCGATCCCTTCCTACGTCTCGGGATACGTCTGGATTGCGGAATTCCCGTCGCTTGCAGGCTTCTTCGGGGCTGCCCTCGTGCTGTCCATGTCGTGCTTTCCGCTCGTGATGTTGCCCGTCGCCGCCGCGTTTGCCGCGGCAGACCCGGGGCGAGCGGAAGTGTCCCGGACGCTGGGGCGAGGCGCACTGCGTACTGCATTGACCGTGGAACTTCGGTATGTACTACCGTCGGCGGCCGCGGGCGTACTGCTCGCTTCGCTGTACACCATCAGCGATTTCGGTGCCGTCGCACTGATGCGGTACGACGCGTTCACGCTGGGGATCTACAGCGCTTACCGCGGCGGTCTGGACAGGACCGCCGCATCGATCCTCGGTCTCGTGCTCGTACTGATGGCACTCGTTCTGACTCTGGCCGAGCGGCGTACTCGTCGGGGAGCAACTGCGCGTATCGGCTCCGGCTCACCTCGCGCAGCCGAGTCGGTCGAGCTAGGACGCTGGACGCTTCCGGCCCTGCTGATGGTCTCCACGTTGCTGGCGACGGCGGTGGCGGTGCCGATCCTGGGTCTCGTACGGTGGCTGGTTCGGTCGTTTAGATTCACCATCGATTGGGTCGACGTCATCGACACGACCCTCGCGACGCTGCGGTACTCGGCGCTAGCGGCACTCGCCGTGGTGATCCTCGCGCTCCCCGTCGCGCTGTACGCCGCTCGGTCGACATCGCCGGTGGCACGGGCTGCGGAACTGTCGACCTATATTGCGCACGGTCTGCCTGGAATCACCGTCGGACTTGCGGTCGTATTCATCGGAATACGGCTTCTCCCATCGATCTATCAAACTGCAACTCTGCTCGTCCTGGCCTATGTGGTTCTGTTCCTTCCGTTGGCGGTCGGGTCGACCAGAGCGGCGATCCACGCCTCACCCGTTGTGCTCGAGGATGTCTCGCGCACGCTGGGAAGCACGCGCACTCGAACGGACATCCGTGTGACGTTGCCCATCGCAGTGCCCGGAATTGCGGCGGGCGGGGCACTGGTGTTCCTGACCGTCGCCAAGGAACTGCCTGCCACGTTGCTTCTTCGTCCTCGCGGGGTCGACACCCTGGCGACCGAACTGTGGTCGACGACGCAGGTATTCAAGTACGGCGAAGCGGCTCCCTACGCTTTCGCCCTGATCGTAGTGTCGGCAGTCCCGACGTTCGTTCTCGATCGGGCGATCCGTCGTCGAGGCGAACGATCGATCCGAAAGGAGAACCTGTGAGCGAGCTTTCGGTACGCGGACTCGGCGCGTCCTACGGCAGGCGCGAAGTACTGTTCGATCTCGATCTGGACCTCGAGGCGGGCGAAATGCTCGCAGTCCTCGGTCCATCGGGGTGCGGTAAGACAACGCTGCTCCGTTCGTTGGCCGGTCTGCATCGCATCGATCGCGGCTCCATCACGCTGGCGGGGACCGTGTTGGCGGCACCACCGTCGACGCACGTCCCGCCCGAACACAGACGAATCGGACTGATGCCACAGGAAGGCGGACTGTTCCCGCACCTGAGCGTGGGTGAGAACGTCGGATTCGGTTTGGTGAATTCGTTGCCGCACAAGCGTCGGGGTGACCGTGCCCGGCGCCGCTCCCGCGTGGAAGCCATGCTCGAACTCGTCGGATTGCCCGATGCGATCGACGTCGATCCGCGCGAGCTGTCCGGAGGGCAGCAGCAGCGTGTGGCACTCGCGCGTGCACTGGCTCCGAACCCTTCCGTGGTGCTGATGGACGAACCGTTCGCGTCCCTGGATGCCGGCCTACGTTCGGGCCTTCGACGTGAAGTGCGAGAGCTGTTGCACAGCAGTGGAACTCCGTCGATTCTGGTGACACACGACCGTACCGAGGCGATGACCACGGCCGACCGCGTCACGGTTCTGCTCGACGGATCCACGGCACAGACAGGTACGCCGCACGAGCTCTACCATCGCCCGAGTTCGGAGGCCGTCGGTGCATTCGTCGGCGAAGCGATGATGGTGGAGGGGCTGGGGATTGGAATGGCCGCCGAGACGGTATTCGGGACCATCCCGGTGACAGGCGTGGCATCCGGCAGTGGCCGCGTGCTCGTCCGGCCGGAGCAGCTCACGCCGATTGCCGATTCGGATGGCGATTTCGTGATCGTGGAGACAGTCTTCGCAGGACCTCAATCCCTGCAAACGCTCGAACACCTCACCTCCGGCGCGAGGTCGACTGCGTGGGTGCGCGGTACCGAAATATGTGAAGAAGGGGAGAGGGTTCGGGTAAAGGTCTCCGGACCGGTGGCGTTCTTCGACGCGGTCGGCACCGGAGACTGTGATCGCAAAAAGACTGTGACCCAGGTGGATCAACCTGCACCGTCGTGACCGATTACACGGAGACGAATGCCTGCCGGTTCTCTATCGTCGGACACTATGCCATCCGTGTTCGATTCCGAAGCCCGATTGTCCTGGATCCTGGCCGGACTCGCAGGTCTCGTCGGCGCCGCCGCGTTCACCAATACGGCAGGCTACTTTGTCACCTTCATGACCGGCAATACCGAGCGTGCTGCAGTCGGGTTCTTTCGCGGTGAGAACGCGATGGCAGCAGCGGCCATACTTCTCATTCTGACTTTCGTTGCCGGGGTGGTGATCGCGTCTTTGTGTCGCCGTCACCTCTGGAATGATCACCCTCACGGCGCGACAGTGCTGACCACGATCACACTGGCGATCGCGTCGGTCGTCGACGTGATCATGAGCGGGTGGAGCGCGCCGCAAGTGCAGTTCGTTCCTATCCTGTTCATCTCGTTCGCGATGGGCGCGCTCAACACGTCGTTCGTGAAGAACGGTGAGGTGTCCATTCCGCTGAGCTATGTGACCGGAACTCTCGTCAAGATGGGTCAGGGCATGGAGCGGCACATCAGTGGCGGTTCGGTGAGGGACTGGCTCGGATACTTCTTGCTCTATGCGGGTTTTGCCGCCGGCGCGGTGATCGGCGGAGTCATGAGCTTGGCGATCACCGGGCCACAGGTCTTGATCGCCGCGACTGTGGTCTGCGCGGTCACGACGTTGTACACCTACCGTCGCACCGAAGAAGACTCGACGATCCTCGGCTGAATCACGCCGATCGCTCGGACGTGGCCCGTCCCCGCACGGTGAGGTCGTTGGCGGCGTCGTATCGGCTCGACACGACGTCCGCGACGAACGGATGATCGCGCAGCACGTCTGCCGCGATGGCGTCGCGACAGAGGGTACTGAACTCGGCGAACACACGATCGGTCAGTAGGCCGGGGGCGAGGAACCACGGGGCGATCACGATCGTGCGTGCACCGGCCTCTTCCAGACAGGCAAGTGCCCGATCCGGTCGTGGGTCCTGCGCGGTCGCAAAGCATGTGACCGCCGCTCGCCACGACGTACCGTGCAGAACGCGCTGAGCGAGTGCACGCGAGCGCTGGTTCGCCGGCCCGTGTGAGGAGCCGACGGCGGCAACCGCGATACCCACGGTGGAATCGGTTGCGTCGATTCCCGCGTCGACAATTCTCGAGCGCATTGCAGCCACCATGCGTCGATCGTCGCCCAGTACCTCGGCTTGCCGGAGAATCAACTGGGGATGCCTGACGCGCGCGGCGTCGAGCACACCCGGGAGATCCACTCGGGCGTGAAACGCGCTGCCCAGCAACAATGGAACGACGGTTGCGTACCGGATCCCCTCGGCGGCGACGTCGTCGACAACGGATTCGACGCTCGGAGCCGTGAGGTCGAGAAATGCAACCCGCACGTCCAGATCCGGGCGCCGCAATCGAATTCGCTCGATGATCGCGTGCACGGTGAGCTTCGACCGAGGGTCGCGGCTACCGTGGGCGACGGCGATCAGGGTGCCGGATCGCACGGACGTCGCCTTCATGCAGGTTGCGGTGTACCGAGTTCCACCGCCGACAGTGCATCGCCGACCAGTCCGGCGGCCAGTGTGTTTCCGCCGGCCGGATCGATCAGGAGGAAACTGCCGGTGTGGCGGTTGACGGCGTAGTCGTCGGCAACGATCGGCTCGGCGACGCGAACGGAGATGCGGCCGATGTCGTTGAGCTCCAACGACTCCGGGGAAGGTTCCGCGGTGAGGTTCTGCTCGTCGAACTTTTCCACGAGCGAGCCGACGATGGCCTGAGTGGTTCGTGTGCCGTGCTTGAGCAACAAGCGAGCCCCCGGCCGTAGCGGCTTTTCGGCGAGCCAGCACACCGTCGCGTCGAATTCGCCGATGGGTTCCGGCGCATCATGGGGCGAGACGATGGTGTCACCGCGGGAGACGTCGACGTCGTCGGCGAGGATCAAGGTGACGCTGCGGCCGGCGTTGGCCGTTGCCAGTTCCCCGTCCGCGGTGTCGATGCGCTCGACGGTCGTCCGCGTCCCCGACGGCAGCACGAGAACCTCGTCCCCGGGGGAGACGGTTCCAGCTGCGACCTGTCCCGCGTAGCCGCGGTAGTCGGGGAATTCTGCAGTGCGGGGCCGGATCACGTACTGGACCGGGAATCGAAGTCCGACACGATGCGGTTCGGCGTCCACGGGTACCGACTCGAGGTGCTCGATCAGCGTCGGGCCGTCGTAGTACGGCGTGTTCGTCGAACGAACAGCGACGTTGTCACCGTGCAGCGCCGACACCGGAATTTCGATGACGTCTTCGGTGGCCCAGCCGAGGGACGAGGTGAGCGAGTTGAATTCGGCAGAAATGTCTGCGAACACCTGAGCCGGGTCCTCGACGAGGTCGATCTTGTTGACCGCCAGCACCAGCTTGGGCACACCGAGCAGCGCGAGAACCGCCGCGTGCCTTCGTGTCTGCGTGATGACACCTTTGCGGGCGTCCACCAGGAGGATGACGAGCTGAGCCGTCGAGGCGCCGGAGACCGTGTTGCGGGTGTACTGCACATGCCCGGGGGTGTCGGCCAGGACGAACGAGCGAGCAGGCGTGGCGAAGTAGCGGTACGCCACGTCGATGGTGATGCCCTGCTCGCGTTCGGCCCGCAGCCCGTCGACGAGCAGCGACAGGTCGGGTGTGCTCAGGCCGCGGTCGACGGATGCACGTGTGACGGCGTCGATCTGGTCGGCGAGTACGGATTTCGTGTCGTACAGCAGGCGGCCGACGAGGGTGGACTTGCCGTCGTCGACGCTGCCGGCGGTGGCGAGGCGCAGCAGCTGGGTGCCTGCGGAATGACCAGATAGACCGGCCGTGGCGTTGCTCATCAGAAGTATCCTTCGCGTTTGCGGTCTTCCATGGCAGCCTCGGAGACGCGGTCGTCGCCGCGCGTGGCTCCACGTTCGGTGAGCCTGGATGCGGCGACCTCGGCGAGGATCGCCTCGTTGTCGGCTGCGTCGGACAGGACGGCTCCGGTGGTGGAGCCGTCGCCGACCGTGCGGTACCGCACCGAGAGTGTCTGCAGCTCTTCGGCTTCGGACGGTCCACCCCATATGCCGGGTGTCATCCACATGCCGTCGCGCTGGTAGACGGGACGCTGGTGGGCGTAGTAGATGCTCGCCAGTTCGACGTTTTCCCGGGCGATGTAGCGCCAGATGTCGAGTTCGGTGAAGTTGCTGAGCGGAAACACCCGGACCTGTTCACCCGGCGAATGCTTGCCGTTGTACAGGTTCCAGAGTTCCGGTCGTTGCTTCTTGGGGTCCCACTGGCCGAATGCGTTGCGCAGCGAGAAAATTCGCTCCTTGGCTCGGGCGCGTTCCTCGTCGCGACGCGCACCGCCGAAGACCGCGTCGAAGCGGTTCTCGGCGATGGCGTCGAGCAGTGGCACGGTCTGAAGCGGGTTGCGGATGCCGTCGGGACGTTCGGTCAGGCGTCCGTCCGCGAGGTAGTCCTCGACTTTCGCGACGTGCAGACGCAGGTTGTACTTCGCGACGACGTAGTCGCGGAAGTCCAGCACTTCCTGCAGATTGTGTCCGGTATCGACGTGCAGGAGTGTGAACGGCAGCGGCGCCGGCCAGAACGCTTTGATCGCCAAATGCAACAGAACCGTGGAGTCTTTGCCGCCGGAGAACAAGATGACCGGTCGCTCGAACTCGCCGGCGACCTCACGGAAGATGTGAATGGCCTCCGACTCGAGTGCGTCGAGCGTATCGAAGCGTTCGCTGTCGAGCAGCGGGCGCTGCGTGAGTTCGGCGGTCGTGCCCAGTGTTGTCGAAATCGATGTCATGACGCGTGCAACCCACATTCGGTCTTGGCCTTGCCGGCCCACCGACCGCTACGCGGGTCGGCGCCGGGGGCGGGTTTGACGGTGCACGGTGCGCACCCGATCGATGGATATCCCTCGTCGACGAGCGGATTGACGAGGATGGAGTGCTCGTCGATGTACCGCTGCATGTCCTCGTCCGACCACGCTGCGATCGGATTGATCTTCACGAGCCCGAACGCGTCGTCGAAGGAGATGAGTGGCGCGTTCGCGCGAGTGGGGGCTTCGACGCGTCGGATGCCGGTGACCCACGCGCTGTAGTTGGCCAGTTCCTTTTTCAGCGGCGCAACCTTGCGCATGGCGCAGCAGCGATTGGGTTCACGCGCGAACAGGTCCTTGCCCTCGATGGAATCCTGCTGCGCGACGCTCAGTTCGGCGCGGGCGTTGATGACGTTGACGCCGTACACGGCCTCGACTGCATCACGTGTGCCGATGGTCTCGGCGAAGTGGTAGCCGGTGTCGAGGAACAGGACGTCGACCCCCGGGTGCACCTGCGTTGCAAGGTGAACCAGGACCCCGTCCTGCATATTGGACGCGACGATGTAGTTCTTGCCGAACTGTCGCTCGGTCCACTCCATCAACGCGGTCGCGTCGGCACCGTCGAGTTCACGGGCGCCGCTCTCGGCGATCGCCTTCAGCTCGTCGACCGACAAGTCCATGCGTGTCGAAGATATCGGTGTGCTCATCGCAAATCCGCCTCGTCTGCTCGTACGGCCCACTGCGCGAACCGCTCGTCCTCGTCCTTGTTCTTGACGAAATTGCGCACCACTCGCTCGATGTAGTCACCCAACTCGGTGCTGTTCACCTTGTGCTGGCGCAGCTTTCGGCCGAACGCACTGTCCAGGCCGAGGCTGCCTCCCAGGTGAACCTGGAAACCCTCCACTTGATTCCCGTCGCCGTCGTCGACGAGTTGGCCTTTGAATCCGATGTCGGCGATCTGCGAACGCGCGCACGAGTTGGGGCAACCGTTGATGTTGATGGTGACCGGAACATCGAGCTGGGTGTTGATGTCAGCCAGCCGCTCCTCCAGGTCGGGTACGAGAACCTGTGAGCGCTTTCGGGTTTCGGCGAACGACAACTTGCAGAACTCGATTCCGCTGCACGCCATCAGGTTCTTGCGCCAATGCGAGGGTCGAGCAGGCAGTCCGAGAGCGTCGAGATCGGAGATGAGCTCTTCGAGCTTGTCGTCGGGAACGTCGAGCACGATGAGCTTCTGGTATGGGGTGAAGCGAATGCGGTCAGAGCCGGCCTTCTCGGCCGCGTCGGCGATCTGGGCCATGATGGTGCCGGAGATGCGGCCGGCGATGGGGGCGACTCCGACGGCGTTGAGGCCGTTCTTGAGCTTCTGGATTCCGACGTGGTCGCGCGGACGCGTCGGCTTCTCCGGGGCAGGTCCGTCGATCAGTTTGCGGTGCAGGTATTCGTCCTCGAGTACCTGCCGGAACTTCTCGATACCCCAGTCCTTGATCAGGAACTTGAGGCGGGCCTTGGTGCGAAGGCGGCGGTAGCCGTAGTCGCGGAAGATCGAGACGACGCCTTCCCATACGTCCGGCACGTCCTCGAGCGGTACCCAGACACCGACTCGCTGTGCGAGCATCGGGTTGGTCGAGAGCCCGCCGCCGACCCACAGGTCGAGTCCGGGGCCGTGCTCGGGGTGGTCGACGCCGATGAAGGCACAGTCGTTGATTTCGTGCACTACGTCCTGCAGGCCCGAGATCGCAGTCTTGAACTTGCGGGGGAGGTTGGAGTACTCGGGCTTGCCGATGTAGCGCTCGACGATCTCGTCGATGGCGGAAGTCGGGTCGAGGACTTCGTCGACGGCTTCACCGGCGAGGGGAGAGCCGAGCACGACGCGCGGGCAGTCCCCGCACGCTTCGGTCGTCTTCAGTCCGACTGCCTCGATGCGACGCCAGATCTCCGGTACGTTCTCGACCTCGATCCAGTGGTACTGGACGTTTTCCCGGTCCGACAGGTCCGCTGTGTCCCGGGCGAACTCCTGGGAGATTCCGGCTAGCGTTCGGACCTGCTCGAGGTTGAGCGCACCCGCATCGCACCGGATGCGCATCATGAAGTACTTGGCCTCGAGCAGGTCGATGTTCTCGTCACCGGTGAAGGTGCCGTCGTATCCCTGCTCGCGCTGGGTGTAGAGCCCCCACCACCGGAACCGACCACGTAGGTCGCTCTTGTCGATGCTGTCGAAACCCTGCTTCGAGTAGATGTTCTCGATGCGGGCGCGAACGTTGAGCGGGTTGTCGTCCTTCTTGGACTGTTCGTTCGGGTTGAGCGGTTCGCGGTATCCGAGAGCCCACTGCCCCTCGGCGCGCCGCTTGGTGGGGCGCGGAGTGCGCTCCCGTGGGGCAACGCGTGCAGGCGTGGACGACGCCTCGGGCGTGGCAGCGTCGGTGGTCGACGACATCGATGTGCTCCTGGATCTGTGCTCTTTCCGGGCGGCTCGAGACAGTCGTACGACTGTCCGTTCACGCATGTTCCGGACGGACCGATTGGTTCTGACGTGGTGCTGAAGAGAAATCGCGGTGGAGCGGGCCGGCGTACAGCTCGGCTATACGCTCATCCGGCCTGCAACGCTCATTCGGCATCGACACGACGAACTGCAGACACGCTTGAGATCGACATGGCGTCGCGCCACGAGCCGTATCCCGAAGTCAGTCACGCGCCCATTGTGCCACGACATCGCCCCTGGTCCGTCCACGGGCGACCTATTTACCCCGAATTTTCGGTAAATAGGCTGGCAGCGCCGACAAAAGTTCTTTCGACGTGTGCGTGGAACGGGGGTGTCGGCGTTTCTGGGAGACTGGGTCGGTGAATCTTCTCGCTGCACCCGCTGTCGCACTCGAACTGCCCGACGAGGCGTTCGACGGGGTGGGTCGGCGCCCGTTCGGCATCTACGTCCACGTTCCGTTCTGTGCGACCCGGTGCGGATACTGCGATTTCAACACCTACACCGCCGGCGAACTGGGAACCTCCGCCTCGCCCGAGTCGTGGCTGGAAGGTCTTCGTCGTGAACTCGACGCGGCGGCGTCGCTCATGACCGAACGAACCGGGATGGTCCCGACGGCCGACACCGTGTTCGTCGGTGGTGGGACACCGTCGTTGCTCGGCGGCGACGGCCTGTCCGACGTGCTGGCCGCGGTGCGGGGGAGTTTCGGTCTGACCAGCGGCGGCGAGGTCACTACCGAATCCAACCCCGAGTCGACGTCGCCCGAATTCTTCGAACGACTTCGCGCCGGGGGGTTCACCAGAGTGTCCCTCGGTATGCAGTCGGCGGCTCCACACGTGCTGGCAGTGCTCGATCGCACGCACACTCCTGGACGCGCAGTCGAAGCAGCGAAGGAAGCGCGCCGCGCCGGATTCGACCACGTCAACCTCGACCTCATCTACGGCACACCCGGCGAGCGCGACGCCGACCTGGATTCCTCGCTGGAGTCCGTGCTCGATGCCGGTGTCGATCACGTGTCCGCGTATGCGCTCATCGTCGAGGACGGGACCGCCATGGCGCGCAAGGTGCGTCGAGGAGAACTACCCATGCCCGACGACGACGTGCTCGCCAGCCGGTACGAGCGCATCGATTCGGTGTTGTCCGGCGCCGGTCTGCACTGGTACGAGGTATCCAACTGGGCCACCGGCGCTGACGCCGAATGCAAGCACAACGTCGGATACTGGGACGGCGGCGACTGGTGGGGCGCTGGTCCCGGTGCCCACAGTCACATCGGCGGCACCCGCTTCTGGAACGTCAAGCACCCGGCTCGCTACTCGGAACAATTGGCGTCCGGTGTCTTGCCAGTGGCGGGGAGCGAACTGCTCACCGCCGAGGACCGCCACCTCGAAGAGCTCATGCTCAAGATCCGGCTCAGGACCGGGTTGCCCGCAGATGTCCTCGCGCCCGCTGAGCGTCTGGCCGCTGAACAGGTCGTCGCGGACGGTCTGATGGCGGTCGAGGGTGGCAGCTACGTGCTCACCGACCGTGGACGGCTGCTCGCCGACGCCGTGGTCCGGACCATTGCCGCGTGAGGTCCGTTCCCCGGGACTGTTCAGGCCCCGAGCAGGTCGTAATCGAACACCCGGGCATGCAGCACGGTTCGGTTCCGCAGCGCCGCCCGGACGGCTCGGTGTAACCCGTCCTCGAGGTACACCACACCGCGGTAGTGCACGGCATGCGGGAACAGATCGCCGTAGAACGTCGAATCCTCGGACAACAGTCGATCCAATTCGAGGACTTTCGTCGTCGTCACGATCTCGTCCAGTCGAAGTTGGCGAGGCGGGATCTTGGACCAGTCGCGCAGGGAAAGCCCGTGCTCGGGGTACGGCTTGCCGTCGCGCACGCCTTTGAAGATCATGCGATGAACGTCGTCGAAGTCGAGTAGGCCACCGCACCACAGTAAGGCCTTGGAGCGCCGAGGTGTCTGCGGCTACTAGACTCGAGCGACGAGCTACGCGAACAAGACCTGATCGGAGGGTGGAAAGTGTCGAGCACCGACGACAGACGATTCGAAGTACTGCGTGCCATCGTCGCCGACTACGTCTCCACTCAGGAACCTGTCGGCTCACGTGCCCTGGTTGAGCGCCACAATCTCGGTGTATCCAGCGCCACCGTGCGAAACGACATGGCAGTCCTCGAAGCCGAGGGATACATCGCCCAGCCGCACACCAGCTCGGGACGTGTTCCGACGGACAAGGGCTACCGACAGTTCGTCGATCGCATCGCCGATGTGAAGCCGCTGTCGCCTGCGGAGCGTCGCGCGATTCTCGAATTCCTCGAGAACGGGGTCGACCTCGACGATGTGCTCCGGCGTGGGGTGCGCCTGCTGGCGCAGTTGACTCGCCAGGTTGCCGTCGTCCAATATCCGACTCTGTCGGTGTCTTCGGTGCGGCACCTGGAGATTGTTGCGCTCACCCCTGCCAGGTTGCTGATGGTTCTCATCACCGATTCGGGAAGAGTCGACCAACGGATCGTCGAGCTCGGCGATGTCATCGACGACGACGAGCTAGCTCAGCTGCGTCGCCTACTCGGCGGCGCGTTGGAAGGAAAGCGCTTGGCGGCGGCGTCGGCTGCGGTCGCCGAGCTGGCAGAGAACGCACCGGCCTCGCTGCGCGACGCGATGATCAGGTCGGCCACCGTGTTGATCGAATCACTCGTCGAACATCCCGAAGAGAGATTGGTTCTCGGGGGGACGGCGAATCTCACCCGCAATGCGGCCGACTTCGCCGGCGATGCAGGTTTCCCGGGCTCGCTTCGCGCGGTACTCGAAGCTCTGGAAGAGCAGGTCGTGGTGCTGAAACTACTTGCTGTGACGCAGGACACGCGGACGGTTACGGTGCGGATCGGCGAGGAAACCCAGGTCGAGGAGATGCGCGGTACCTCGGTGATTTCCACCGGCTACGGTTCGGCTGGCATGGTGCTGGGAGGAATGGGTGTGCTGGGCCCCACTCGGATGGACTATCCAGGAACAATTGCATCGGTCGCGGCCGTTGCGAGATACATCGGCGAGGTCCTCGCCGAACGCTGAGGACTTCCACGCTGCCGCGCACAATGGGGGTGCGGGCGGCGAGTAACTGATCCAAGAGAACTACATGACGAAAGAGACTTACGTGGCACGGGATTATTACGGAACGCTCGGAGTCGGTCAGAAGGCCACCGACCAGGAGATCAAGCGCGCCTATCGGAAGCTCGCTCGCGAACTTCACCCCGATGTGAACCCGGACGAGGCCGCTCAGGCTCGGTTCAAGGAAATCTCGACCGCGTACGAGGTGCTGTCCGATCCGGAGAAGCGTCGCATCGTCGACCTCGGCGGAGACCCACTCCAGCAGGGTGGGGGCGGAGGCGGAGGGTTCGGCGGAGCCGGTTTCGGTGGCGGTCTCGGTGACGTGTTCGAGGCCTTCTTCGGCGGCAGTGGCGGCGGCGGAGGTCGCGGACCTCGTGGTCGCGTCCAGCCCGGAGCTGACTCGTTGCTGCGCACGAAACTGACACTCGACGAGTGCGCATCGGGCGTCACCAAGCACATCACCGTCGACACCGCGATCTTGTGCGACCTGTGCACGGGTTCGGGTACCAACGGTGACTCTAAGCCCGTTCGTTGTGAGACCTGCGGCGGCGCCGGCGAGGTCCAGTCGGTGCAGCGTTCGTTCCTCGGCCAGGTCATGACGTCTCGGCCGTGCCCGACGTGCCGCGGTGCCGGCGAAACCATCCCCGATCCGTGCCGCAAGTGCGCGGGCGACGGCCGTGTGCGATCACGTCGTGACATCTCGGTCAAGGTTCCGGTAGGTGTGAGCAACGGGATGCGTATCCGGCTTGCATCGCAGGGCGAAGTCGGCCCCGGAGGAGGACCTGCAGGAGACTTGTACGTCGAAATCGTCGAGCAGCAGCACGAGGTCTTCGTTCGTGACGGCGACGACCTGCATTGCACCATCCGCGTACCGATGGTCGACGCGGCACTGGGAACCTCGGTGTCGGTGGACGCCATCATCGACGGCCCAACGGACATCACCATCGACCAGGGAACCCAGCCAGGGGCAGTCGCTGTGCTGCGAGGACACGGAATGCCGAAGCTGCGCTCCGGAGTCCGCGGCGATCTGCACGCACACCTCGAGGTGGTCGTCCCGTCACGGCTCGACAGCAAGCAGAGCCAGCTCCTCGAAGATCTCAAACGGCTCCGCGATCGTGACGCAGCCGAAGTGGTGACGACCGGGTCGCAGCACAGCGGCGGGTTGTTCTCCAGGCTGCGGGAAGCGTTCAGCGGTCGCTGACGATGGCGGCAACCGTCTTCTACTTGACCCCGTTGCCCGACGTCGGCGGCACAGCCGTTCTCGACGGCAAGGAGGGCCACCACGCTGCCACGGTGCGCCGAATACGCGTCGGTGAGCGCATTCTGTTGTCCGACGGCGCCGGTGGACTCGCGGATACGGTCGTGACATCGGTCGAGCGTGATCGTCTGGAAATGGCGGTGACGTCTCGATCCGAGGCTTCCCGACCTGCCCCGACCGTCGGTCTGGTTCAGGCGCTGCCCAAGGCGGATCGCTCGGAACTGTCGGTCGAACTGGCTACCGAAGCCGGCATCGACTCGATCGTTCCGTGGCAGTCCGCGCGGTGTGTAGCCCGGTGGGAGGGCGCGAAAGCCGTCAAGGGTGTCACCCGTTGGCGAGCCGTCGCGGTGGCCGCGTCGAAGCAGTCTCGACGCCCCTTCGTTCCGGATGTGCTCGACCTGCACGACACCGCAGGGGTAGTCGAACTGGTCCGCTCGGTCGTAGCTCGGGGCGGCATCGTCGCGGTGCTGCACGAAGCCGCTACTGCCGAGTTCTCCTCGCTGCCGTTCCGTGATGTGTCGGAGGCGTTGCTCGTCGTCGGTCCCGAAGGTGGGATCGACGACAAAGAAATCGTCAGGCTGACCGATGCAGGTGCGACAGCGGTGATGTTGGGGCCCACAGTCTTACGTACATCGACGGCAGCAGCTGTCGCGCTTGGAGCGATCGGTGCGATCACCGACCGGTGGGCGCAGGCACCGCTCGATTCCGGATCGCCCGAGTGAATCGAATCCGAATTGCCTACGGCGAGCACTCCGAACAGTTCGGACATCTGTATCTCCCGGAAACTGCTGCGTCGGTGCCCGTTCCGGTTGTCGTTGTCATCCATGGTGGATTCTGGAGTGGTCGATACGCGCTCAATCTCGGAACTCAGTACGCGATCGAGTTCGCCCGAGCCGGGTTCGCCGCATGGAACATCGAATACCGCCGAGTCGGTGCCGGTGGAACGTGGCCGGAGGTGAGCTGCGACGTATCCGACGCTGTGGACGCCGTCGGCGGTGTCGTGCAGGAGAATTCGCCGTTTCGTCTCGATCGCGGCGACGTCCGGATCGTCGGGCACTCGGCAGGCGGCCAGCTCGCGGTCTGGCTGGCAGGACGGGAAGAGCCCGACATTCGGCCGTCGAGGGTGGTGTCCCAGGCAGGAGTGCTCGATCTGACCGTCGGGCCGTCGAACAAATCGGTCAACCCGGCAGTGCAGGCACTGCTCGGTGTGAGCTACGAACAAGCGCCGGAACTCTATCGCTCCGCGTCACCGCTGCATCGGTTGCCGACTGGCATTCCGGTGCACTGCATCCACGGTGCGGCCGATGCGCAGGTCGCGGCCTCGCACAGCGAGCGCTACGTCGAGGCGGCAGTCGAAGCCGGGGACGACGCACGATTGTCCATCGTGGACGGCGAGGACCACTTCGCGTTCCTGCAGCCGGGGAGCGAGTGCTGGAAGCAGACGCTCGCCGCGGTGCTGGAATAATTGGAATGCGCTGGTCTTGCGGAGCGTTAAACTTTAATCAGTACGTCCGTATCAGATCGGCACCTTCATCAGCGACACCCGAAAGTAGGCATTGGCCACCACGTGACTGAACACAGCGAATTTCCTGCCGAACGTCAGGTTCGGTCAAGCATGGAATTGGCCCCCGAAGCGGTGCTGCCGCTCCTCGGAGCGTCGGACGAGAATCTGCGGACTCTGGAGCAGATGCTGAGCGCGGACATCCACGTTCGGGGAAACGCAGTGACTCTGTCCGGCAAGGTCGCCGATGTTGCCCTGGCGGAGCGCGTGATTTCCGAGCTGGCAGCCGTTGTGAAGCGTGCACAGCCGCTTTCTCCCGACGCAGTCCGGCGTACCGTCGCGATGCTCACCGAGGGTGTATCCGAATCGCCCGCAGACGTGCTGAGCCTGGACATTCTGTCGCGTCGCGGCAAGACCATTCGGCCGAAGACTCTCAACCAGAAGCGCTACGTCGATGCCATCGACGCCAACACCATCGTGTTCGGAATCGGTCCCGCCGGTACCGGCAAGACCTACCTTGCGATGGCGAAAGCAGTGCAGGCTTTGCAGGCCAAGCAGGTCAGCCGCATCATCCTCACCAGACCGGCCGTCGAAGCCGGGGAGCGCCTCGGATTCCTCCCGGGGACCCTGCACGAGAAGATCGATCCCTACCTTCGGCCGCTGCACGACGCACTGCACGACATGATGGACGTCGAGTCGATCCCCAAGCTCATGCAGGCGGGAGTCATCGAGGTAGCGCCCTTGGCCTACATGCGTGGTCGCACCCTCAACGACGCATTCATCATTCTCGACGAAGCGCAGAATACGACTGCCGAGCAGATGAAGATGTTTCTGACCAGGCTCGGTTTCGGCGCCAAGATCGTCGTGACCGGCGATGTCACCCAGGTCGACCTACCCGGAGGTGCGCGTTCGGGTCTGCGCGCCGCGACCGAAATCCTGACCGAGGTCGAAGATATCCATTTCGCGCATTTGACCAGCAGCGATGTGGTGCGGCACCAGTTGGTCTCGGAGATCGTCGACGCCTACGAGCGGTTCGAGTCGACGCGTGGGGGCGACGGGCCGATCGAAAACCGTGCTGCGCGACGCTCGGGTGGGCCACGGTCCGCTCGCCGATAGACTCACCGTGTCCACTGAAGCGAAATTGTGTGCGAAAGAGAGAATGAGCGGTAGATGAGTATCGAGGTGTCCAACGAATCGGGGATGGATGTCTCCGAGTCGGAACTCGTGAGCGTGGCCCGATTCGCGATCGCGAGCATGGACGTCCATCCTGCCGCCGAACTGTCGATGGTGCTCGTCGACTCGGCCACGATGGCCGATCTGCACATGCGCTGGATGGATCTGCCAGGGCCGACGGACGTCATGTCGTTTCCGATGGACGAGCTCGAGCCCGGTGGTCGTCCCGACGCCCCGGAGCCCGGCCCGTCGATGCTCGGTGACATCGTGCTGTGCCCCTCGTTTGCGGCAGATCAGGCGGCAGCGGCTGGCCATCCGCTCGAGCACGAGCTGGCGTTGCTGACCGTTCACGGCGTGCTCCACCTCCTCGGCTACGACCATGCGGAGCCGGACGAAGAGAAGGAGATGTTCGGTCTGCAGAACCGCATCCTCGAAGAATGGTACGAGGATCTGCGTCGCGCCGAGGAAGCCGAGCTGCAGGCCGCGCGAGACAACAGGCTGCTCGGCAAGACCGGATTCGCCCGGGACGACAACCTGTGAGCAGTGCGCCCGCACTCATCGTCTCCGCCGTGGTCCTGGTGCCCCTTGCCGGTCTGTTCGCGGCCATCGATTCGGCCCTCAACACGGTCTCACGTGCGCGCATCGAGGACATGGTCAAGGACGAACGACCAGGTGCCGTCGGACTGCTGAACTTGGTCGCGGACCGGCCTCGTTACGTGAACCTGACGGTACTGCTCCGCATTCTGTGCGAGATTGCGGCAACGGTTCTGCTCGCCGGCGGGATGATGGATCTGCTGTCGGACAATCTTGCGCTCGCGGTCACCGCGATCGTGATGGTGCTGGTCAGCTACATCGCAGTGGGCGTCGGTCCGCGAACGCTCGGCAGGCAGCACGCGTACTCGATAGCGTTGTCCACGGCGTTTGCGCTGCGGGCACTCGGTTGGATTCTCGGACCGGTCAGCCGATTGCTCATTCTGATCGGCAACGCGATCACTCCGGGGCGCGGCTTTCGCAACGGACCGTTCGCGTCCGAGATCGAACTCCGTGAACTGGTCGACATGGCGCGTGAACGCGGAGTGGTCGCCGATGACGAGCGTCGAATGATCCAGTCCGTCTTCGAACTCGGTGACACCTCTGCGCGTGAGGTGATGGTGCCCAGACCCGAGATGGTGTGGATCGAGTCCGACAAGTCTGCCGGGCAAGCTACCTCGCTTGCGGTCCGCAGTGGGCACTCGCGTATCCCGGTGATCGGGGAGAACGTCGACGATATCGTCGGTGTCGTCTACCTGAAAGACCTTGTCCAGCAAACGTATTACTCGACCGACGGCGGTCGGGGTGTCCGTGTCGAGCAGGTGATGCGTCCTGCGGTGTTCGTACCGGACTCGAAGGCTCTCGACTCTCTGCTGTCCGAGATGCAGCTGGACCGAAACCACATGGCGATTCTCGTCGACGAATACGGCGGCACGGCAGGGCTGGTGACCATCGAAGACGTCCTCGAAGAGATCGTCGGGGAAATCGCCGACGAGTACGACTCGGACGAGGTAGCACCTATCGAGGAGCTCGGCGACGGGCGGTACCGTGTGTCGTCCCGTGTTCCGTTGGAGGATGTCGGCGAGTTGTTCGGTATCGACATCGAATCCGAGGACGTCGACACGGTCGGCGGACTGCTCGGCTACGAACTGGGTCGTGTGCCGCTGCCTGGTTCACGCGTCGAGTCGCACGGATTGATACTCGTCGGTGAAGGTGGGTCGGATCAGAAGGGCCGCGTGCGCGTCACGACGGTACTGGTGGAACGAGTGCCCACCCCGGAAGATGCCGACGACGAGCAGGACACACAGACACAGGACGCCGATGCGCGGTAGTGCCGGCGATACCACGACGACCATCCCGGCCCGACGCGGCAGGGAGAGCTGGGAGGTGCTCGATGACTGATTCGAGCGAGAACACTTTTCGATCCGGATTCGTCTGTTTCGTCGGACGGCCGAACACCGGAAAGTCGACACTCACCAATGCACTCGTCGGCTCCAAGATCGCCATCACATCGTCGCGCCCCCAAACGACGCGTCACACGATTCGAGGCATCGTCCACCGCGAGAACGCGCAGCTCATTCTCGTCGACACGCCCGGATTGCACCGCCCGAGAACGCTGCTGGGGCAGCGGCTCAACGACCTGGTGCAAGACACGTACTCCGAAGTCGACATCATCGGCCTCTGCATTCCGGCGGACGAGAAGATCGGACCGGGCGACCGCTGGATTCTGGAGCAGGTGCGGCACATCGCGCCCAAGACCACGTTGATCGGCATCATCACCAAGATCGACAAGGTCAAGAAAGAACGCGTCGTGCAGCAGCTCATGTCGCTGTCGAAGCTCCTCGGCGAGAACAGTCATGTCATCCCGGTGTCGGCGGCGTCGGGGGAGCAGGTGGAGAAGCTCGTCGAGCTGCTCGCGTCGGAACTTCCGCCAGGGCCGGCGTTCTATCCGGACGGTGAGCTCACCGACGAGCCTGAAGAAATCCTGATGGCCGAACTGATCCGCGAGGCGGCGCTCGAAGGCGTCCGCGACGAGCTGCCACACTCCTTGGCCGTGGTGATCGAGGAGGTCACACCGCGCGAGGGCCACGACAACATGCTCGACGTGCACGCGATTCTCTACGTCGAACGTTCCAGCCAGAAGGCCATCGTCATCGGCAAGGGTGGATCGCGGCTCAAGGAGGTCGGCACCGCATCGCGGTTGCAGATCGAGAAGCTGCTGGGCACGCGCATCTACCTGGATCTGCACGTCAAGATCGCCAAGGATTGGCAGACGGACCCCAAGCAGATGGGCAAGCTGGGCTTCTGACGTTCGGTGCCCGTCGGGTGCGAGTGGCGCAGGTCTTCCGGAGCCATGACGTGGGAGACTGGAACGCGTGAGGCTATACCGGGACAACGCAGTCGTGCTGCGCCAGCACAAGCTGGGTGAGGCCGACCGTATTGTCACGCTCCTGACCCGAGACAACGGCATCGTCAGAGCCGTCGCCAAGGGAGTGCGCCGCACCAAATCCAAGTTCGGTGCCAGGCTCGAGCCGTTCGCTCACGTCGACGTTCTTCTCCACCCCGGACGCAACCTCGACATCGTCACGCAGGTGCATACCGTCAACGCGTTCGGTGGTGACATCGTCACCGACTACGGCTGCTACACCACCGGATGCGCAATTCTCGAAACTGCGGAACGGTTGGCAGGAGAAGAACATGCGCCCGCCAAACGGCTGCATCAGCTGACCGTCGGGGCATTGCGTGCTCTCGGTGACCGTGCACGTCCTCCGGAGCTGATTCTCGACGCATTCCTGCTCCGCGCCATGGGTTTCTCCGGGTGGGCGCCGTCCTTGACGGAGTGCGCTCGGTGCGCAGCGCCCGGACCGCATCGCGCATTCCACGTCGCTGCGGGCGGATCGGTCTGCGTGCACTGCAGACCACCGGGATCGGCGACGCCGATGACCGGGGTACTCGATCTGATGGTTGCCCTCGAACGTGGCGAATGGGACTACACACAGACCACGTCCACTGCAGTGCGCAGTCAGGCGAGTGGGTTGGTGGCCGCCCATCTGCAGTGGCATCTGGAACGACAGCTGCGTACGTTGCCGCTCATCGAGCGGACCGCGCCGCATCTCCCCGAGCCTGCTTCGGTTCCGGTAACTGCCGTCGGGCAGGATGAAGACCGTGATTCTGCGACGCGAACCGCGTACTCGGCCTGACGAGGTGTCGGCGGTACGCCCACCGGATCCGCACCCGTCCGGCGCACGGCCACCGATTCTCCAACCGGAGTTGATTCCACGTCACGTGGCCTTGGTCATGGATGGCAACGGTCGGTGGGCGCAGGACCGTGGGATGCCGAGAACAGCGGGTCACGAACGCGGTGAAGCGGTACTCATGGACACGGTGTGCGGCTGCATCGACATCGGAGTGAAGTGGCTGTCGGCCTATGCGTTCTCCACCGAGAACTGGAAGCGCAGTCCCGACGAGGTCAAGTTCCTGATGGGATTCAATCGCGACGTCATCAGGCGCCGCCGGGACGAGATGAACGAGATGGGTGTCCGGGTGCGATGGGCCGGGCGTCGACCCCGTCTGTGGCGCAGCGTGATCAAGGAACTCGAAGTCGCAGAGGAGCTGACGAAGAAGAACACCGTCATGACCCTGACGATGTGCGTCAACTATGGTGGCCGAGCCGAAATCGCGGATGCGACAAAGGAAATCGCTCGATTGGTTGCCGCAGGCAAGCTCGATCCGGAGAAGATCACCGAAGCGACCGTCGCCAAATACCTCGACGAACCCGACATGCCGGACGTCGATCTGTTCCTGCGTCCGTCGGGGGAGCAGCGGACGTCGAATTTTCTGCTATGGCAATCCGCCTACGCGGAGTTCGTGTTTCAGAAGAAGCTTTTTCCGGACTTCGACCGCCGGGATCTGTGGGAAGCATGCGTCGAATTCGCCTCCAGAGATCGCAGATTCGGTGGAGTCAAGTATGAGTGAGCAGTTGTCGTTGCAGTCCCGCGCTGAATTGGCGCTCGCGCAGTTCGCCACCGTGGTGGTCGGCGAGGAGGGTTCGCTCGGGTTCGACTATGCCGGGGCTTTGTGTTCGCTGCGTTCGGTAGCTCTCTCGCCGGGCCTGGAAGTGCTGTCCCTGACGGCTGTTCTTGCGTGGGATCGGCCGCTCAAGGCTGCATTGCACAAGAAGGTCGCCGACCGGAACGCGGACTCGCAGTTCGGGTCGATCTCGGTCAACGTCCACGAGAAGTCGGCAGATGTATTGTTGCGGTACACATTTCCGGCAAGTGGGCTTGACGACGAGGCGCTCATGACGATGCTGGTGCTGGTGCTCGGTGGAGTGGAGAAGGCCCGCGAGGGCTTGCTGCCCTGAGCTATTTGGCTTTGCACTCGCTGCAGGTGCCGAAGATCTCTATGGTGTGACTGACGTTGGTGAAACCGTTGTCCTCGGCGACGCTCTGAGACCACGTCTCGACGGTCGGTCCTTCGACCTCGACGGTGTAACCGCAGTCCCGACAGACGAGATGGTGATGGTGTCCGGACGAGCAGCGCCGATAGACCGATTCTCCCGTGTCGATCCGCAGCACGTCGACAGTGCCGGCATCCGCGAGCGTCTGCAGCGTGCGGTAGACGGTGGTGAGACCGATACCTTCGCCGCGGCGGCGAAGTTCGTCGTGCAGGTCCTGCGCAGAGCGGAACTCCTCGATGTTGTCCAGTAGGTCCGAGATGGCACTGCGCTGCTTGGTTGCGCGTACTCCGACTGCGACTGGCTTACGGGGGCGGACGGTGTCGGTCGTGGTCTTGTCGGTCACGAAATCAGCCTTCCTCGGCATGTGCGACAGCGTCGACGACGATGTGAGCGAGGTGGTCGTCGACGAGTCGGTAGAGAACTTCACGTCCGTTGCGCTCGCCTTGAACAACTCCGGCGGCCTTCAGGACGCGGAGATGCTGGCTGATCAACGGCTGGGTAACCCCGAGTGCACCGACCAGTTCGTGGACGCAGCGCTCGGATTCACGTAATTGCAGAACGATTGCGATCCGCACCGGGGCCGCCAATGCGCGCAGAATGTCGCCCGCGGCGGTCAGCGTCTCTTTCGGAGGAACCGGCGCAGGTGGGGTAGCTGCGAACGGATTGTGCGCATGACCGGGGATCACAGCGTGGTCATCGCCGAGGTGTGAAGGGTCTGTCTCCAGGATTGCCAACAGATTTCTCCTTCGGTCAGTGCTCGGGTCCGGACACCAGACTAGTCCAGTGAGTGTTAATGCAAACCACTTCCATTTTGATATGCACGACTGTGCATGTCAAACGCGGTGGGGAGCGTTCGGTTATATGTGCCTCGACCGATAGGCTTCTGCCTGTCAAAGTCCCCCTCGCAAGACACCAAGATGGAGAGCTCCGCCAGTGGCACCCAAGTCCAAAGTCGAAACCGTCGCAAACCTCGCCAAGCGTCGAGGGCTCGTCTACCCCTGTGGCGAGATCTACGGCGGTACCAAGTCGGCCTGGGACTACGGCCCGCTGGGCGTCGAGCTCAAGGAGAACATCAAGAAGCAGTGGTGGCGCAACATGATCACCACGCGCGAGGACACCGTCGGGCTCGACTCGTCGGTCATCCTGCCGCGTCAGGTGTGGGAGGCCTCGGGCCACGTCGAAACCTTCAGCGACCCGCTCGTCGAGTCCCTCATCACGCACAAGCGCTACCGCGCCGATCATCTTCTTGAGGCGTACGAGGAGAAGCACGGCCGTCCCCCCGAGAACGGTCTCGCCGACATCCGTGATCCCGAAACCGGCGATCCCGGCCAGTGGACCGAGCCGCGTGCATTCTCCGGCCTGCTAAAGACCTTCCTCGGACCGGTCGACAACGAAGAGGGCCTGCACTACCTGCGCCCCGAGACCGCACAGGGCATCTTCGTCAACTTCGCGAACGTCCTCACTACCTCACGCAAGAAGCCCCCGTTCGGCATCGGCCAGATCGGCAAGAGCTTCCGCAACGAGATCACACCCGGAAACTTCATCTTCCGCACGCGTGAGTTCGAGCAGATGGAGATGGAATTCTTCGTCAAGCCCGGCGAAGACGACGAGTGGCATCAGTACTGGATCGACTACCGCATGAAGTGGTACACCGACCTCGGCATCGACCCCGAGAACCTGCGGCTGTATGAGCACGCCAAGGAAAAGCTGTCGCACTACTCCAAGCGGACCGTCGACATCGAGTACCGCTTCCGGTTCCAGGGCAGCGAATGGGGCGAGCTCGAAGGCGTCGCCAACCGCACCGATTACGACCTGTCGGTGCACTCCAAGGCCTCCGGCCAGGATCTGAGCTACTACGAGCAGGCCACCGACACGCGGTACACCCCGTATGTCATCGAACCGGCGGCCGGTCTGACGCGTTCGCTCATGGCGTTCCTCGTCGACGCGTACACCGAGGACGAGGCTCCGAACGCCAAGGGCGGCGTGGACAAGCGCGTCGTGCTCAAGCTCGATCGTCGCCTCGCTCCCGTCAAGGTCGCGGTGCTGCCGCTCTCCCGCAACGCCGATCTGACGCCGAAGGCCAAGGATCTCGCGCAGCAGCTGCGTCAGTACTGGAACGTCGAATTCGACGACGCCGGAGCAATCGGCCGCCGCTACCGTCGCCAGGACGAAATCGGAACGCCGTTCTGCATCACCGTCGACTTCGACACCCTCGACGACCACGCCGTCACAATCCGTGAGCGGGACAGCATGGCCCAGGAGCGGGTCGCACTCGATCAGGTCGAGGCATACCTGGGGCAGCGGTTGTTGGGGGCCTGACACTCCGTTTCTTCGGTGACCGAATGTCTGTTTCGGTCACTTGGTGTGAGCGAATGTCTGTTTGAGTCACTCTGAGTGTGCGAATGTCTGTTTCGGTCACTTGGCGTGAGCGAATGTCTATCTGGGTCACCTTGAGGTGAGCGAATGTCTATCTGGGTCACCTTGAGGTGAGCGAATGTCTCATTCGGTCACCCGACCCGGGCACCGAACGGGTCGTTCGGTGCCCGGGCAGGGCGCACACTTGCGTACGAGCTCGGGAGTCGTACCGCATACGACCCACCGCGTGGACGCACGCGACAGTCGCCAAATGCGCGCCTAGAACCGGCCGCCGCCCGAGCGCCCACCGCCACCGAAGCCGCCCCCGCCGCCTCCACCGAAGCCGCCTCCACCGAAGCCGCCACCGCCTCCGAAGCCCCCGAAGCCACCCCCACGGCTACCGCGCAGCATGCTGTCGATCAGGATGCCGCCGAGGACTGCGCCTGCAGCGCCACCTCCGGAGCCTCTACCTCCACGCGGCCGACGGCTATCCTCCCAGCTGGCAACGTCGGCCTGCGCGGTCTGCGATGCCTGCGCGGCCAGCCCCGCCGCGGCCTGGGCGTGTTGCAGGGCCTGTGCGGGATCGGTGGACTCGAGTTTTCGGGCAGCCTCGAAGTGACGCTCTGCTTCTGCGAGACGTGTCCTTGCCTCGGCGCCGACGCCACCGCGGCGGGTCGAGATGTAGTCCCTCGCGGCGGTGATCTGCGACTGGGCACCGCCGAGGTCACGTGCGAGACGCGCGCGCTGCAGGTCGTCTCGAGTCTTCGCTTCGGTGGCGTCCTCGATCACCTCGTCGAGATGCTGATCGGCCGCCACGAGCTGGGTGTAGGCCCCGAGCGGATCCGACGATTGTGACGCCTCGGCGTTGCGTAGCGCTTGCTCGGCAGCCGCGCGTGCACTCTGCAGCTCGCTACCGCCATGCCTGGCCAACGAATCCGCGCTCGCGAGGTCTCGGCGGACCTCCTCGATTGCGGCGGGAAGCGTCGCGATCGCATTGCGTATGTCGTTCTGCGCGTGGTCGACTCCGTCGAGCAGCGCGCGGGCCTGGTCGACTGCCTTTTCGGCGGTCCGTACAGCCGAGACGAGTTGCCCTTGCTGGCCGGCAGGTTTGGCAGCGGTGTCACGGCCCACTGCGATGTTGCTTTCGGCGAGTTCGATGTCCTCGCGGGCCATCTCGATGTTCGACGAGATCGATGCGAGCGCAGGCGCCGCGAACTCGGTCTGCAGCTGGGCCAGAATCTTCTCCGACTCCGGTACTCGGACCGTCAGTTCGACGACAGCCTGCGTCAGGGAATCGAGCTTCGCATCGGCATTGATCAAGAGATCGCGCATCGACTCGAATTCGGCTACACGCGAATCGAGTTCGTGATCAGCGCGCCCGCAGGACGAGATGATCTGAATCAGCATCGCGCGGCGTTGATCCGGCGTCTCGGGGATGGCGTCGTCGAGACGTTGCCGAATTTGGAACGCCGAGCCGAGTGCCTTCTTGGCTTCGTCGAATGCGGTGATGAACGGCGCTGCGGTGGTGTCGCCGAATTCCGATCGAGCAATCGCCAGCTCTTCCTCGCTTGCCCGCACTGCATTGTCGGTCTCGATGAGCATGGAGTGTGCGCGGGCATCCAAGATGTCGAGCGGCAAGGCGGAGAGTGACGCGGTGTCCGTGGGATCGATGCTGTTCGCAGCTTCGATTCCGGCCTTCTGACGCGCCTTGTTGCGTCGCGACGAATAGACGACCGCCCCGCCGCCCGCGGCGAGAACGGCCCCTGCGCCGATGAGCCAGGGGGTACTGGATCCGCTGGACCCGGAGGATGCATAGGCGTCGCCCAGTGTTCCGGCGGTGACGATCGCCGCGCCTGCCCAGTCTTCCTCGCGCAGAGCCGGTTCGATGTTGTCCGTCTGCAGCTCGTCGATCTCCGATTGAGTGATTTCGGTGAGACCGTTGGACACCCATGTTGCGTACGACCGGTCGACGGTCGCTACCGCTAGCAATGCGTCCCTGTCTCCGAAACTGCTGGCCTGGGCGGTGGCGTCGGCCCATTCGCTTGGTTCGAGGTTGTCGAAATCGGCGACGTAGACGATCCAGAGACGGATACGATCCGCGTTGTACACATCGTCGATCGCGGCCTGCACGTCGGCGAGCTGTCCGTCGTCGAGGGCCTCGACGTTGTCGGTTATCTGGCCTGCCAGTCGCGATGGGGGCTCGGCCGTCGCAGTCCCCGCGGCGCCGAAAAGTGCCGCAAGAGCGACAATCGCGACGAGAGCAGCGAGGGCGAGCAATCGCTGGACTCTGGAGACAACGGGACCGTGCTTCGCCTGATCGACTGCCATGAGAACTGAATCTACCGGCAGAGGGGAGGGGTGATCACTCCCCATGACACTTGTCATGGCGGAATCGTGACGCTCGGACGAGGTCGCGGAGCTGGCCGAGTAGCAAAGTTCTTCTCATGACAACGACAGCAGCAGTGCATCTGGAGCACCTGAGCAAGTCCTACGGGTCGGTGCAGGCCGTGGCCGACGTGAGCCTGACGATCGAACCCGGCGAGGTGGTGGCCTTCCTCGGGCCCAACGGCGCGGGCAAGACGACGACCATCGACATGATGCTCGGGCTGGCCAAGCCCGATTCGGGTACGGCTCAGGTGTTCGGATCCGCACCGGCCGACGCGATCAGCGCTGGGCGGATCTCGGCGGTCATGCAGTCGGGCGGGCTCATTCGAGACTTGACCGTCCGCGAGACGATCCGTCTCACCGCCGCCCTGTTTCCGCACACACAGCCGGTCGAGAGCGTCATGGAGCGCGCAGGCATCACCGCGATCGCAGACCGGAGTGTCGCGAAGTGCTCTGGCGGTGAACAGCAACGGCTCAAGTTCGCGTTGGCACTGTTGCCGGAACCGGACCTACTGATCCTCGACGAACCGACCACCGGAATGGACGTCGAAGGTCGGCGCGACTTCTGGAACGCGATCAGGCACGACGCGCGTGGCGGCCGAACCGTTCTGTTCGCTACGCATTACCTGGATGAGGCCGACGCCTATGCCGATCGCATCGTGCTGCTGCGGCACGGACGGATCGTCGCCGACGGGAGCGCCGCGGAGGTCAAGAACCTTGCGTCCGGCCGTACCGTCACCGCCACGGCCCCATCCATCGATACCTCCGCGCTGCTACGACTGCCGGGCGTCGACCAGGTCGAGATGCGCGGTGAACGGGTCATCGTCCACGGCCGTGACTCCGACGCCGTTGCGCGGTATCTGCTGAACAACGGAGCAGTGGATCTCGAAATCGTGTCCAAGAACCTCGAAGACGCGTTCCTCGCTCTGACCACCGACTGTTCGGCAGATCTCGTAGGGAGCACCAAATGACCACGCTGACGCACAACCGCACCTCGCTCGCCCTCGGCGGCTTCAGTCCGACCTTCCTCGGCCTCGAGATCAAGAGGCTGGTCCGCAACCGTCGGACGGTCGTGTTCACCCTGGTGATGCCACCGGTGTTCTTCGTGATCTTCGGAACCCAGTCCGACTTCACCGGTAACTACGCATTCGCGCAGGGAAACGTGACGGCGTTCGTCGCCATCAGCATGGCCGTCTACGGCGCAATGCTCGCCGCTACCAGTGGCGGTGCGATGGTGTCGGTCGAGCGTGCCCAGGGGTGGAGTCGACAACTTCGCCTGACGCCATTGCGACCCGTCGCGTACATCGTGACGAAGATGATCGTCGCGATGACGATGGGTCTCGCGTCGGTGCTCGTCGTGTTCGCCGTCGCCGCCGGCTTCGGGGCGGACATGCCGATCTGGGTCTGGGTATCCAGCGGCATCATCGCCTGGCTCGGAAGTTCGGTGTTCGCGGCGTTCGGATTGTTCATGGGATACCTGCTGCCGTCGGAGAACGTCATGCAGATCCTCGGACCCGTTCTTGCTGTGCTGGCCTTCGCCGGTGGACTCTTCGTGCCACTCGCGGACAGTGGCTGGTTTGCCGCTATCGCCAAGTTCACCCCGCTGTACGGTCTCGCGACCGTTGCGAGGGCGCCGTTCACCGAGCCCTCGTTCGGCACGCTTGTCGTCGCCGTGATCAATCTCGTGGTGTGGGCAGGGTTGTTCATCGCCGGTGCTGCAGTCCTGTTCCGCCGCGATACGAAGCGTGTGTGAAGGGGGTACTAGCGTGAGCACCGTGACCCCAGTCGAGGTGAGTGCATCCGAGGGGATCGGTCGGATGTTCCGCTTCGGCTGGGTCTTCGGTTTGATCTGGCTGTTCTATCTCGCGTATCCGCTCGGGGAGGTGCTGGCACTTCCGCATCTGTGGCAACGGGTTCTCGGATCCGCGGCTGTCGTCGCGTTCGGCGCCACGTTCCTCATCGTCATCTGGGGATTCCGGACCGCCAATCGATCAGGACGAAGAGTCGACGTTCGCTGGGCGTGGTTCGGATTGATCGTGATGGGTTCGTTGATCGTGGTCCTGGCCGTCATGATCGGGAGCCAGTCGTTCGGGGCGACGATCTACATTGCCGTCCTTGCAATGATGACCCTGCCGACGCGTCAGGCATGGGTCTTGGTGGCCGTTCTCGTCGTGGTGATCGAGGTCGTTCCCCGTATCGTTCCCGACTGGGATCCGGGGTCGTTCTTCGCCTTTCAACTCGTGATCAGTGCAGTTGCAGCGTGGGGCGTCACGCAGGTGTTCAAGCGCAACCACGAACTCGCTGTCGCGCGTCAGCAGCTGGCCGACCTCGCGATCGTGGCCGAACGTGAGCGCGTCAGCCGTGACGTCCACGACATACTCGGCCACTCGCTCACCGTCATCACCGTCAAAGCCGAATTGGCGGGTCGACTGATCGAGATCGACCCAGCGCGCGCGGCCGTCGAGATCGGTGAAGTGGAAGCGCTGGCCCGCGAAGCCCTGAGCGATGTTCGATCGACGGTCGGTGGACTACGCAAGGTCGACGTCGCCGTCGAACTCGGGAACGCGCGCACCGCTCTCGCATCCGCCGGAATCGACGCCGATCTGCCGTCCGACGCAGATGTGGTCCCACTGCGCAACCGCGAATTGTTCGGGTGGACCCTTCGCGAAGCCGTCACCAACGTGATTCGGCACAGTGGTGCGCGGCATTGTCGTGTCGACGTGGAAGCCTCACGGATCGAGATTTCCGACGACGGCGGCAGTATCGACGACGGCGGCTGTATCGATGAGAGTGGGAACGGTCTTCGAGGACTCGCCGAACGCGTGAAAGCCGCGAACGGAACGCTGACCCTCGGACGATCGAGGACCGGGGGATTCACAGTCGAGGTGGAGTGCCGATGAGCATCAAGTTGTTGTTGGCCGACGATCAGGCCCTCGTCCGTGGAGCGCTGGCTGCACTCCTGGACCTCGAGTCCGATCTCGAGGTCGTCGCAGAAGTGGGACGAGGCGACGAGGTCGTCGCCGCTGCCCTCGAACACCGTCCCGACGTCGCGTTGCTCGACGTCGAAATGCCGGGACTGGACGGAATCGCGGCGACCGCCGAGTTGCGAAAGCACGTACCGAGCTGCCGGGTGATGATCGTCACCACGTTCGGGCGGCCCGGGTACCTGCGTCGTGCGATCGACGCCGGCGCCGACGGGTTCGTGGTCAAGGACACCCCGGCGAGACAATTGGCCGACGCGGTCCGCCGGGTTCACATGGGCCTGCGCGTCGTCGATCCGACGCTTGCGACCGAGACGCTGACCGAGGGAATCTCGCCGCTGACCGCGCGCGAGCACGAAGTTCTTCGGGCTGCGGCGGCAGGTGGGACGGCCGCTCGGTTGGCCGCCGCACTGCATCTGTCCGAGGGCACGGTCCGCAATCATCTGTCCGCTGCCATCGGGAAAACAGGCACCACGACCCGCGCCGAAGCAGTCCGGGTGGCGGAGGAACGAGGGTGGTTGTGACGGTTGCCCGCGCGCCCGAGCGTCGGCCGCGCGGGTGGACTGGCAAACTCGAGGGGTGAACCCGACTCTCGACCGCGATCCGTACGGCGACCCTTATGGGGATTCGTACGACTATTCCGAACCCGAACCTCCGCGGCTCGGTTTCTTCGGCACGCTCGGTCGGTGGACGACGCGACTCGTCGTGGGCGTCGTACTGATGGGATTGTTGGTCGTCGGAGGGACCGCGGTCCGGGTGTGGCACGTCGCCCGAATCGACGACAAGACGACGGCTGACGCAATCGTCGTCCTCGGTGCCGCGCAGTACTCCGGAACCCCGTCGTCGGTGTTCGAGGCGCGGTTGTCTCAGGCAGCGTCGTTGTTCGAGGAGGGCGTGGCTCCCGAGATCGTGACAGTCGGAGGCAAGCAGGAAGGCGATCTGTACACCGAGGCAGCGTCCGGGAAGATGTTCCTCATCGAACAGGGCGTGCCGGCTGATCAGATCACCGCCGTCGAACAGGGATCGGACACACTGGAGAGTATCGAAGCGGTCAGCGAAACCCTACGTGCACAAGGCAAGTCGTCGGTGGTGCTCGTGTCCGATCCGTGGCACTCGTTGCGCACGCGCACCATGGCACGGGATGCCGGATTGGACGCATGGACGTCCCCGACACGCACCGGTCCTGCGGTGTACACGCGTGAGTCCCAGGCGCACGGCATCGCACGCGAAACCGGCGCGCTCCTGTGGTATCAATTGACGCATTTCACCGCTGATTTCGCATACACGGCAGGCCAATGACGTTGGGTACCTACAACGATCACGACGTCCAGCGCTTCGTCACCGAGGCGCCGAAGACCGCTGGGCTGAACAGTGCGCAGGAAAACGCGTCGCACCGTAGCGCTTTCGCGCGAGATCGCGCGCGGGTCCTGCACTGTGCGGCGCTCCGACGTCTGGCCGACAAGACACAGGTGACCGGGCCCCGCGACGGGGACACTCCGCGTACCCGGCTGACGCATTCGCTCGAGGTCGCGCAGATCGGCCGGAGCATCGCCGAGGGAATCGGCAGCGATCCGGACCTCGTCGACCTCGCCGGGCTTGCACACGATATCGGTCACCCTCCCTACGGTCACAACGGTGAACGGGCCCTCGACGAGGTCGCGGTCGACTGCGGCGGATTCGAAGGCAACGCCCAGAACCTGCGCATCCTCACCGGGCTCGAACCGAAGATCCTCGACTCCGACGGTCGAAGCGTCGGACTCAACTTGACGCGTGCCTCACTCGACGCGGCGACGAAGTATCCGTGGCAACGTCCGTCGCCCGGTGCCAAGTTCGGCGCCTACGACGACGATGCCGCAATCCTCGACTGGGTTCGTGACGGTGCGCCCGAGCGTCGTAAATGCCTCGAAGCGCAGTCGATGGACTGGGCCGACGACGTCGCGTACTCGGTGCACGATGTCGAGGACGGCGTCATCGACGGACGCATCGCTCTCAGGTCGCTCGGCGCCCCCACCGAGCAACGCGAGCTGGCCGAACTCGGTGTCCGAGAGTTTCGTGGCCTCGATGTCAACGAACTCATCGAAGCGGCAGACCGGTTGTCGCGGATGCCCGTCGTGACGACTGTGGGCCAGTTCGACGGCACCCTGACGGCATCGGTCGCGCTCAAGCATCTGACGAGTGAGCTCGTCGGCAGGTTCGCGACCGCTGCGATCAACGGCACCCGCAGTCGATGGGGAACCGAGCCTCTGGCCAGATATGACGCCGACCTGGTGATCCCGCCGATCGTCGCCGCAGAGGTAGCGCTGCTCAAGACGATGGCGCTGCGGTACGTGATGTCCGACGCCGGACACAAGATCCGACAGGAGCGCCAGCGTGACCGAATTCATCGGGTTGCGGAGTGGCTGCAGAGGTCGGCGCCGGGGGAGTTGGACCCGATATTCGTCCCGGCCTGGAATCGAGCCGACAGCGACGGGCAGCGGACACGGGTGGTGGTCGATCAGATCGCGTCGTACACCGAAAGCAGGCTCGAACTGATCGACAAGCGCAGTCTCGGGGCTCAAGCCAGCTGGGGCTGATCTGATTCTCCAGAGTCTGTGGGCGGTACTAGACTGCCCGTGTGGCCGGCCGAATTCCTGAACGCGACATAGCCGCCATTCGCGAACGCACACGGATCGAAGACGTCGTCGGTGACTACGTCTCTCTCAAGCGCGCGGGCGGCGACTCGATGAAGGGCCTGTGCCCGTTCCACGACGAGAAGTCGCCGTCGTTCCACGTTCGCCCCAACCATGGGCATTTTCACTGCTTCGGCTGCGGCGAAGGTGGTGATGCCTACTCCTTCCTCCAGAAGATCGAACACATTTCCTTCGTCGAGGCCGTCGAGCAACTCGCGGACCGATTGAACTACTCGATCACCTACGAGGGCGGAGGGCCATCGGTCCAACGTGACCGAGGGACACGAGCGCGGCTGATCGCGGCGAACTCCGCAGCACAGGAGTTCTACGCTGCCCGACTACGCGAACCAGACGCGCAGACAGCCCGCGACTACCTCACCGAACGCAACTTCGACGGCCAAGCAGCGCTGACGTACGGCTGCGGATACGCGCCCGACGGCTGGGACACCCTCACCAAGCATCTGCTCTCCAGTGGCTTCGAGGCCAAGGAGATCATCGACGCAGGCCTGGCGACGCCGGGCAAGCGCGGCACCCCGATCGACAGGTTCCGGCGCAGGCTCGTGTGGCCGATCAGAAGCCAGAGCGGGGACGTCATCGGGTTCGGTGCGCGCAAGCTCTTCGACGACGACACCATGCCCGGCAAGTACATCAACACGCCGGAAACCATGCTGTACAAGAAGTCTCAGGTGCTGTTCGGGCTCGATCTCGCGCGCAAGGACATCGCCAAGTCGCATCAGGCCGTCATCGTCGAGGGATACACCGACGTCATGGCGATGCACCTTGCCGGCGTCAAGACCGCGGTCGCGTCGTGCGGTACGGCATTCGGTGAAGATCACCTCGCGATGCTGCGGCGACTGATGATGGACGACAGCTACTTTCGCGGCGAAGTCATCTACACCTTCGACGGTGATGCTGCAGGGCAGGCCGCCGCCATGAAGGCGTTCGAAGGTGATCAGAAGATTGCCGGGCAGACTTTCGTTGCAGTTGCGCCCGACGGTATGGATCCATGTGAGCTGCGGCAGAAGTCCGGTGACGGCGCCGTCCGTGATCTGGTTGCGCGACGCACCCCGATGTTCGCGTTCGTCGTCAAATCGCTTCTGAGCGAACATGATCTCGACACACCCGAGGGACGTGTCGAGGCGCTTCGTCGGACGGTACCGGTCGTCGCCCGTATCAAGGACGCTTCCCTGCGCGACGAGTACGCACGTCAGCTCGCCGGGTGGACCGGCTGGGACGACACGGCGATGGTGCTTGCCCGCGTGCGGGACGAAGCGAAGAAGAATGCCCGCGGCGGCGGTGACGCCAAGGGAAAGCGTGTCCCATTCGAGAAGCGTCAGGCCCCGACGCCCGAGGTGCCTGCCGGTCCGGTGCGTCCGCAGCCGACGGATCCGTCGTTGTGGCCGCAGCGAGAGGCCCTCAAGTCCGCTCTGCAGAATCCGGCGATCGCGGGTTCGGTGTTCGACTCGTTGCCGCCGGAGACGTTCACTCATCCCGCGTACGCGGCTGTCAGTCAGGCCGTGACGGCGGCAGGGGGCACCGCCGCGGGCTTGGGCGGGGGCGAGTGGGTCGACGCCGTCGCCAAGCGTGCGGAGACACCTGTCGTGAAGTCGCTGGTGATGGAATTGGCCGTCGAGCACATCCCGGTGGCGGACATTGCGCTGACGCGATACATCGGCGGCGTACTGGCGCGTCTACAGGAGGTGTGGGTGGGCGAACAGGTGGCCGAGCTGAAGTCCAAGATGCAGCGCATGTCACCGCAGGTCAATCCAGACGAGTACTACGCGCTGTTGGGCGACGTCATAGCGCTCGAACAGTACCGGCGCAGCCTGCTCGAACAGGCCATCGGCAACGTCGAGGACGCTTCCGAGGCCGGTTAGCGCTTGCGGAGCTGATCCTGCGGGATGTAGAGCTGCGTGTCCTCGTCGATCGGCTTCATCGGCTCGAGCTTCGGCTGCGTGTTCAGCGAGTCCGACAGCTTCTGCCTGCCCACCTCGATGACCTTCCGGGTAGCCGGGCTACCCGCGACGGCCGAAGCGGTCTTACGGATCTGCTCGTAGCGCCCACGACCCGCCTTGGCTCCGAGTACGTAGGCTGCCCCGGCAGCCAGAACCAAACGAATCATGAAAGTCCTCTCAGTGAAGCTGGGCGCGGTCCCTCCATCCTGCCTGACACCGCCGGGACAGGGCGATTTGGTACTCCCATGGGGGTGTGCGCTATTGTTTCTTTCGGCCCGCACGAGAGTGCGAAGCCACCGAGGTAATCCCCTGTAGCTCAATTGGCAGAGCTTCCGACTGTTAATCGGACGGTTGCTGGTTCGAGTCCAGCCGGGGGAGCGCAATAGACCCTCTGAACTGCACTCCTGTGCGGGACAGGGGGTCTTTTTCGTATCAGAACACTATTGGCGGAGTCGGACGGCCAGGTGTCCACCCCGGTCCGCTCAAAAGCGCGACCTAGGGGTCTGCGGTCTGTGCTCGCCGGCTTGTCACAACTCGTTCGGAACTCATCTTATGGAGCGGCCCCACTGGGACTCGGATTCCAGTTGGCGTCACATGCTGGGCAGAGTTCGCTCCCGCGGGGTAAGGTATCCGATTGGATACGTAGTGCTGTGAGGAGGTAGCGGTTCATGGCTGGACATGGGCTCGTTGAGCGTGCGCGTCGTGCTGCTGGTTTGACGCAGGGTGAGCTCGCGCGTCGGGCACATACGTCACGTCCGACATTGTCCGCCTACGAGAACGGCCGCAAGTCACCGTCTTTGGAGACCCTCGAGCGTCTGCTGGGGGAGGCTGGCTTCGATGTAGCGGCTGTGCCTCGTGGTCAGTTCGTGGATGTGCCGGGTGCTCGTGGTCGGGTGTATCGGGTGCCGACGTCGTTGCCGCGGTTGCCGATTGCCGATGCATTGGCAACCGTGGTGTTGCCGCTGGAATTGAACTGGTCTTCTCCCGGTCAGGAGTTTCGGTTGTCGGACCGTGTGGAGCGGGCCAGGTTGTACGAGATCGTGCTGCGCGAGGGTCGTCCGGAGGATGTGGTTCGGTACATCGACGGCGTGCTGCTCGTGGAGCTGTGGCCGGAGTTGGTTGTGCCGCGTGATCTTCGGGCGGCGTGGGAATCTGTCGTCGATGCACTTCCGCGTAGGTCGTGAACGACACCGGAGCGGGAGTGCTCACTGCCTTTCAGGTCCGAGTTGCGAGGTTGTTCTTCTCGTTGCCTGCTAGTGAGGGGTTTCTTCTCGCGGGTGGGGCGGTTGGTGGCGCAGAGCCTGACAACGCGTCCGACGCAGGATCTCGCCTTCTTCACTAGCTCGGCGGGTGGGGCTGTAGGCGCGGCCCGCGACGGGTTCGAGGCGGCAGCCGCCGAGCGGAATTGGCGAGTGGAACGCATCCAGGACGCAGAAACATTCTGTCGGTTGCTGATTCACGGTGATGAGGATCTGTTGGTCGATCTCGCGCTGGATTCCGTGCCGGGGATGGCGCCGACGGCGAGCATTGTGGGACCGACGTTTGCGCCCGAAGAGTTGGCGGGGCGGAAGTTGGTTGCACTGTTCGATCGTGCCGAGGCGAGGGACTTCGCCGATGTCTACGCGATGCGAACTCGGTTCGATCAGGCAACCCTGCTCTCGCGCGCTGCCGAGGTGGACCGGGGGTTCGACCGCCTGATATTCGCGTCGATGCTCGACAGTTTGAATCGATTCCCGGACCGCATGATTCCTGTTGTGGCGGTAGAGGTGCCGATGTTGCGGGCTTACTTTGCGGAGTGGGCATCGGCGTTACGAGGCTGACGCGGCTCGGATGAGGCTGTCGTATCAGTTGTATCGATTGCACAACTCGCCGGTGATGTAACCCTCTTCGCAGCCGTGTTCGGTTTGTATGTCTCCGCTGGTGGGTTCTTCGCCGCAGGCGAGGCCGCAGCGTTCGTAGCCGTTGACGACTCCGTCGCCGTTGCGGTCCTCGGAGGCGATGTATGGGTAGCCGCCGCCGGGGTTCACGGGTTCGTCGTCGTGGATGCACGCGGGGTCCGTCCCTGATGATGTTCCGTCTGTGTAGACGGCGGTCTCGGGGTAGTCGCAATACCAGAGGACTTTCTCGACGGGCGCTTGGTAAGTGTCGCAGCTGGCTTCGTATCCGGTCGTTCCATCGGAGTACAGGGCAGTTCCGGATTGGTAGAGAGAGAAGTCGCCGCACTCGAATGTGATCGGTGCCGGCAGTGCTGCGGGTTCAACCGGGGCCGGAGCTGGGGATGTAGGCGGGGTGGTCTGAGGCGCTGTGCTCGTTGTGGTCGGCACTGTGCTTAGGGTTGTCTCCGCGGTCGGCGAGGTCGGTGAAGTGGAGCAGGCGCCGAGGGCGAGTGTAGCTATTGCGCCGATGGAGGCGACGAGGTTTTTGTTGTTCATTGGGTGCTCTATTCACGACAGTGAGTCTCGGCATCGATCCAGCTGAGAATCGACGTTCGTAGGGTTTGGATGACTATCGCTAATACCTCGCGGTTCGTTTCGTCGGCGTCTCTGCTTTGGTGGTCCATATAGTGCGCTTGTGAGAAAGCCCTACCAATCTGATGTCGGGTCCTGGCGTGGACCCGCTTCAGTAGCAGTGGTGATGGTGGTGGCTGGGTGTGGCTCAACGGGCTCGACCGCAGTCTCGACCTCGGAGGCTGAGACGGCGGTCGAGACCAGTTCGACGCCGCCGGCAGTCCCCATAGAGCCCAATGCGTTGGGACCGGAGGTTGGCTTCACGGGCGATGGTCTGGCCATCCGCATTCGGCCCGACCGTGGGGTCGTAAGACGTTGCCTGCTAAATCTGCTTGGCGTGTAGATAGCTGATGTACTGGTTTGTCTCAATGGCACTACTCTGAATCTTCTCGGACAGGCCTAGTTCGTGAATGATCACAATATGCGATGGACGAATGTCTTATCCGTGATGTTGGTGCGCAGGACGTGAGTCGGCTTCTGTCTTGCCTGACGGATCTCTCGCAGCGGCTGCATTAAGTCCTTCACTGCAGCTGTGTCGATGCTGTTGTCCTCCAGGAAAGCAGCGAGGCGGGTGAGTCAGCCGAGGTTCTGGTCATTCTTGTCCTTGCGGGGGGCCCGCAGCATCTAGCCCGTCGTGGCGGATATTGTCCGACAACACCTTGTCGAGCTGCGCGATGAACTCGTCCCATTCACGCTTCGACGGACGCAGAAGCCACCCGAAGTCCTGCGGTCGATCAGTGTGCTTGAAGTGCGCGGCACAAAAAGCTCCAGTCCAGGGCGCGTTGAGGTTCTCGAGCTCGATGAACAGATGGTCGAGCGGCCCGATGCCATCGGCCCAGGTGACCATCTGTGCCATCCACCACGCAGGGTGCGGCTCCAGACCTCGTCGACTACCTGATTCGACTTCCAGCGTTGCTGGTGCTCCGGGGTGGGCTTGGCGAGATCGCCGTAGAAGTCAGCGACGCGGCGCACGACCGGCGTGTTCACGTCAGTGTGGTTGTAGCCGGAAAGGTCGTAGGCAAACCCAAGATGACCCAGCGAAGCTTTGTCGCGGTCAAGTTCGGTCTCGTCGAGGTAGGCCTCATCGCCGATGCCCATGTCGACACCGAAGTCCCATTAGCGGAATCGGTAGCGCGGGTCGTTCCGGTAGGGCTGAAGTACGCCGAAGCTTAAATAGGCGAGTTCGAGCGTGCCGCGCCCCTTCGCCATCGCCGCACCGAATGGATGCCCCTTCAGGCGTGCTGGAACGCGCACGCCCTCCAGGGCGGATGCAGTGGGGTGGACGACTACGCCGTCGGCAGCACCCGCGAACTCGTCGAGCGACTCGATCTGCGACTCGATCGTTCGTTTCGAGGGCCACGGCCGGATATGCGGATTCGGGTAGTCGACATCCGACACCATCACCTGAGGCGAAGGTCTCGGGGTTCTCCCTTCGCAAGCTAACGCTCACGAGCGATAACCACAATCGAGCGGCGCCCGGGCGCGGTTCTCGGATAGATGGGAGGATGCATCCTTAGTTGATTGCAGCGGCATTGGAGGGTACTTGTACTTACGTGAAGTTTTCATGAGAAATAACGGTCCAATCAAAGACCTGCACCTTGAGTTCAGTTTTGATTCAGAAGACGATCCGATCCCACACATTATGGTAGGAAAGAATGGAAGCGGAAAGACAAACTTACTATCCGTAATCGCGGATTCTCTGATGCAGGGTGCTAGTAAGTCTTTCAGAGACGTTCTTACCCATCAAGAAGGTGGAGGACAGAGTTATTTTCGAATTGTTGGCGGTTCGCTGATAACATTCAACGAAAAATACGGACTGTCGGTTCTTCGCTTCAGTGATGAGGATGGTCAGTACTTCTATCACGAAAACTTCGGAGTCGTGGAAAAACAAGATCTAAATGATATGTTGCCCGAATCTTTGCAGGCGGGCATCGCTTGGGGCGGGTCTGACTCTTCTAAAGCGATAGAGATGGACACGGAAAGAGCCACAAAAATATACCAATCCGGTGTCTACGCCTTCTTTCCTACCAGTCGCTCGGAAGATCCGCACTGGTTCAATACCGGCTCGATACACGCTGACGAGTTTGATATAGCTCCAAAATTTTCGAATAACCTAGGACGGAGAATGTATGTAGAACGCGGCATAAACACCTTCTCGCAATGGCTGCTGGGGGTAATCACGGACTCGCGTCTGAATGTTCTAGCTGCAGAATATACTGGTGAAGACAAGAGTATACAAACGCCACAGGTAACGGTGCAGTTAGACTTCGAACCATATCTTGAGAGCCAGAAACCATTGATTTGGTCAGATTATTTGCTAAAGTCCATCCTGGACGACGCTAGTGCGAGATTCGTATGGACAGGTCACCGGGATTCTCGGAAGGTAGCGATCAGTACCGGGCCTGATGGAAAGATCCTGAGAGGCTTGACCAGCCTCTCCGGCGGTCAGGCGACCATGCTTGCAGCATTCGGGACGATTTTACGATACGCGGATGAAATGGGGCAGGGGCCAGGTCAAGTTGAGGGCGTTGTCGTAATCGACGAGCTCGATGCTCACATGCACATTGACCTTCAACTTCGAACATTGCCCAAAATGATAAAGTACTTTCCAAAAATACAATTTATCATCTCTAGCCATTACCGTTTTTCGTATTAGGCATGGAAAGAGAGTTCACCGCAGCAGGACTTCGCATCGTAGAGCTACCAAAGGGAGAACCCATAGCGGCGGAATCGTATGGCGAATTTGCTAAAGCATTAGACGCGTTTCAAGATACCAAGGCATTTTCCGCTGTTGTGAAGGAAAAGGTAGAATCTGGCTTAAGTCCAATATTCTATGTTGCCGGAGAGACTGATTTGAAATATTTTCAGACCGCGGCGATGCTGCTCGACAAACCACATCTCAGTGAATATTTCAATTGGATAGGAGCAGATTCTTTGGTTGGGGGTGGAAAGTTCACCGGCGATTCAGCGCTGGATCATGCGGTCGAAATGTTCCGCGCTAACCCGGAACTAGCGGGAAGAAAAATAGTATTCTTGTACGACTGCGACGCCAATAAAAATGACGAGATATTTGACACAGTACATATTTTGACCATAAAGCAAGTGGCGGACGCAAAATGCGAAAAGGGAATCGAGAATCTACTTCCAGAGAAAGTTTTCACCGAAGAAATGTATGAGAAGAAAGAAAGGGACGCTGGATATGGTCGCATGAATATAATTTGGAATCTGAGGAAGATGAAGCTATGCAACAGTTTGTGTGGCCCTCAATCGGAAAAAGATACCTTTCGGAATTTTGCTTCCATCTTGGATCGGCTGGACGAAATCATCAGAGACGACGACAGAAGTGGGACGTGATCCAGGCGCCGCCTCCATGTGGTGATTGGTAAGGGACTGTCGCAGGCCGGCTGGTCACCACTATCAAGTTGCCCGCCGGGATTCTGCACCGTCTCAGCTGGGGGCCTTCGGCAGCGCACACGCGAATCGTTCCTCGGCGAGACGCCACCACCAGCAACGACTGCGACCGCAACAGGCACTGCGATCCAGCTTGCGGCAAACCGATGACCGACTACGGATCCTCCACGCCTTTGTCCGTAGACAGTAAGCCCCACGAGTTACACAGAATTGAAGAACACCAGCACGATTGCGATCTCTGCGCTACCGCAGCACCCCGACTGGCAGAAGGTATGGCACTCAGATGCTCAGGCGACAGCGAGGAGACCGTTCACACTCTTCAATCCGAGGCCGATGGCGTCAAAGCGACGGAGGAACAGGAAGAACGGTGATCCCGGTGTCGCGTTGTTGTGCGTCGATCAGGTCTGGTCGTTCGTAGAAAGCGTCGGTCTTGGTCACCGCGTAGTGTCGACGCGGGCCGGCCGGGTGAGGATCGGGCCCAAAGAGGGTGTCTGGTCGAGGACGTAGCCAGTCGCCGCGAGCTTGAACCTTGTTCCCAGGCCGCGATTTTGAAGAACCGGTGCGGGATCGCCACGCCCCGACACACCGGATCGTCCCCGGCGAAGACGCAGCCGGAGAGCACCGACAGCCGCTGCCGTACTGACGGGCATGCCCCAGTAGTAGTCCTCCAGGCCGAGCAACGAGATTTTCGACTGGTTCAAGATCGCTGTCTGGGGTGCGCACACCGTGTAGTGGAACGTGTCGACGTTGGCCTTTTCGGCGACCGCAGCCGAACCCGACCGGATGACGTCGAAGCCGTCCGATGCAAGCCATGACGATTCTTCACGAACACCGCGTACCAGCTGTGCGGAAACGTCGCTTACCGCGCCCTTCGTCGACCCGCTGTCTCGGACGCTTGTCACACAGTTGTCACAAGTGGGTGCGCACGGGAGTGGACTCGGGTGGTACTGACTGCATAATCTATGCTGCTCAGAGGCACTACAGTGGCTCCACCTGGATGCACGGAAGTAGCCCGCATGTGGCTGTTATTCGGACGGTTGCTGGTTCGAGTCCAGCCGGGGGAGCGTTCGATCCCCGTCCGGTTCGCCGGGCGGGGATTTTTGCTGTCCGGGTCAGATCGCTTTTCGCGGATTTACTCCCCAGTTGTGCGCCTCGAGCCCTTCGCGGCGCACAACTGGGGAGTAAATCGCGGATGGCATGCCGTCGTGATGCTGGACTGGCACACGGCGCGCCCTGCGTCTATCGGGCAGGACCCAACGCATCGGCGAGCATGTGCATCGCCGCGGTGGTGGAAAGCGCACGCACGCTTGCGCGGTCGCCGGGGAGCCGGAGGGTACGGGTGACGGTCGGTCGGTTGGTAGAGGCGATTCCGAAGCAGACAGTGCCGACCGGTTTGAGTTCGGTGCCGCCCCCGGGCCCTGCGATGCCACTGGTCGATACCGCGATGTCGACGCCCAGTCTGCTCAGTGCGCCTTCTGCCATCAGTGCTGCCACCGGTTCGCTGACGGCGCCGTGTTCTTCGATGATCTCGGCCGAGACGTCGAGAAGACCCGTCTTCGCCTCGTTCGCGTAAGACACCACCGCCCCGATGACATACGCCGACGAGCCTGCGCGGTCGGTGAGACGTGCGGCGATCATGCCACCTGTGCACGACTCCGCGGTGGCGATTCGATGACCGGCCAACCGAGTCGCGACGATGTCGTCGATGGTGGATCCGTCGGTCGAAAACACCTGCGAGCCATGCTGTTTGTCGATAAGATCTGCGAGATCCCTGTACGTCATTGCCGCAGATTCTGCATAGCGGGTCACGATTTCGAGCTCTCCGAGCCGCAGACAGGTGGTGATCGCGAGATCGCGGAATCCCGTGATTTGGCGCTCTGCGGTCCGTAGTGTTGCAGCGAGGTCGGCCTCGGACAGCCCGTAGGCGCGTATGGTGCTCTGACGAATCTGTGCACGTCGGGCCAAGACTTCGGCGACCGGCGCGCTGTCGAGTGCCTCCGGCCACATCGCCTGCAGCTCGCGAGGCGGGCCGGGCAGTATCAGGACGACGGGCAGCGTCCCGGAGCCGCTGGCGGGTATCGCGACACCGGGGGCGGTTCCGGTTGGCGGAATGGAGTGGGCGCCTTCCGGAACCATTGCCTGCTTGCGAAGACCTGCCCGCAGAGGCTCGGAGTCGGGTGCAGAACTCATCCGGCTTCGCCATCGCTGCACGATTGCGTGGATGCGCTGCTCGAGTTCGTCGTCGAGGTACAGTTCGCGGCCGTACAGAGCGGCGACGGTCTCCACGGTGAGATCGTCAGCGGTCGGGCCCAAGCCTCCGGTAGTGACGATCAAGTCGACGCGCTGATCCGCGAGGAATCGAAGCTGTGCGGTCAGGTCAGCGGGCCGGTCACCGCAGATCGTGATGTGTGCAACGTCCACTCCCATCTCCAGGAGTCGCTGGGCCACCCACGGGCCGTTCCTGTCGGTGACCCGACCGGCCAGGACTTCAGTTCCCGTGACCACCACACCCGCTCGCACAGTCATTCTTCGACCATACTGGCGACCGACGAATCGCACTGGCGCAGAGTCACCCACCCGACAAGTAGATCCCCAATCGGGCGCACTCGAGTTCGCCGACGATGAGCAACCGTGACTAGCAATTTACCCCCGAGTTGTGCGTTCAGAGCCCTTGGCCGCGCACAACTGGGGGGTAAATCGGACATACGTCAGCGCGGAGCCAACCGCCACAGAGACGTGGTCTCGCGTGATCGCGCAGCGTGGAAGAGGTCGTCGGCGTCGCGCGCCCGAGGGTGCGTCGGCGATGTGTCCGTTCTGTCGAGCACCAGCAGGCCTGCCCGGTCGATTGCGGCCAAGAGATCGTCCCGTGTGGCGAGCCCCAGGAGTTCTGCCAGATCGGAGATCACCAACCAGGCTTCGCCGCCGGGTTCGAGATGCTTGCCGAGGCGGTCGAGGAAGGCTCGGAGCATGCGGCTGCCGGGGTCGTAGATGGCGTGTTCGATACCCGACGTCGGCTTGGTGGGAATCCACGGCGGATTGCACACCACCAGCGAGGCGCGTCCGGCCGGAAAGATGTCGGCGAGCTGTACCTCGACCTGGTCGGCGAACCCCAATCTTTCGAGATTGGCAGTGGCGCAGGCGATTGCGCGCGGGTCCTTGTCCGTCGCAACGACGTGGGCGACGCCGCGCTTCGCCAGCACTGCGGCAAGAACGCCTGTGCCGGTACCGATGTCGAATGCCGTGGTGGTTCCAGAGGGGAGAGGAGTGTCGGCGACGAGCTGTACGTACTCACCACGCAGCGGCGAGAAGACCCCGAAGTGTGGTTCGATGGTGGCGTCGAGGGCGGGGATGTGTACCCCTGTGCGACGCCATTCGTGAGCGCCGATGAGGCTGAGCAGCTCTCGAAGCGACAGCAGCGATGGCTCGGAGGACTCGCCGTACGCCTCGGTGGCTGCGAGTCTCACATCGGGCGCTCGTGGGTAGTCGAGAACGTAGTTCGCGTCGAGTTCGACGAGCAGCATTCCGAGGATGCGCGCCCGCCGAGCCTGGTCCTGACGGTGCAGGTGAAAGTCCTCTGCCGGCGAGGCCGCCGGCTTTCGAGCCCGAGGCTGGGCTCGTCTGGTGATCGCCTTCATCAGCTGGCGTGCATTGTTGAAATCGCCGCGCCACAGCAGGTATTCGCCGATCGAGGCGCGCTTGTAGGCAACATCGGCGGAGATGTTGTCGCCGATGATGTGGACGGCCTTCGGCGGCGGCGCGTTGTTCTCCGAACGCCACAGCGCCGAGCGTTGCTGCCCGTCCTCGGTCCATCCGACAGTTGCGTGCACGTCACTCCTAGATCGGGGTGTGGGGACCCCCTTCGGCCAACGAGAAGTCAACCACAGCGAGCGATGATGCGACGCGCATGCGCGATGACCGGGGCATCGACCATCTGCCCACGCAACGTGAAGACCCCACGGTTGTTCGAGACTGCGTCGAGCACGCTGTTGGCCCATTCGATCTCGTCGTCGGTCGGGGCGTAGGCCTGACGAATGACCGGGATGTGGCTGGGGTGGATGGCGACTTTGCCGTCGAAGCCCACGGCCACGGCGTCGTCCGCTTCCTCGCGCACTCCGTCGAGATTCGGGATGTCGAGGAAAACGGAATCGAGCGCGAACAGTCCTCGTGCCTTCGCCGCCAACAGTGTCTGCGACCGGACGTGCTGTGCCACAGCGCGGTAGCGACCGTCGGCGAATCTGCTCGAGTTTCCGCCCATGGCCGCAACAAGGTCCTCGGCTCCCCACATGGCACCCACAGCGTTGTCGGCCCCGAGTGAAGCATGACATTCGACCGCGCCTGCGGGGGATTCGAACAATGCGATCACCTTGCGTGGTGCCACCGCCGCGATCTGTGCTGCCGATTCGCACTTCGGCATCATGACGACGGTGTAGTCGGTGCGGTCCAGCGCCTCGAGGTCGGCCGTCCAGTCCGGCGTCCCGTGCGGATTGATCCTGACGACGGTCCTGGCCGGGTCCAAGGGCGTCGACACGAGGGCTTCGCGTGCGGCGGCCTTGTCCGCGGCGGCGACTCCGTCCTCGAGATCGAGGATGACGACGTCTGCGCGCGCCGCAGCCTTCTCGAACCTCTCCGGTCGGTCGGCAGGACAGAACAGCCATGCCGGTCCCGGCGGAACCCAGCTCATGACAGATCCCCAGCAGGACGGAGCCGCACCAAGGTCTTGCGAACTGCGAGAGCCACGACGTCACCGTGCTGGTTGCGCCCGGTGTGAGTGAACGTCACGATGCCCTCGCCGGGACGGGACTTGGACTCGCGTTTGTCGGAGATCAGCGTCTCGGCGTACAGGGTGTCTCCGTGGAAGAGCGGCTTCGGGAACGAGACCTCGGAGAAACCCAGATTGGCGACGATGGTTCCCTGCGTCAGCTGCGCGACCGACAATCCGACGAGCGTGGATACGGTGAACATCGAGTTGACCAGACGCTGCCCGAACTGCGTCGTCTCGCTGTATGCGGCGTCGAGATGCAGTGCCTGGGTGTTCATGGTCTGGGTGGTGAACAGTGTGTTGTCCGCCTCGGTGATGGTGCGTCCGGGTCGATGCTCGTAGATGGCGCCGAGTTCCATCTCTTCGAACCATAGTCCGCGCTGACGAATTCGCTTGTCCGTCATAGTCCGAGGCTCCTCGCGATGAGCATCAGCTGGACTTCGGTTGTGCCTTCGCCGATTTCGAGGATCTTGCTGTCGCGGTAGTGCCGAGCGACGACGTATTCGTTCATGAATCCGTAGCCGCCGTGGATCTGCGTCGCATCTCGTGCGTTGTCCATCGCAGCTTCGGAGGCGACGAGTTTGGCGATGGATGCTGCCTTCTTGAACGGCTTGCCTGCCAGCATGAGAGCCGCCGCGTCGTAGTACGCGGTACGGGCGGTGTGTGCGCGTGCTTCCATGCGGGCGATCTTGAACGAGATCGCCTGATTGTGGCCGATCGGATGACCGAAAGCTTCGCGCTCCTTCGAGTACTTGACGCTTTCGTCCACGCATCCCTGAGCAGCGCCGACCGAAACCGCCGCAATAGCGATACGACCTTCGTCGAGGATGTGCAGGAAGTTCGCGTATCCGCGGCCCTCTTGGCCGAGGAGGTTCTCCTGCGGCACCCGTACGTCGGTGAAGCTCAACGGGTGTGTGTCGGAGGCGTTCCAGCCGACCTTGTTGTATGCCGGTTCGGCAACGAAGCCGGGAGTATTGGTGGGCACCAGGATCGACGAGATCTGCTTGCGGCCGGTGGCCTCGTCGACGCCGGTCACTGCGGTGACGGTCACCAGCTCGGTGATGTCGGTGCCCGAGTTGGTGATGAACTGCTTGCTGCCGTTGATGATCCAGTCGCCGCCGTCACGCTTGGCGGTGGTCTTGGTGCCCCCCGCATCGCTGCCGGCGCCGGGCTCGGTCAAACCGAACGCGGCCAAAGCCTGTCCCGAGGTCAGCTTCGGAAGCCACTCATGCTTCTGGGCGTCGTTGCCGAAGCGATACACCGGCATCGCGCCGAGCGAAACCCCTGCCTCCAAGGTCATCGCGACACTCTGATCGACCTTACCGAGTTCCTCCAGCGCCAGGCACAGGGCGAAGTAGTCACCGCCCATGCCGCCGTACTCTTCGGGGAACGGCAGTCCGAACAGGCCCATATCCGCCATACCGCGCACGACCTCGTAGGGGAACGAGTGCTCTTCGTCGTGCTTCGCAGAGACCGGTGCGACGACGGTACGCGCGAAATCGGCGACCGACTTGGCAAGTTGCTGGTACTCATCGGGCAGGTTCGCCGACGACAGGTAATCGGTCATGACTGATCCTTGTCTTCTTTGGGGACGATTCGCGCCAGCAGTTGGTCGACGCGGACTTGATCTCCGACTGTGACAACTAGTTCCACGGTGCCGTCGATCGGGGTGGTGAGTGTGTGTTCCATCTTCATCGCCTCGACGACGATCACCGCAGTGCCTGCGGTGATCAGCTCGCCGGTGCTCGTTCCGACCGCGATAACCGAACCCGGCATGGGGGAGAGGATCTCGGCGTCCCCCGAGTGCGCGTCGTCGTCGCGGACACTCGGCTCGGCAACCGTGCGCAGTTGCCACGTTCCCTGTGCACTCGATATCCAGGTTGCCGAATCGCTTCGTGCGAACGTCATGGTTTCGCGACGGCCATCGACGACGACGGTGATCGTGTCGCCGGTCGTGTGCGCGTGAAGAGTGCATGTAGTCTGATCGTCGATCGCGACCGTCGCCGCGTCGGGTGTTCCGACAATGGCGACGTGCACCGACCTGTCTCCGGTGGTGAGGCGGCGAACGAACGGTGCCTGGGCGCCCACACGCCATCCCGACGGCATCGCCCATATGTCGTTGCCCGCGTTCTGCCACGTCTGAGTCCACTCGACCGCGGCGGCCGCGATCAGCGCCTCGTCGGTGGCAGCCGATGCAGTGAAGTCCTCGACTCGGCGATCGAGCAGACCGGTGTCGAGCCGTCCCGCCCGAACATCGTTGTCGGCGAGCAGAAAACGAGCGAATTCGATGTTGGTGACGACGCCGAGGACTGCCGTCTGCGACAAGGCGCGGTCGAGAGTACGCAACGCGCTACTACGGTCCGGGCCGTACGCGATGACCTTCGAGAGCATCGGGTCGTAGTTGCTGCCGACCTCGGTGCCGACGGCTAGGCCGGAGTCGACGCGGATGCCGTCGCCGACGGGTTCGCGAAGTCCGACGACGGTGCCGCCGGTGGGCAGGAACCCGCGGCCGGGATCCTCCGCGTACACGCGAGCCTCGATCGCGTGGCCGGTGAGCGTGATGTCGTCCTGAGCGATCGTCAGTGCTTCACCCGCCGCGACACGGACCTGCCACTCGACGAGGTCGAGCCCGGTCACCAGCTCGGTGACGGGGTGCTCGACCTGCAGGCGTGTGTTCATTTCCATGAAGAAGAACTCGTCCGGACTGTCGGCGGAGACGATGAACTCCACTGTTCCCGCGCCGGCATAGTCGACGCTGCGAGCCGTGTTGCAGGCCGCGGCACCGATTCGCGCGCGGGTCGCCTCGTCGAGCAGAGGTGAGGGAGCTTCCTCGATGACCTTCTGGTGGCGTCGCTGCAGGCTGCATTCACGTTCGCCGAGGTGGATGACGTTCCCGTGCTCGTCGGCCAGAATCTGAACCTCGATGTGGCGGGGACGCAACACGAATCGTTCGAGGAAGAGCGTGTCGTCGCCGAACGAGGATGCCGCTTCGCGACGTGCACTCGCCAGTGCTGAGGGGAGGTCCTCGGTTCGTTCGACCAGCCGCATACCCTTGCCGCCGCCGCCTGCAGACGGTTTGACGAGCACAGGGAACCCGACGTCTTCAGCGCCGGCGATGAGATCGGCGTCGGTCAGGCCCGGACGCGAGATCCCCGGCACGACCGGAACGCCGAACTCGGACACGGCGGCCTTGGCTGCGATCTTGTCACCCATGACCTCGATCGCCCGGGCCGGTGGACCGAGGAAGGCAATGTCGGCAGCGGCGCACGCAGCCGCGAACTCGGCGTTCTCGGACAGGAACCCGTATCCCGGGTGAATGGCCTGGGCTCCGGTGCGCTGTGCGGCCTCGATGACCTTGGGTATGGACAGGTAGCTGTCGCGGGCGTTGGCCGGTCCCAGGCGGACTGCGGTGTCGGCCTCGGCGACGTGGCGCGCGCCCGCATCGGCGTCGCTGTAGACGGCAACTGACCGAATACCCATGCGGCGCAGCGTTCGTGCCACGCGCACAGCGATCTCGCCACGGTTCGCGATCAGGACGGTGTCGATCTGCTTATTCATGTCAGTCACATTCTGAAAACGCCGTAGGAGACCTGCTCGAGCGGCGCGTTGGCGCACGCGGAGAGGGCAAGTCCGAGAACCTGTCTGGTGTCAGCGGGATCGATGATGCCGTCGTCCCACAATCGAGCCGTCGAATAGTAGGGGTTGCCCTGAGTTTCGTACTGCTCGCGGATCGGGGCCTTGAACGATTCCTGATCCTCGTCCGACCAGGGTGTGCCCGCGGCGTCCTGCTGATCGCTGCGGACGGTGGCCAGCACCGACGCCGCCTGTTCGCCGCCCATGACGGAGATCCGGGCGTTGGGCCACATGAACAGGAACCTAGGGGAGTAGGCGCGGCCGCACATCGAGTAGTTGCCGGCCCCGTAGGAACCGCCGATCACGATGGTGATCTTCGGTACCCGGGCACATGCGACGGCGGTGACCATCTTGGCGCCGTGCTTCGCGATCCCGCCGGCCTCGTAGTCTCGCCCGACCATGAAGCCGGACAGATTCTGCAGAAATACCAGCGGGATGCTGCGCTTGTCGCACAGTTCGATGAAATGCGCACCCTTCATTGCCGATTCGGAGAACAAGACGCCGTTGTTGGCGATGATGCCGACGGGGTGCCCGTGTACATGGGCGAACCCCGTGACGAGAGTCTTGCCGTACTCGGCTTTGAATTCGTCGAACTCGCCGCCGTCGACGACGCGGGTGATGACCTCGCGAGCGTCGTACGGGGTGCGGGGGTCGGTCGGCACGACGTCGTACAACTCGGTCTGCGCGGCAATGGGTTCGCGAGTCGCGACGACGTCCCATGGCCGCGGACTGCGCGGCCCGAGCGTGGAGACGATGGTGCGGACTCGTTTCAGCGCGTCGCGATCATCGTCGGCGAGGTGGTCGGTGACGCCGGAGATCTTCGAGTGCAGGTCGCCGCCACCGAGTTCCTCGGCCGTGACGATTTCGCCGGTGGCCGCTTTGACCAGCGGCGGGCCGCCGAGGAAGATCGTGCCCTGATCCTTGACGATGATGGCCTCGTCGCTCATCGCGGGAACATAGGCGCCGCCTGCGGTGCACGAGCCCATCACTGCCGCGATCTGTGCAATTCCCTTGGCGCTCATCGTCGCCTGGTTGTAGAAGATGCGTCCGAAGTGGTCACGGTCAGGGAAAACCTCGTCCTGGCGCGGCAAGAACGCACCGCCCGAGTCGACGAGGTAGATGCACGGCAACATGTTCTGCAGCGCGATCTCTTGCGCGCGCAGGTGCTTCTTGACGGTCATCGGGTAGTAGGTGCCGCCCTTGACGGTGGCGTCGTTGGCGACGATGACGCACTCGCGTCCGGAGACTCGGCCGATCCCGGCAATGACTCCGGCCCCCGGGCATTCGTCGTCGTACAAACCGTTCGCTGCCAACGGGGCAATCTCGAGGAACGGACTCCCCGGATCCAGCAGTTCGTTCACCCGGTCCCGCGGGAGGAGCTTGCCGCGGGCGACGTGTCGCTCTCGCGACTTCTCGCTACCGCCGAGCGCGGCGCGAGCGAGCCGGGCGGAAAGGTCGCGGGTCAGGTGCTCGTGCGCTGCCCTGTTGACCGTTGTATCGATTGCCATGTGATGCGCGCCTTCGGTCTCATCCTGCGGATCAGCTGAATTTGAGTTAACGAGGAATAACTCAGCAAATAGTAAACTATGATTAACTGAGTTGTCCAGGGTGGAGTGCGGAAGGGGGAGTGCGATGACTGTGCAGGAGTCGAAATCGGGGACTCTGCGAGACCAGCGGAAAGCCGAACGGCGAGCGCAATTATTGGCGGCAGCGGCAGCGCTGTTCGCCGAACGCGGATTCGCATCGGTGCGACTCGAAGACTTGGGCGCAGCCGTCGGAATCAGTGGTCCGGCGGTGTATCGCCACTTTCCCAACAAGGAAGCGGTGCTGACCGAGCTGTTGGTCGAGATTTCGGTCTTTCTGCTCGACGGCGGCAGGCGCGTGGTGGATCAGCGGCCGGCCGGCCTCGATGCGTTGTTCGATCTGATCGAATTTCATCTGGACTTCGCTGTCGGGTCCCCGGCGTTGATTCGGATCCAGGACCGTGACTTGCACAGCCTGCCCGATGCTGCGCGACGCAAGGTGCGGCGTATGCAGCGCGAGTACGTGGAGTTGTGGGTGACGACACTGTGCGCCGCGGACGAATCGCTGAGTGACTCCGATGCGAGGACGAAGGCTCACGCGGTGTTCGGCCTCATCAACTCCACGCCCTACAGTGCTGGCCGAAGTCCATCGCGCAGCACTCGAACCGTGTTGCGGGAGATGACTGTCGGAGCGCTCGGGGTGAGCGCACAAGCGAAAGCGTTCACTGAGTGAACGCGCATGCGCTGAATGTGTCTATGCTCGAGCAGTTTGGGCCGATGGGTTGGACGGCACCGTCGACACGCGTTGAATCAAGCACAACATCTTCGAGAATCTGTGGAGGAATAAAGTGACTACGTCGGTGATCGTGGCTGGGGCTCGGACCCCGGTGGGTCGTTTGTCTGG